>CALFNB010000667.1 GCA_937902425.1 uncultured Acetobacteraceae bacterium | reverse complement strand
GAAGGGTGAGAAGACTCTATGACCTTCCCTTGGAAACCGCTCGCCTTCACAACGTCCTGGGCTCTTTTGCCATAGGCAACCACGGTATCGATGCCATCTGACCCTTTCCGCACCCGGTCAAGATTTTTCTGCGAGACAATCTCAGATTTCTTTCCCTCCGTGCTTCCCGTGGCGGATTGATAATGGACCCGATCTGTCGCACTGATAGTCCGGTAATCGGTCTTGTCCGACGAGGGGAACGTTTCGGGATCACATTTATTTAGTCTTTCCAGGACATTATGGATGGTTTTTCCAGACGCCCCGGCGAGTGGCGCCTGTGCCGCCTTCTCTGATCGACCTGGAGCGGAAAGCACGAAGGCGGTTCTGTTGTCGCTGCGACCGTGATGATAGGAAGCCGAGGTCTGAGGAGGTTCTGTAGGCGCTCTTTGCATCTATTGTTGTTTTTCTTGTGACCTCTCCGCGTCCCGAAGGGCCTTTTCGATAACAGCGGTACCCACCTTTGATACGAAATCCCAAATTCCCATTGTAGTATCTTCCAATTTTGTGATCTGCGTCTGTATCCGGAGGATGTAACGAGAGCGCAAGGTGCATCGAGTTGGTGCTTCCAAAGAAGTCTCACCTTTGCGACCTTTCAACAACGTTTCCTACTCTCCCTGCGAACCGATTTCTGCCCGGTCCGGCACGGTACGGCATTTTCATGCCCAACCTGGCCTCTGGTTCGGCATCAAGGCGCAGACCATCTGCCACTGGAAATCCCAGCGGCAGCATGGCACGCTCGATCCATCAGGCGTTTCAATCGATTGACCCAAACGCTGCCTAAGGCGTGCTCTCCCCTGTAACGAAAGGCGTGGAATTGACCGAATCTCCTGCCAGAAAGCTCCGTGTGATCCATTGCGGTGGCAGCTCCGGCATCGCCCGCGCCTTGGTTGAGTCTGGTTCCCAATGACCCACAAAACCATCCGCACCCCGATGCTGGAGATCGCCTACACCGAATCCGGACCCGAGAACGGGCCGCCCGTCATCCTGCTGCACGGCTTTCCCGACGACATCCACGCCTATGACGGCGCCGCGCCTGCTCTGGCCGCGCAAGGCTGGCGCGTGCTGGTGCCGTATTTGCGCGGCTACGGTCCGACCCGCTTTCTGTCCTCGGACACCCCTCGCTCCGGCGAGCAGGCCGCCCTGGGCCTTGATCTGCTGGACTTCATGGACGCGCTGGAGATCCCGCGCGCGGTGCTCGGCGGCTATGACTGGGGCGGGCGGGCCGCCTGTGTCGTCGCGGCACTCCGGCCGGAGCGGACCCGCGCCCTGATGTCGATCAACGGCTACAACATCCAGAACATCGCCGAGGCACTGCGACCGGCCTCCGCCGCGCAGGAGTTGCGCCATTGGTACCAATGGTATTTCAACACCGAGCGGGGCCGTGCCGGCCTCACCGCCATCCGGCACGAACTCGGCAAGCTGCTGTGGCGCATGTGGTCGCCCAACTGGCAATTCGCCGACGCGGCCTACGACACCACCGCCGCCAGTTTCGAAAATCCCGACTTTGTCGAGGTGGTGATCCACTCCTACCGGCACCGGCATCAGAACGCGGCCGGCGACCCGGCGCTGGCACCAATCGAGGCACTGCTCGCGGCGCGGCCGGCGATTACCGTGCCGGCCATCGTGCTGCATGGGGAGGCCGACGGGGTCGGCCCCGTGGCGGGGTCGGCGGGGCACGCGAAGCATTTCACGAACAGTTATGAACGTCGGGTCATCCCCGTCGCGGGCCACTTCCTGCCGAACGAGGCGCCCGAAGCGATCGTTCAGGCCATTGTGGACCTCGGGCTGCGAAGCTGAGGGGGGCCGCGAAGCTGAGGGGGGCTGCGAAGCTGAGGCTTGCGCGTCACGCCATCGTGCCGCCATTCTGTGCCGCGCAACGATCCGGCGAACGCCGAGATACAGGAGAGGCCACCGATGACCAAAACGCCTGGCACCCCATCTGGTGCTCTGTTGAGCCGCCGTGCCCTGGCAGGTGCCGCCGCGCTACCGCTTCTGACTCTGGCCAGCATGGCGCTGACCGGTTCCGCGCTCGCGCAATCCGCCAATGAGAGCACGTTCGACCGTGTCCGCCGCACCAAGGTCCTGCGGATCGCCGCCCTGCCGGGGGAGCTGCCGTATTTCTCCAAGGACATCAGCAATGGCGAATGGAGCGGGTCCTGCATCGAAATGGCCAAGGACATCGCCAAGGTGTTCGATGCCAAACTGGAATATGTCGAGTCGACCTACGGCAACTCGGTGCTCGATCTGCAATCGAACAAGGTCGACCTGGCCTTCGCGCTGAACCCGACCCCGGCCCGCGCGCTGTCGATCGGCTTTACCGAGCCGATGATCATTCATCCGTTCGGTTGTGTCGCCCGCAAAGGTGTGGCGCCGAAAACCTGGAGCGACATCGATAAACCCGACATCCGGATCGTTTACGACATCGGATCGTTGCATGAGACAGCCGCGAAACGGTATTGCTCGAAGGCGCAACTGACCGGTTTCAAAAGCCGCGACGAGTGCTTGCTCAACCTGCAATCCGGCCGCGCCGACGTGCATATTCTCGCTGCGATTCTGGGCCTTTCCGAGGTCGGCAAGAACCCGAATATCGGCGCGTACTACCTGCTGACCGAACCGCTGGTCGCATTGCCAAGCTGCCTCGGCATCCAGCGCGAGCCGGACACAAGGTTCAAGGAGGTCATCAACGCCTGGATCGAAATGGCCCGAGGCAGTGGCCAGATCCGTGAGTGGATGTTGGAAGGCCTCGCCAAGGCCAGCGTGAACCCGGATCAGGTGCCGGCGGCGCTGACCTTCTGAACGGACGGCGAGTCCCATGCATTACCAATGGGACTTTCCGTTTCTGCTGCGCTATGCGCCGTTGTTCTGGAAAGGCGTGCTGGTCACGCTGGCCTACACGGCCGGAACGATCTTGCTCGGCCTGCTGTTGGGGCTGGTGATTGGCCTGGGCCGGATGGCGCGCACCAGCCGGGCGGATCTTTGGCTGGTGCCGGTGCGATACTGGCTGATCTCGCGCAAGTTCTGGCTGTTCCCGCTGCAGTGGCTCCTGATCGCGTTCGTCGAGGCGTTTCGCTGCACACCGTTGCTGGTCCAAATCGTCTGGGTTTATTACGCGCTGCCGGTCGTGCTGAATGTGCAAATTCCGGCCACGGTCGCAGCGGTCATGACCCTGTCGTGCTACACGGCGGCGTTCTACGCGGAGATATTCCGGGGCGGCATCATGTCGATCGAACGCGGTCAATGGGACGCCGCCCGTGCCCTCGGTTTGCGTCCCTGGTCCATGATGCGGCGGGTCATTCTGCCGCAGGCGGTCCGGCGCATGATCCCGCCGTTCGTCAACCAGTCGATCACGCAATTGAAGAACACGTCGCTGGTGTCGACGATCGCGGTGCCGGACCTGCTGTACAACGGCACGATGATTACCGCCGACACCTATCGGCCGCTGGAGGTCTACACCGTCGTCGCGGTGATATATTTCGTGCTGCTGTTTCCGAGCACGATGCTCGCGCAGTGGTACGAGAAGCGATTGCAGACGGATCGGTAAGGATCGTCCCGTCATCCCCGGATAAAACCGGGGATGACGGGACGCTGTATCAGAACGAGTCGTCAGACCCGCCGCCGCTGTCACCGCCGCCGCCGCCGGAGTCCCAACTGCCGCCACTGTCCGAGCCGCCACTGCTGTCGCTGCTTGACGCGTCCTGCGCGGGTTGCTGATCCCAGGAGCCATTGTCGACATAATCCTGATTGGCCCCCGGCGCCGCGGCGGTGTTGTCCCAGGCGCCTTGATCGGTCACGGCCGGAGCGGGTGCGCCCCAGGGACCGCCGGCCATCCCGCCAGGCTGACCACCCCACGCGCCGCCACCCATGTGATGCTCACCGGTGAACATATTGGTCAACATGTTCCCCACCACCATGCCGCCCGCGACACCCGCCGCGGTGGTCAATGCCGAGCCCAGAAAACCGGAGCCGCCGCGTTGGAACATGCCGGGCTGATAGCCGGGCGCGTATTGCGGAGGTGGCGGTGCGTAGCCCGGAGGCGGCGCATACCCCTGCGGGGGTGGTGGTGCATAAGCTTGCGGCGGCGCGGCCTGCTGCCCTCCCCACGGTCCGGGATTGGGAGGAGGCGCCGCCTGCGGACGGCCACCACCGAACAGGCTGCTGAAAAACCCCCCGCCTTGCGGCTGCGGTTGTTGCTGTTGCTGCGCCTGTTGCACCGCTTGGCGGGCGCGGTGCAACTCGGCCTCCATCTCCGCGATCCGGTTCTGCGCCTGGATCAGCCCTTGTTCCTGCACGAACGCCAGCTGCGTCATGCGGTACGCCGCTTCGGGATAGCGCTGGAACTGCTGTGCGATGAGCGTATCGGCGTCCCGATCGACCGGCGGCAGAGGCGGCGCCTGGGTTGCCGGCACCGAGCCCGCGGTGGCGAACCCGGATGGCGCGGGTGCGCCTCCGACCCGGGCGATGAACTGGGAGATGATGTCGCGTTCTTCGTTGGTCATGTGAGTCCCCAATGGGTGACTGGATTGAGTCTGATACTGGCGGTCAGACGGATTGATGCGTCGTCCATCCTCGTTTCCTCATGCCACCCGGCTGGTGCATGCTGCCCATCGCGGCACCGTGCGGGTTCAGGTGGCCCGGACGAGCCCGGCCGTGACGGATGTCGAGCGTGCGTCCCACCTTCTCGCCGACAGGCATTACGCGTCGAATTCCCTGTCGCGCGATGTGGCATCGTGGCGCCTCCGGTTCAATGGGGAACCGATGAACCTCTGGTTCAATGGGAGATCGATGAACCTCTGGTTCAATGGGAGATCGATGAACCTCTGGTTCAGAGGGGAACCGATGGACCTTGGGCGCGACAAGGAAAGATGGACCGCCGGTTCAATGAGCAAATTCAATGAGCAAACAGGTGAAGCCGGCGATCCTCGATCACGGGGCAGCGATCCATTACCACGGTGATCCCCGCCGCCCGGGGCGCGCTCCGCCGCATCCTGGTCCACGACGCCCAATTGCATCCAGATGCTCCGTGCGCCGAGGCGAATGGCCTCGTCGACCAGGGCGCCGACGTGGCTGGTGTTGCGAAACACGTCCACCATGTCCAGCGGCGCCGCGTCCTCCAGACCCGCGACCACGGTCCGCCCGTGTAAGTCTGGCCGGCCAGCATCGGATTGACCGGTGTGACGTCGAACCCATGATCCAGCAGGAACCGCATGACCCCGTGCGACGCGCGCCACGGCTTCATCGAGGCGCCGACCAGAGCAATCCGCAGCGTGGTCGTCAGCAAATGCCGGATCGTCTCGTCGCTTTGGCCATCGACGGTCATGCCGCGCGCCTACCGGCGCCAGTCCAATCTGGGCTCGGCCCGAACCGGCCGCGCGACAGGCTCATTCCGGCGTACCGGGCGAGCATTCGGCGAGGGCGGCGGCCGATCCTCAAGCGCCGGCTCCCGCGGCGGCTCGCCGTGGGTATCGTTGTATCGCTCGGCCGGGCGTTCCAAGGGGGGGCGTTCCAAGAGGGGGCGCTCCAAGGAGGGGCGTTCCAAAGGGGGGCGCTCGATCGGGGGACGTTCCTGGCTCTGTGCGTTGTAGAGTTCGTGGCGGGCGGGAGGTATCGGCGGCCGGCTCATGACCCGGTCGGTGCGCGGCTCGTGCATTCTCGGCGGATAGACATCGTCGTAATCCGGGCCAGGTCCGCCACCGGCGGGAAGCCGCAGCGCCACGTGACGGATTTCGTTCTGGATTTCATCCAATCGCGCTTCGATGACCTCCAGACGGCTTTTCACCCCGAACACGCTGAATGGCATGAACAGGAACGACAGCGCCCACAGTAAGGCCGGCACCAGCAGTGCCAGCGGAACCCACCAGGGCAGCCAGTCCGGAAGATTGAGCATTTGTAGCATCGGCCACTCCTGGCATGAACCCGCGCGTTATTCCACCCCAGCCAGCGCGCCCATCGTTTCCCCGATCGAACGCCGCAGCACGAGGTCGGCGGCGCGGTCCAGCGGGGTCGGCTCCCGGTTGATGATCGCCAGCGAAGCGCCGTTGCGTTTGGCGAGTTCCGGGAACCCGGCGGCGGGATACACCACCAACGAAGAGCCGAGCACGATGAACAGGTCGGCGAGCAGCGTTTCCTGCTCGGCGCGACGCATTTCGTTGATCGGCATGGACTGCCCGAACGAGATGGTCGCCGTCTTCACCCACCCGCCACAGGCGCAATGCGGCACGATATTGTCGCGCTCGAAATCCACCCGCAGGTCGGCGACCTCATAACGCCGCGCGCAGTCGAGGCAATGCGCGTAGGTGGTGTTGCCGTGCAACTCGATCACCTTCGAGTCCGGGATGCCGGAGTCCTGGTGCAACCCGTCGATGTTCTGGGTAATGACCGAGGTCGCGCGGCCGCCGCGGATCAGTTCGGCGCAGGCGCGGTGGCCGCGATTGGGGGTGGCCTTGCGGAACATGTCCTCCATGGCGAAGCGGCGGCGCCAGGTTTCCCGCCGCGCCTCATCGGAGCGCATGAAGTCACGGAAATCGATCGGCGCCATTTTGGTCCAGATGCCTCCTGGGCTACGGAAATCAGGAATGCCGGATTCGGTGCTGATGCCGGCGCCGGTGAACAGCACGACGCGGTCGGCGGTGTCGATCAGGCGGGAGAGTTCTTCAAGGTCGTCGTTTATTCCCCTTGGCATGACGATCTTCCTTGGTGGGGACGGGGGTGAAGGCCGGGACAGTTACTGATCGGCGGTTATGGGTCGTGGGCGATGGGCGGGGGCTCGAAGAAGAGGAATCCGGCGTGGCTGACGGAGGATGAATTGTTGTCCCTCGCGTGGCCGGGCTCAAGCCCCGGCCGATTCGTGTTGCCGCCGCTGGCTTTCCGACATGCGCATCCGTTATCTTCTGATTTCGCTGCACGATAGCGGAGGACAGTATGACGGTCGCCGAGCAGGTTTACGAGCAAGCCAAACTGCTCCCCGAGCCGCTGGCCCGGGAAGCCCTCGACTTCGTAATGTTCCTGCGTGACCGTCAGGAACGTGGGGAGTGGCGCGATTTGATCGACGCCCAGACCGTGGCTCTTACGGCTGTCTGGGATAATCCGGAGGACGAGGCCTGGAACAATGTGTGAAGCCGGAGCACTGGTCTTGCTGCCATTTCCGTTCTCCGATCTGTCCAGTTCCAAGCGCCGTCCTGTCGTGGCGCTGACAGCGGCGGATGCACGGGGCGATTTCGTGGCCTGTCCGGTCACCTCGCGGGCCGGTTGGCCCAATGCGCGTCGCCTGCTGCCAGAGAATCTGGTGGAGGGCATGCTCCCACTGGCCAGTTGGGTTCGGACGGACAAGGTCGTGACATTACATACCGGCCTGATCGTCCGCCAGTTCGGACGCGTCGCGGATCAGGGCGATTCGGTTCTAAGGTCCACGCCCCATTTTTGGGGTGGCGGCGCGGCTCAATCGCGATTCTGATCCCTTC
>CALFNB010000666.1 GCA_937902425.1 uncultured Acetobacteraceae bacterium | reverse complement strand
GACTGGAGAGCCGTGTGCGGGAGAACCGCACGCACGGTTCGGAGGGCGGGGAGGGTGACCTTCCCGACCCCTATCCGCAAACGCGTCGAGACGATCCTGGCGCGCGATTTTGTCAATGAGCTTTGCCGTAACGGTGGCAAGGCGGCGGTTGCGTGGCTGCGCCGCATCCGCCGTCTGTTTCCCGGATGCGTGCTGGTCATCGCTGATTATTACGGCCGCCTGGGGACCAGCACGTCCTGCTCCACGATTTTGCCCAGGTAAATTCCGGGCAGGGTGTACCGCCCGGCGACCTCGACGGATGGTGTGCCTTCTATGAGGCTGCCGGCTGCCGCCTTGCGCACGTCATGGAGAATGGTAGCACAACGCGCTTCGTTCACTTCCTCAGGTTATAATCGGCGGCCGCGGGTTTGAGGCAGGTGACCTTCATGACGATGGTGGCTGACTTGACGGCAACACAGACTGACCTTGGCCGACAGCGTTTGCCGGACTTCCCACGTGGCCCTGGGGAGCGAACCGCCGCACCGAGGCGTTCTCGCAAGCTTTAATCTGACACCGGTTATTTCCGTAAACTATCTTGAATTCGTGATGACCGCTGCCGGGGGATCCAGCCGCAGCCCTGAGCGACCGTCATGGGCGCAAACCAGCCGTCGATGGCGCGTGTGTCCCATGTCCGGCTTCCACCCATAGCGGACGTTGAAACTGGCCCGCTACTCCGGTTGACCGGCCTATGACGAGTTGTGCGAACTGATTTATGGTTAATATCAAGAATTACGTCCGGTCTCGTAACACCCGCGGTTGCCCATCAAGCCTCTCACCGTCCCCGTTCGCCGTCTCCGGCATTCCAATCGCGAACACGATCACGGCGATCGCGGCCGCGGCTCCGAGCGTCAGAAACGCGGCTGTGTATCCGAAATGATCCACCATCACTCCGGCGAGCAAACCGCTCAGTGATGCGCCGATCCCTTGCACGGTCGCGACCGCGCCTTGCGCCAGATTGTAGCGCCCGGTGCCTCGCATGATATCGGCGATCACCAAGGGCGTGAGCGCGCCGAAGATGCCGGCTCCCACGCCGTCGAGCACCTGGACCCCAATCAGCCAGGCACTGTTGTCGGACAACGTGTAAAGTACCGCACGGATGGGCAGGACCGCGAACCCGGTGACCAACAGCGGCTTGCGCCCCCAGGTGTCAGCGGTGCGTCCCACCAGCAAAGCGATCGGCAGCATCACCAACTGCGCGGCGACGATACAGGCCGACATCATGGCGGTCGCTTCCTTGGGCCAGCCAGCGGCCAGCTTCTGGCCCACCAGCGGCAGCAGCGCCGCGTTGGCGAGGTGGAACAGCATCACGCACAAGCTGAATACCATCAGTGGCCGGGACTCGAAGAGGACGCCAAATCCGGCGGGAGTGCCAGCCGCGTCCGCCTCTCCATCCAGATCGCGCGCCCGATCGTTGTCGATGGCGGCGGCCGGGATCGATAGCACCGCGGCACAAGCGAGCAACGAGAACAGCGGCACGAGCAGAAACACGGCGCGTTGCGACAAGACATACCCAACCGCGCCGGCCCAACCGCGCCGGCGATGACGGCGATGGCGACGTTGCCGGCATGGTCGAAGGCAGAATTTCGCCCCATGCGTCGCGCCAGTTGTCCGCGTGCGTACATGCCCAGGGTGAGAGCGCCGATCGCGGGGGGAAACACGTCGCCGGCGATCGCCACCAGAGTATTCGCCATCGCGACCGGCCAGAAGCGCGGCAGTGCGAAGATGACGGACGCTCCCACGGCCAGCACCGCGAGTGCCAAAATGACCGCGCCGCGTTTGGAGCCGGTCACGTCGATCGCGGCGCCGATCGGCGTTTGCACCGAAAGCCCGAGCAGACCGCTGACGGTCGTGACGAGACCGACTTCCGATTGGCTCCAGTGTTGCTGGGTGACCAAGAAGACGTTCAGGTAGGGGCCCAGAGCACCGCGGACATCCGACAGCAGGAAATTGACGGCATCGAGTGAGCGTGGCCGAAAGCCGGCGGCTTTCGCTATCGGCGTCACAGCCACAGCCATAACGTACCGATCGCCAACGTGATCACGGTCAGCGGCGCGCCAACCCTGAAATAGTCCCAGAAGCTGATCTCGACGCCGCGTGATTTCGCCTGCCGCACCACGATCAGATTCGCGATCGACCCAAGAACGGTGAAGTTTCCCGCCAGAGTCGACGCCATGGCGATCGTCAGCCACGCCGTGTCATGGTTAGCCAAAGGCGCGACGAACGGCTTCATCATCAACACGGCCGGCACGTTGCTGACCAGGTTGGACAACGCGGCCGTCACCGCGGCCAGGACAGGCACCTGATCCAAATGCAGGCGACCAACCGCGGCGATAACGTCCGGCGTCAGCAGCGCTCGTTGCGCGCCAGCCACGATGATGAACAGGCCGGCGAACATCAGCAGCAGCGACCAATCGATTTCGGCGTAGACTCGTTCGCTTTTGACCCGCCGTGTCAGCAACAGCAGGGCACCGATGACGATCGCCGCCTTGGCGGGCGGCTGACCGGCGAAAAACAGCGCGATCATCGCCGCGGTCGCCAACAACGCACGGGCCACGAGCACGCGGTTGACGCGGATGTTCGGCTTCACCGCGACCAAAGCACTGCCGCCGGCGAACTCCTCGCGGTGAAACAGGACCAACAGACCGACCGTGATCACCAGGCCGGCCAGCGCCACCGGGCCGAGCACCGCGGTGAACGTGCGCCAGGGAATCTGGGAGAAACTGCCGATCATGATGTTCTGCGGATTGCCGGTGATCGTGGCGGTGGAGCCGACATTCGATGCCATCGCGACCGCCAGCAGATAAGGCACCGGTTGGCGTCCCATCCGGCGCGTCAACTCCAGCACCAGCGGCGCCAGCACGAGGCAAATCGCGTCGTTGACCAGGAACGCGGAGAACACGCCCGAGGTCGCCGAGACCGC
This sequence comes from uncultured Acetobacteraceae bacterium, assembly GCA_937902425.1. Taxonomy (GTDB): domain Bacteria; phylum Pseudomonadota; class Alphaproteobacteria; order Acetobacterales; family Acetobacteraceae; genus Rhodopila. The sequence continues at coordinate 11,071 of CALFNB010000666.1, read as the reverse complement.
GCATAACAGAACAATCGGGCTTTTGGCATGCTCCAGGACCCAGGTGGTGGCGACGGCGAAAAAGCCGGACAGGCGGAGACTGGCCACCACGATCATCATGCCGAGCAGCAACGTGATGGTATCCAGGTCGATGGCCTTGTACGCCTCGTCCAGCGACAGAGCACCGGATGCGACCATCAGCCCGGCCCCCACCAGCGCCACGCCGGCCCGGTCGATGCTCAGCCCAGGAATTTTGCCGACGGCGAGCGCGAGATAGCTGGCGGCGAAGATGACCGCGGCCGCGATCTCGCGGATATCGTCGTTGGATTCTGGGCGGGCCGGCCGCATGCGCGGTGCGACCGCCGCGAGCAGAGCGATGGCGACGACGAGACCCACCAACGCGATGCCCGCGACCTTCGGCCAGCGGCGCGGCACGATTGGTTCGAGCGCCCGTTGTTCCGGGGAGGCCTTGGCTGGATTCTCGCGCATGGTTCCCTTTACCACCGCGGCCCGGATTGGTTCCGTTCCGCCATCGCGGCTCGCCTGACCGGTGCATTGACTCGCGATCGCGTCAGCGCTGATTCTCTGACGAAGGGCGGCCAGAAAGTCTCGAACCATCCGCCGTCCTTGGGAGAACAAACAAGATGAAAGCAATGCTGCTGACGGGCCATGGGGGGCCGGAAATGTTGCGCCTCGGCGAGGCGCCGGATCCCTCCGCCGGACCGGGTGAGATCGTGGTCGACGTTCACGCCGCCAGTGTCAACGCCGCCGACTACAAAGTGCGCCTTGGCGGCCACGGCAGCCTCAAATTCCCGCACATTCTGGGCCGTGATTTCTCTGGCGTGGTCGCCGCGGTTGGCGATGGCGTCGCGGATTTCGCCGTCGGTGACGCGGTGTTCGGCGTCAACGACGCGGGGAAGGAGGGTGCGTACGCGGAAAAGCTCGCGATCAAGGCCGCGATCGTCGCGCGCAAGCCGGATCGCCTGTCCCATGCGCAGGCCGCCGCGATGGCGTTGACCGGCATCACCGCGATCTGGGCTGTCGAGGATACCGCGCGGCTTCAGGCCGGCGAAACCATCCTGATCCAGGGCGGTGCGGGCGGTGTCGCGGGCTTCGCGATCCAATTGGCCAAACATCTCGGCGCCACCGTGATCACGACGGCCAGCGCGGCCAACGCCGATTATGTGCGCGGCCTCGGGGCCGATCGGGTGATCGATTACAACGCCGAGGATTTCACCAAGGCCGTGTCCGGTTGCGACGTGGTGTTCGATACGGTTGGCGACGAGGTGCAGGTGCGGTCGTACAGCGTATTGAAACCGGGTGGACGTCTGGTCTGGGTCGCTCCGGCGCCGGAAGGGTTCAAGGCGTCACGCACCGATGTGAAGGTATTGCGGCCGGCGGTGTCTCGCGACCGCGCGCATCTGGAACGAATCGTCGCGCTTCTGGAGGCCGGAGCGGTCGCTCCTCCGCCGATCGTGCAATACGCTCTGGCCGACGCGGCGGAGGCGCATCGTGTGAGCGAAGCTCGTCATTTGCGCGGCAAACTGGTGCTCGCCGTGCGTTGAGGGGAATGTGGGACCCAGTGTGTGATGGGACATTATCGCATCACCCAGACCTGACGATGATGACATCTGCGATACGGCCGGGCTCCACCGAGTTGTTTGCATCAACACGGCGCGGCGATGGGGAAGCTGGTTGAGAACGCGGGGGGACAAAAAATGTCAAACCGAAACAACACGATCGGACGGCGTGCGGCATTGACATTGCCGCTGCTTGGCGCCGGCCTCGCGACATCGGCGCGCGCGCAGACCGTGCGTGTACCCGCCATCACCGGCGCCACCGCGCAACGAACGTTGCGCTTTGTTCCCTACAGCAACCTGATCGTCATGGACCCTGTCTGGGCCATCTCGATTGTCGGTCTGGTCCACGCCTATATGACGTGCGACCAGTTGTACGGTCTGGATGACCAATTCGTGGCACGGCCACAAATGGCGGCTGGACACGAAGTCTCCGCCGATCAGTTGCGCTGGAAGTTCACCCTGCGCGACGGCCTGATATTCCACGATGACGAGAAAGTCCGAGCCACCGACTGCATCGCCTCCATCGCCCGCTGGGCCAGGCGTGATCCGTTCGGCGTGCACATGGCGGCGGTTTTGGACGAGATGACCGCCATCGACGACAAGACATTTGAAATCCGCCTGAAGCGTCCCTACGGACACATGCTGTATGGCCTGGGTGCGACCACCTGCTTCATCCGCCCCGCGCGGCTCGCGAAAACCGATGCCTTCACCGCCATCACCGATCAAACCGGCAGCGGACCGTTCCGCTTTCAACCCGATGAGTTCGTGACCGGATCGAGCGCCGTCTACACCCGGCATGAAGGCTACGTCCCACGTCAGGAGCCGGCGAAGATGTGGGCCGGCGGCAAGATGGCCTGGTTCGACCGCGTCGAGTGGCACATGCTGCCCGACCCGGCCACCGCCGCCGCGGCCCTGCAAAAGGACGAGGTCGACTGGATTGAACGCCCGCTGTTCGATCTGCTGCCGAAATTGAAGTCCAGCACCGGCGTGAAAGTGGAACTGGTGGATCCGATGGGATTCTTCGGAATTTTGAACCTGAACAACGGCGCACCGCCATTCGACAATCCGAAATTGCGCGCCGCGTTGTTGCCGGCGATCAATCAACAGGATTTCATGGCCGCCGTGGTGGGCGATCAGCCCGGTCTGTCGCGCGCCGGCATGGGAATGTTCACGCCAGGCTCGCCGTATGCCTCGGATGCCGGGATGCAGGTGCTGAACGGCAAACGCGATATCGCACTGGCGAAGCGGTTGATCGCCGAGTCTGGTTACAAGGGCGAGAAGATCGTACTGATGGCGCCGGAAATCCCGGAATACCGGGCGATGGCGGAGGTCACCAATGCGACCCTCATGCAGCTTGGCCTCAATGTCGATTTCCAGTCGATGGACTGGGGCACGCTGTCGGCGCGCCAGCGCAGCACCGATCCGGCGGTGATGGCCGGATGGAGTTGCTTCTGCGTCGGTTGGGCGGGATTGTGGCCGTCCAATCCCGGTAGCAACATTCCGCTGAACGGGGTGAAAGCCAATCCGAAGATGGAGGCACTGAAGGCCGCCTGGTTCGACGCGCAAGATCTGGCCGGGCAGAAACAGCTCGCCGAAAAGATGCAGTTGCTTGGTTTTGAAGAACCGCCATTCATACCGCTCGGGCAGTATTTCATTCCTTATGCTTATCGAAGCGGCATGAGTGGGTTCGTCGGGGCACCCATCACCGCGATGTGGAACGTGCGAAAAGCATGATATTCGTGAGGAATCTCTTCATGGGCACGACAGGTGAGTACGCATGATGGCGATACCAGCCCCGGTATGGACGCCCGTTCGCATCCCGAAGCAGGCCCCGGCGCACGAGGTGGTTGCCGAATTGCCGGGGACCAGACTTTGGTACTGGGATACCGGCGGCTCGGGCCGGCCCGTGATCCTGATGCATGCGGCAACTCACAGCGCGGCCGGATGGGTGTATCAGCAACCTGTGCTCGCGGAGGCGGGTTATCGGGCCATCGCGTATTCACGGCGGGGATATTATCGGTCCGATCCCGGCGATCCCGCCAACCCAGGTGTCGCGGCGGACGATCTCGACAATTTGATCCGGCACCTGAAGCTCGGCGCGGTCGATCTTGTGGCCGCGGCCCATGGCGGGTTCTTCGCGCTGGATTTCGCGCTGGCGTATCCGGGGAAGGTACGCAGCCTGACGATTGTGTCGTCGCTCATGGGGATCACCGACGCGGACTACCAGGCGGTGAACAATCGGCTGCGTCCGGAGTTCTTCGCCGGCCTGCCGCACGAGTTCAAGGAACTGTCGCCGTCCTATCGCGCCGGTAATCCGGAAGGTCTCGCCGCGTGGCTGGAGTTGCGACAGCAGGCGATGCCGGGTCCTCGTATCGTTCCCAAAGTGAAGCATCCTCTCACCTGGGCCAGGCTCGAAACGATCCGGCAGCCGACGTTACTGGTGACAGGGGAGTCGGACCTGTATACCCCACCCTCTCTGCTTCGCATGCAGGCACGGCATATGCCGCACGCCGAAGTCGCGACGATCGCCGAAGCCGGCCACAGCCCGTATTGGGAGCAGCCGATCGTATTCAACAAGATGTTGCTGGATTTTCTGGCACGGCATTAGCTCTTGAACTTTGACATACGGCGGCACCTCTCTTCATCCCGTCCGCATCGATCCGCGACAACTTGCTTGCTGAGTGTCGAGCGTGACATCCCGCGCCGGTCTCGTTCAAGATGTGCGCATGCCGTGGGGTCGAGTCCGAAGCAGATGTGAGAGGCGAAAGCCAGCACGTAAGCACATCCATATGAATCCAGCGCCCGAGTTCCGCTACTGCCCCAGCCGTTGCAAAATCGCTGGTATATGCACCTGGTCGCCTTTGTAATTACCCGTCAGCGCGTACATCACCAGGTTGACTCCGAACCGGTACGCCAGCGTTCGTTGCCGTTGCCCACCCGGGATGACCGCGTACGGATTACGTCCTTGCGCATCAACAGCCCAGGCGGAAGCCCAGTCGTTACCGCCGATGATGACGGGTGAGACGCTGTCGTTGGAGCGATCCTGATCGCGTTGCACCCAAACCGGATCACCGGTGAACCGGCCCGGGAACTCATTCAATAAGTAAAACGCCCGTGCCAGCACATGTTCGCTCGACAACGGCGCCAGCGGTGGAATCGCGAGGTCATGTGCCACCCGTTTCAGCGCCTCATCGGTGCCTGGCGCGAAGCCGGCACCGGAGCCGGAATCGCGCGTGTCGATCACGATGATTCCGCCGTGCGACATGTAGTCGTTCAGCGCCGTTACCTGGTCTGTTGATGGCGCCGGAGCGTCCGCCGTGATCGGCCAGTAGAGCAGCGGGTAAAGGCTGAGATCGGTTTGCCCAGGCTCAACGGGGTCGGGTTTGACCAATACCGCCGCCGTGCGCTGATTGACGTAGTCCGACAATCCCACCAACCCCGCTTTGGCGATCGCATCAATTCTGGCGTCGCCCGACAAAATGTAACCCAGCCGGGTCATCAATGCCGGATTGGATAACGGATCAACCGCTTGCGCGGGATCCATCGCCCGCGCTGGGGAAGCCGCCGCCAGTGCCAGCACCATCATCGCGGCGACACTCCGTCGCAGCAGGCCGCGCAAGCCCAGAGCCAGCACCATGTCCACGATCAGCAGGACGATCGCGGAAGCGAGCAAAGGCGGTCCGAGTTCCTTCTCCCGCGGGGTTTCACCCATCGGCTCCAAAGTCGCGCCGTCCACTGTCGGGGCGAGTTCAGGTTTCGGCGCCGCCGCGCCCAGGTTCAGTGCGCGCCGCCCATTTTCGGGACCGTACAGGCCAGGCGGGTGCCGGGGCGAGGCCGGGGTTTTGCCGAACGCGGCGGCTTCCAGGCCTTGTGCCGCCTCCGGCGGGCGGCCCAGGCGGCCAAATCCATCGAGCGCTTCGGCGGGCGCCAGGATCGTCGTGTCGGTGGTGCTCGCGACCCCGGCCGACAGCGCGACCATCCGGTTGAGCATGTCCACGAACAGCCCGGACAGCGGCAGGTTCGACCAGTCGGCGTTCGACGTGACATGGAACAGCACGATCTGTCCCGCGCCCAGAGCCTCCCGCGTTACCAGCGGCGTGCCATCGGCGAGCGATGCCCAGGTGTGCGAGGCCAGATCAGCGCCGGGCTCCGCGAGCACCTGCCGCCTGACGCGCACATCCGGCGGCGCGATCAGCCCTGAAAACGGTGAGGCGGTCGGGAAGGACGCCAGTCCGGCGGGTTCGCTCCAGGACATCGTACCACCAAGCTGGCGATCGCCGTTCAACAAATGCACCGGAAGCAGCGGGTCGGGCATATTGGCCTCCGCCAGGCGAGGGCCGGCGAAACGGATCAGCAGACCGCCTTTCTCAACCCAGGCGGTCAGCGCGGTCAGTTCCGGCCCGGGGGTCAGAGCGCGGTCGGCCAGCACCAGCACGGAAAGCTCACCGCGCAGCAGCGTCGGCAAATCGCCATCCCGCAGTTCGGTGAACGGGGCCAGGGCGCGGCGCAGATAATACAATGGCCCGGTCAGCGGTGCGTCCGCCGAGGTCATATCCGTGGTCAGCAACCCGACCGGCCGTCGCCGCCAGCGCTCATCCAGCAATACAACCGATCCGGCCGAGGGCGCCCCGTCGAGGACCAGCCGGCTGATCCGGTTGCGCAACTCCAGCGGCAGGTTCAGCGTCGCGGTGCCGGTCGTCTCGCCCTTCGCCAGGTGGATCTCGGCCCGAGCCAACGTCCTGCCGTCACCGCCGCGAGCCAGCACGGCGGCGGTTTCCGGTGCGTCACCGGATGCGCGGGCGACGCGCACGGCCATGCGGTCGGCCTCGATTTCCGGCGGCATCAGCAGCTTCGGCGGTGTCGCGGCGCAGCAGACCTCGGTCACCTTGCCGATGGCGGACAGGCGTTTTTCGAAATCGGTGAAGTCCGAACCGTCCATCAAACCGTCGGCGAGGTAGACGACATCGGTGCCGGAATAACTCCAGTCCCGCGGCACGGCGGCGGCGCGGTCGGACGGCCAGGCCTCCGGCCGAAGCGCACCGATCAGCGGGCGGAGGTCGTTGACCGGCATTGGCGCGGTTGCTTTCGCCGAGGCACCGGTTTCGCCAGCCGCGGTGGCGAGCAAGGCGACGCTTCTGCCGGCGCGCGCCACCCGGTCCAGCACGATGTTCGCCATCTGCATCCGGCGCGGCCAGTCGGCGGCCGCCGCCCACCCGTTGTCGATCACCAGCAGCACCGGACCGCGGCCGGCCATCGACCCGGTGCTGTCCAGGACCGGGCGGGCCAGTGCCAGGATCACCAGCGCGGCGGCAATCAGCCGAAGCAACAACAACCACCAGGGCGTGCGAGCCGGGGTTTCCTCGGTCGGGTTCAGGCCCAAAAGCAGGCGGATGGCCGGAAAAATCTCGCGCCGCGGCGAGGGTGGCGTGACGCGCAGCAGCCACCAAAGCAGCGGCAACGCGGCCAATGCCACCAGGGCCAGCGGCGCGGCGAAGCTCATCTCCGGCCGCGGCCTTGATGGTGAAACATCATCGGACACCCAGCGCGGTATAGAGCGACAGTAATGCTGTCTCCGGCGCATGATCGGTCCGGTGCACACCAAACCCAAACCCGGCGGCGGCGCAAATCGCGGCCAGCCCCTCCTGCTGGCGCTTCAGCCGATCCCGATAGGTGTCGCGGACGTTCTCGACCCGGGGGATCAGCGTTTCCCGCTCACCTTGCAGGCCCTGGAAGCGGATGCGGCCGTCATAAGGCAACGTCGTCTCGGCCGGATCGAGGACCTGCAGCAGGTAGCCGGTGACGGGAACCGCGGACATGCGGCCGATGGTCTCCTGAATCCGCTCCAATGGCGAGAGAAAATCGCCAAACAGCACAACCTGGGCGTGCCGCGGCAGAGGAAACCGCGGCGGCAGGTCGTCATCGTCGCGAGCCTGATCCAGTTCCTCCAGCACACGGTTCAGCCCGAAGCGGCCGGAAACCGGGCGGGCGCCGGGCCGGATCACCGCGACTCGCTCGCCGCCTCGCAGCAGCAGCGAGGCGAGCGCGAGCAACAGCAAGCTGGCGCGGTCTCGCTTGTCGGATGCCGCCGCGCGGGACCGCCAGCCCATCGACGCCGAACCGTCGCGCCACAGATACACGGTTTGCGCCGCGTCCCATTCGGTTTGGCGGATCAGCCAGCCTTCGGGCGGCTCGCGGCCGCTGCGAGCCGATTGACGCCAGTCGATCCGGTTGACCGGATCGCCGGACACGTAAGGCCGGAATTGCCAGAAACTGTCGCCCTGGCCGACTCGGCGGCGTCCGTGGACACCTTGCGCCACCGTCGCGGCGACCCGGCGTGCCGCGACCAATAGCGGCGGCAGGCGGCTGCCAAGTGCCTCGGCCCGTCGCGCGCGCGCCAGATCGAAACCTGGTGGGCTGGCCGAGGGGCTCAGGGGCAAATCAGCCAAGACGTTCAACCAGACGGTCGATCACCTCATCCAGCGCCACCCCGTCGGCTCGGGCCGAGAAGTTCAATGCCATCCGATGCCGCAGCACCGGCCCCGCCAGCGCTGCGACATCGTCCAGACTGGGCATCAAACGCCCATCCAGGATAGCGCGGGCACGGCAGGCCAGCATGAGCGCCTGCGCCGCTCGCGGGCCGGGACCCCAGGCGACATGATGGCGCACGACGTCGAGGTCGGTGCTTTCCGGCCGACCGCCGCGGACCATGGTCAGAATCGCTTCCACCACCGCCTCCCCAACCGGCATCCGGCGAATCAGGCCCTGGGCTTCGATCAGATTTTCGGGCGTCATGACCCGATCCGCACTGGGGGTGTCGGCGCCGGTGGTGGCGACCAGCATGGCGCGCTCCGCGTCGATCTCCGGGTAGGTGATGTCGATCGCCAGCAAAAACCGGTCCAACTGCGCTTCGGGCAGCGGGTAAGTGCCCTCCTGCTCGATCGGGTTTTGTGTCGCCAGAACGTGGAACGGGCGAGGCAGCCGATGCTCGAACCCGGCGATCGCGACCCGCTGCTCCTGCATCGACTGCAGCAACGCCGACTGCGTGCGCGGGCTGGCGCGGTTGATCTCATCGGCCATCAGCAACTGGCAGAACACCGGGCCGGGCACGAAGCGGAACGAGCGGCGGCCGTCGATTTCGTCCAACACCTCGCCGCCGATGATGTCGGCGGGCATCAGGTCGGGGGTGAACTGCACGCGCTTGGTGTCCAGGCCGAGCACGGTGCCCATGGTCTCGACCAAACGGCTCTTGCCGAGGCCTGGCACGCCGATCAGCAGCGCGTGCCCGCCGGACAGCACGGTGATGAGGGTCTGCTCGACCACCGTGTCCTGACCGAAGATCACGCCGCTGACCGCCGCGCGTGCTTTGCCCATCAGCACCCCGAGCGCGTCGAGCTGCTCGATCATGCGAGTGGTTTCCGCCGGGGACAGATTGGCGGGCGTGCCTGATTGGGGGCCGCTGGACGGCCGGTTCTGCGGCGAAGCGGCCATACCTGCCGACATTACGTATGCCCTTTCGTTAAATGACGGCGCGCGCCGGGCTCGGCACGTTCGCCGAACAGGGAATGTTATCGGTATCGCGCCGGTGAATGGTACCACCAGGTGCGACGCGGTTGTTGCCCGAAATCGGTCACCTGTTCGGCCACCGCATGATTTCCGCGAACTTCCGGGCCGCCTGATACCACTGGAAACATCAGTAAATCACAGCAATTCATGGGAGGTGTCTCCAAGGCGGTTTGGCGCATTCCACAGGTATCCTGACACACACCGGGCGAGGACCGCCAGCGTCTCCGTCGACTGGCGCATTACGAAGACGACCCTTTGCTCAACCTGATGGATGGCAAGGCCGGATGGGGCTATCGCGCCACGTTACCAGGACAGTGCGGCGTGGCAGGGGGAACGACACCAGGGTGAAACATGCCCGGTTTTTCCGCCCATCGGGGGGAACGCCTCCTCACGCATCGCCGTGAGGGTCGCCGACGCCGCCCGTTTCCTGTTCCGTTGGTTGAGACGTTCGGAAACCATGCATCGCCAACCGCGACCTCCGCCGAAGTTGACAATCATGCGGCGATTGTGTACTCAGAATGTGGTCACAAGAGGTGCGGCATGGCCGAATCGCCACCAGACAAGGCGCCGCGACGGGTCGGCGTGCGCGAGTTCCGGGGAAATCTGACCGCGTTTCTGCGTCAGGCCCGGGAGGGTCGGTCGTTCCTCGTTATGTCTCGTGATCAGGTGCTCGCCGAGGTCGGACCGCCGCCGCGAGCGGCACGGCCTCGTCGGCGGTCGGGCGCCTTGCGCGGCAAAATCCGGATCGCGCCCGATTTTGACACTCTCCCCGCGGAGGTGCTGGCCGCCATGGAGGGTGAGGAGGGATGAAATTCCTGCTCGACACCCACGCCCTGCTTTGGTGGCTGGCTGACGATAACCAGCTTGGGCGGCGGGCGAGAGAACTGGTTGAAGACCCTGGCAACGATGTTCTGATCAGTATGGTGTCGCTCTGGGAAATCGCCGTGAAGACCCGCATCGGGAAGCTGCAAGCCGACATCGGGGAGATCACGGGCGCCGTCCAGCAAGAGGGCTTCACCTTGCTCGACATCGCCATGACGCATCTTCTGACCCTCGCGGGGTTGCCGATGCACCACCGCGACCCCTTCGATCACCTGCTCATCGCGCAGGCTATCACCGAGGATGCAACGTTCATTTCCGAGGACCGGAACACAGCTCGGTATCCGGTGCGAATTGTGACCTGCTCAGGCAGAACGTAGTCACCACCACGGGGGACGGCTTCGTGGCGCGCGATACGGCGTTGACCCGGAAATCAAGCCTTTCGGATTTGCCGGAAGATATGACCGGAGGCGGGAGTCCGTGCCCGAATCGCCCATCGACTGGGCTCCCGTTCAGAACAGGTTCCACAATGCCTCTCTTTGGGATAAGATGCGGCCATGACCGAAATCGCCACGCGCCCCTTCCCTTCCGCGCTACCGCCGACCGAGGCGGAGCTTGCCGCCTGGCGGGCACTTTCCCGCGACGAGCAGCTTACCCGCTACCGGGATGCCTTACAGGGTCCCGACGCCGGGCGCGCCAGCAAGGCGACCATGGCAGACGTGTTGACCGCCGCGCGTCAACGGGTCGCGGCCCGCCGTGGCTGAGTTCCGCCTTTCGGAACGGGCGGAACGTGACCTTATCGAGATTTACGATTACACTGAAGAAACTTTCGGAGCCTATCAGGCCGACGCTTACCACGCGGGGCTGGAGCGTACGTTCGACCTGGTCGCCAGCTTTCCCCGTATCGGGCGGGCCGTGGACGAGATCGCGCCAGGTTTTCGTCGCTTCCGCTTTCAAGCTCATACAGTGTTTTACACCGAGGAGGCGGGCTTTATCCTGATCCGCGCCATTCTGCATCAAGCCCGAGAAATCAAGCCCGATCTTTTCGATTGAGGCAAGGGGCTGCGAGTGTGGGGGCACCACAAGATCTGTCGAAAATCATACGGTAAGCCCGAAATCCAAGACTTTCG
>CALFNB010000665.1 GCA_937902425.1 uncultured Acetobacteraceae bacterium | reverse complement strand
CCCGCTGCACACCGACGCGATGATGGACGACCTGGTGGAGGCACTGACGGCGATCCTGGTTCCCGCCCGAAGCGCGGTGGCGTGAGCCAGGCGCGTGGGTCGTGGTTGTTTGCCCGTCCACGGGTATAACACGCTTGTAAGTTCGTCCCGCATCTGCTCATCGAGTAAGGTTTCCGGCGCATGATCACTGAACTCGGCCATATGGCGCTGATCCTGGCGTTCTGCGTGGCGCTGGTGCAAGCCACCGTCCCGATGCTGGGGGCCGCGCGCGGTCACGCTGGTTGGATGGCCGTGGGCCGCAACACCGCACTGGTACAGTTTGGGCTGGTCGCCGTGGCGATGGCGGCGCTGATGCACGCTTACGTCACGTCCGATTTCTCGGTGATCAACGTTGTTCAGAACAGCCACACCGATAAGCCGCTGCTGTACAAAGTCACCGGCGTGTGGGGCAACCACGAAGGCTCCATGCTGCTGTGGATCTTCATGCTCAACCTGTGCGGCGCGGCGCTGGCGCTGTTCTCCGGCAACCTGCCGCCGGATCTGCGGGCACGCGTGCTGGGGGTGCAGGGTATGATCTCAGCCGGGTTCCTGGTGTTCATCCTGCTGACGTCAAACCCGTTCCTGCGCATGTGGCCGCCGGCCGCCAACGGCCAGGGCCTCAACCCGGTGCTGCAGGACCCCGGCCTGGCGTTTCATCCGCCCTTCCTCTACCTCGGTTATGTCGGCTTTTCCATCGCGTTCTCCTTCGCCGTCGCCGCCCTCATCGAAGGTCGCGTCGATGCCGCCTGGGCGCGCTGGGTGCGGCCGTGGTCGCTCGCCTCGTGGTGCTTCCTGACCGTCGGTATCGCGATGGGAAGCTGGTGGTCGTACTACACGCTTGGCTGGGGCGGCTGGTGGTTCTGGGACCCGGTCGAAAACGCATCCTTTATGCCGTGGCTGGTCGGTACCGCGCTGATCCATTCCGCCATCGTGGTCGAGCGGCGCGATACGCTGAAAAGCTGGACCATCCTGCTGGCGATCCTCGCCTTCTCGCTGTCGCTGGTTGGGACGTTCCTGGTCCGCTCGGGCGTGCTGAGTTCGGTGCACGCGTTCGCGGTTGATCCGTTGCGTGGCAGCTTCATTCTGATCCTGTTGCTGGTCGCGATCGGCGGCTCGCTGACGCTGTATGCGATCAGGGCTCCGGCGCTGAAGGGCGGCGGACTGTTCGCGCCGGTGTCGCGTGAGGGCGCGTTGCTGCTCAACAATCTGCTGCTGGCGACCTGCGCCGCGACGGTGTTTCTCGGCACGCTGTATCCGCTGTTCCTGGACGCGGTCGGTGGACCGAAAGTCTCAGTGGGACCGCCGTTTTTCGATCGCACGTTCGTGCCGATCATGGTGCCGGTGCTGATCGCCATGGCGGTGGGGCCGATGCTGTCCTGGAAGCGCGGCGACCTGTTGGGCGCGTTGCAGCGGTTGTGGATCGCGTTCGCCGTTGCCGTCGTGTTCACGCTCGGCATGCTGTACGCGACGTACGGCGGGCCGGTGCTCGCGGTGTTCGGGCTCGGCGTCGCCGTCTGGACCGGCATGGGCGTGGCGACGGAATTCGCCGAACGCGTGCGTTTGTTCCGCATTCCGGTCGGCGAGAGTGTCCGCCGCGCGATCAATCTGCCGCGCTCGGCGATCGGCATGAGCCTGGCACATCTCGGCATGGCGATTTCGGTTGTTGGGATCTCGGCCTCGGCGTTCGAGCGGGAGCATCTCGCCATCGTTCCGATCGGCGGCGATTTCACCTTGGCCGGTTATGCATTCCATTTCGATAAGGTGGAGAATTTGCAAGGCCCCAACTACATCGCCAATGACGCCACCATCGAGGTGCGGCGCGGCGGCAGCCTGATCGGCGTCATGCATCCGGAACGGCGTTATTTCGCGCTGCAGGACCAGACCACCGCCGTGACGGCGATCCGCACCAGCCCGATCGCCGACCTTTACGTGGCGCTCGGTGATCCGTCCGACCAAGGCTGGACCATCCGGGCTTATTGGAAGCCGCTGATTTCCTGGATCTGGGGCGGCGCGATGGTCATGGCGTTCGGCGGCGTGGTGAGCCTGAGCGACCGGCGCTGGCGGGTCGGCGCGGCGACTCGATCGCGGCATGCCGTGACAACTCAGACCGCGGCGGCCGAATGAGAAACGGTATCCGCAACCTGTTGTTCATTTTGCCGGTCCTGCTGTTCATCGCGCTGGCGGGCTATTTCGCGCTCGCGCTGCGGCCCGGCTACGATCCGCACGCGCTGCCATCGGCGTTGCTGGACAAGGAAGCACCGCGGTTCATCCTCACGGGGTTGAACGACGGCGCCGGGGTGTCCCGCGATGCGCTGAAGGGCGGGCCGGTGCTGATCAACTTCTTCGCGTCCTGGTGCGTGCCGTGCCGGGTTGAACATCCGTTGTTGATGCGGCTGTCCGAGCATGACCATGTGCCGCTGTATGGCATCGACTACAAGGATCAGCCGGAGGACGCGCGAAAGCTGCTGACGCAATTCGGCGATCCGTACCGGGGAATCGGAATGGATCGCGACGGCCGCGTCGGTTTGGATTTCGGCGTATACGGCGTGCCCGAGACGTATGTGCTGGACCGCACCGGCCACATCCGCAAGCGCTTCGTCGGCCCGTTGACGGCGCAGCAGGTGGACAAGGAATTGTTGCCGCTGCTCAAGGAACTGGCGCGGCCATGAGCGGTGCGATCGGAACTGACGTCCAGCCGTTTTCGCTTGTGGTATCGACCGGTGTCATGACCCGCGGGTTCGTTGGCGGCATGGAAGAAAAAGCATTACCACAGAGACACAGAGACACAGAGACCGGCAATATCAATACGTTATTGAAATCATTCTCTGTGTCTCGGTGTCTCCATGGTAATGCTTGCTTATTTCGTGACCGCATCCACACTCCGTCGCTGGCGTGGAGCATATTCCGGCACGCGATCCTCGCATTCGCTCTCCTGCTATTCGCCGCGCCGCTCGCCCGCGGCGTCGAGCCCGGTGAACAACTCAGGAATCCAGCGCTGGAAGCCCGCGCGCGGGAAATCAGCGCGGGGCTTCGCTGCCTTGTGTGCCAAAACGAAACGATAGACGAGTCCAACGCCAGTCTGGCGCACGACATCCGCATCCTGCTGCGCGAGCGTCTGACCGCCGGCGACACCGACGAACAGGCCGTGAAAGCCATCGTCGACCGCTATGGCGAGTTCGTACTGCTCGACCCCCCGGTACGGCCCGCGACCTACGTGCTGTGGTTCGGTCCGGCGGCGATACTTTTGGGCGGCCTGCTCGGCGGCGTGGTCTGGCTGCGCCGCCGCTCCACCACAACCGAGGCCGCGATGCCATTGAGCCCGGACGAGCGCGACCGGCTCGATA
>CALFNB010000664.1 GCA_937902425.1 uncultured Acetobacteraceae bacterium | reverse complement strand
TGTCGCGAAGAAACCACGGATGATGCGCGCCAAAAAGAGCAAGATCCACCGTTGGCGGAACCGTCAGGCCACAAGCCGCGAATTTTGAACCATGACCGCGCCACCCGTGCCTGGTTGCCTGGCACAGGTTTCCGATGGAGCATGGTTGGATTGACGCCTCCGCGGCCCAATCTTGTATCGTTGTGCTTGCCTGTCGGGTTCCCGCCCGGTAGGTGTCGGCTTTCGTCAATCAGGAGTGCGAAACATGGCCTACAGGGTCGCGGTCGTCGGCGCCACCGGAGCGGTCGGACGCGAAATGCTGAAAACCCTGGTCGAGCGGAACTTCCCAGTGTCGGAAGTCGCCGCCGTCGCGTCCGGCCGCTCGGCCGGCACCGAGGTCTCCTATGGCGATAAACGCGTGTTGAAGGTGCAGAACCTGGACACGTTCGACTTCAAGGGTTGGGACATTGGGCTGTTCAGCCCAGGAGCGGCGGTTTCGGCGGTGCACGCGCCGCGGGCGGCGGCGGCGGGGTGTATCGTGATCGACAATACCTCCCAGTTCCGCATGGATGCCGATGTTCCGCTGGTGGTGCCGGAGGTGAACCCGCACCATCTGCGGCAGTTCTCGAAGCGCGGCATCATCGCCAATCCGAACTGCTCCACGATCCAAATGGTCGTGGCGCTGAAGCCATTGCACGATGCGTTCCGGATCAAGCGCGTGGTGGTCGCCACCTACCAGTCGGTGTCCGGCGCGGGCAAGGAGGGGATGGACGAGTTGTTCATGCACACCAAATCCTCCTACGTGCATGAGCAAAGCCCACCGCAGCAGTTCACCAAGGAAATCGCCTTCAACTGCATCCCGCATATCGACAAATTCATGGACGACGGTTCCACCAAGGAAGAGTGGAAGATGGTCGTCGAGACCAAGAAGATCCTCGACCCGTCGATCGCGGTGCACGCGACCTGTGTTCGTGTGCCGGTGTTCATCGGCCATGGTGAGGCGGTGAACGTCGAGTTCGAGAATTCGGTGACCGCCGGGGAAGCGCGGGCGCTGCTGCGCGATTCTCCGGGCATCGAGGTCGTCGATGTTCGGGAAGACGGCGGCTACGTGACCCAGCTCGAATGCCAGGGTGAGGACGCGGTGTTCGTCAGCCGGATTCGTAAGGATCCGACGGTCCCGCACGGGCTGTCGTTCTGGTGCGTATCGGACAACCTTCGCAAAGGCGCGGCGCTGAACGCGGTGCAAATCGCGGAGACGCTGATCGCGCAGGGCATGTTGGCGAAGAAAGCCGCGTGATCTCGCGGGTCTCCTCGGTGCGCGAGCGATGGCCGAGGCCGCTTGGGTGAAAGGTGCGGGCGCGCCGCTACGGTGCCGATTGCCAGAATTCCAGAGCGGCGCGCGCGCATCGTTCCGGTTGCAGCAGATTGACGCCGTGGCCGTAACCGGCGAACATTTCTGTCCGTCCGTTCGGCAACGTGTCGGCGAACACCTGGATCTGGTCAGAGGAAATCTGACTCTTGTCGCCGCTGAGCAGCAGAACGGGGGCACGAATACCTGGCAGAATTCCCACGGTATCGACGCCTTCGAAACATTCATGCATCGCCGCGGCGACCTGGGCCGGCGTTCTGTCCATTTCTCGTACGACCCAGTCCTGTAGCGCCGCGTCCGCGCGCTCCACGTCCAGCCGGTAGCCGAGCGTTTGCCGGCACCATTCGCCGACGCCGTGGACGCGCATGGCGTCGGCCGCGTCGGCGCGATCCAACGCGTAGATGCGTTTGATCCGGTCCGGAATCCGGGAAGGGGTATTGCACAGCACGAGGCTCGCGAAGCGGTCCGGATGCGCGGCGGCGAGCAGCAGGCCGATCAGTCCGCCCGACGACTCGCCGACCCAATGCACGCGAGGCAAAGCCAGCGCGTCGAGCACCGCCAGGATTTGCGCGCCGATTGTCTCCGGTGTGTAACGATAGTTGGCGGGCGGCTGGTCCGAGAGGCCGCAGCCCAACAGGTCGGGGCGGTAAACCCGGTGCGTCTCCGCGATCGCCGGCACCCACCGGTTCCAGAACTGGGCGTTGCGGGCGAAGCCGTGCATCATCAGGACAGGGGTTTGGGCGTCCCAGGGCCACAGGTAATCGTCGACGGTGCAGTGGACGGATGCGCCTTCGGGCAGGGCTACGCGGGGCATCGGCAGCTTCCTTTGTGTTGGCTTCCGGCGGTTGGCGCCATGGATGCGCTTCGCTCGACCGCCGAGTCAGGGGGCCTGATCCGTCGACCAGTCCTCGATCGGCAGCGCATCGACCATGCCTAATGCCCTGCCGTTTGTCACCAACACCGCTCCGAGACTGTAGGCCTTTTGAGGCGCTGCTGTTCACGACAACCATTTCATACGCGGAAATTTTCGCCGGCCTC
>CALFNB010000663.1 GCA_937902425.1 uncultured Acetobacteraceae bacterium | reverse complement strand
CGCCGTTCGATCCCGAGGCCGGTGCTTATGCCCCGGGTGCCGGGCATCACCATCACGATCATGACTGACGCCGGCTCATCTCCCCGTCATGGTCCGGACGAGCCGAGCCATGACGGGACCAAGAGCCTGATGCGCCTGCTGACCTGGCTGTCGCCGGCATTTCCAACCGGAGCATACGCCTACTCGCACGGTCTGGAATGGGCGGTCGAAACGCAAGATATCCGCGATGGTGAGACGTTACTTGAATGGCTGTCCGCTGTCATCGCGCACGGCTCGGCGCGGAGCGATACCATCCTGCTGCGTCACGCGCACCGCGCGGCGAACGATCCGCGCGCGTTACGGGACCTCGCGGCTTTGGCACGTGCCACCGCGGCCGGTCAAGAACGTCACGGTGAAGCAACGGCTCAGGGCAACGCGTTTTTGCGCGCGGCGGCCGGTTGGGGCGTGCCGGAGCTGCCCGAGGACACACCGTACGCCGTCGCGGTCGGCGCGATGGCCGGCACGCAAGGAATTGATGAAGACACCACCGCCAGCGCATACCTGCAAACTTTCACCAGCAATCTGATTTCCGCGGCGGTGCGCCTGGTGCCGTTGGGCCAGACCACGGGGTTGCGAACGCTTGCCGCGCTGGAACCCATCATCCTCCACACCGCGGCGGCGACGAAAGCCGCGACAATCGACGATCTCGGCGGTTGCGCGTTCCGTTCCGATCTCGCCGCGATGCGCCACGAAACCCAGTACACGAGGTTGTTTCGCTCATGAGTGTCTCTCCCAACGGCCCGTTGCGGGTGGGTGTCGGCGGTCCCGTCGGCACCGGCAAGACCGCGCTGATGGATGCGCTGTGCAAACACTTCCGCTCACGTTACGACATCGCCGCGATCACCAACGACATCTACACCAAGGAAGACGCGGAGTTCCTCACTCGCGCGGGGTCCTTGCCGCCGGAACGCATCCTGGGCATCGAGACCGGCGGTTGCCCGCACACCGCGATCCGGGAGGACGCCAGCATCAACCTCGCCGGCGTCGCCGATCTGCGGCGGCGGTTTCCGGCGCTCGACCTGATCCTGATTGAAAGCGGCGGCGACAATCTGGCGGCGACGTTCAGTCCGGAACTCGCGGATCTGACGATTTACGTGATCGACGTTTCGGCGGGCGACAAAATTCCGCGCAAGGGCGGCCCAGGGATTACGCGCAGCGACATGCTGGTGATCAATAAGATTGACCTGGCCCCCTACGTCGGCGCCAGCCTGGAGGTGATGGACCGCGACGCGAAGAAAATGCGCGGTGAACGGCCATTTGTGTTCGCCAATATTCGCGCCGGGAAAGGCGTGGCGGAGATCGCCGCGTTCATCGAGAAGCAGGGCGGCCTGTCGCGCGACCCTTGAACGCGCGCGGCCGATCCAACATCTCCACACCATGACCATTCTCCCGAGTCCGCAGCAACTGCGTTACCTCGTTACCCTGGCCGAATCGCGACATTTCGGGCGGGCGGCGCTGGCCTGCTCGGTCACGCAATCCACGCTGTCGGCTGGCATTCTGACATTGGAACGCCAGCTCGACGCGCAAATCCTCGATCGCGCCGCGGGTCGGCATGTGGTTTTCACGCCGCTCGGCCTGGATCTGATCGAACGCGCGCGGGCGGCCCTCGCGGCGCTGGAGGCGGTGACGGAAACCGCCAACGTCGCTCGCGCGCCGATGAGTGGTCCGTTGCGTCTCGGCATCATCCCGACGATCGGCCCGTTCCTGCTGCCCAGACTGATGCCTCTGCTGCGCGCGGCGTTCCCCAACCTGCGGCTGTTCCTGCGCGAGGACACCACCGCGCGTCTGGTGGATCGTCTCAATGCCAATCGGCTCGACGTGCTGCTGCTCGCTCTGCCGTGCGACTGCGGTGCCGCCGAGGTCCTGCCGGTGGCGCGCGACGAGTTCCTGGTGGCGCTGCCGCCCAACCACCGCCTCGCGGCCCAGTCGGCGATTCCGGTCGCCGCGCTCGCCACCGAGCGATTGCTACTGCTCGAGGAAGGCCATTGCCTGCGCGAACAGGCTTTGGCCGTCTGCGGCCTGCTGGCGGGCGAAAAGGGTGAGGCGCAGGATGGTTACGCCGCCACCAGCCTGCACACGCTGGTGCAGATGGCCGCCGGCGGATTGGGTGTAACGTTACTTCCCCGTCTCGCGGTGGCGGCGGGCGTGACCGAAGGAACGTCTCTCGTTACCCGGCCGCTCGCCGCCGCCGGCGCGTGGCGCACGATTGGTCTGGCGTGGCGGCCGAACGCGCCCAGGGCGGCGGATTATCGGGCACTGGCGCCGCATTTGGCGGAGACCTGTCGAGAGCAACCCTGCTGACGGCTACAACTCCGCGGCGTCCACCGCGGCGACATCCAGCAGCCGTTCGATCACCTCGGGTTCCTGCGCCCCGGCGATGGCGTGGCGGCCGCCGATCACGAAGCAGGGCACGCCGTTGATGCCCAGTCGATGGGCGCGGAGGTTGTCGGCGTGCACGGTGTCGGCGTCCTCGTCGGACGCCAGGAAGGCTTTCGTCGCCGCCGGGTCCAGCCCGCAGGCACTGGCGATCGCGATCAGCACGGCGTGGTCGCCGATGTCGTAGCCCTCGGTGAAGTGCACCGAGAACAGCGCCTCCACCATCGCGTCGGCGTGCCCATACCGTGACGCGAACCGCACCAGCCGATGCGCATCGACGGACGACGGGGTGCGGCGGATCCGCTCGAACGCGAACGCCACGCCCTCCCGCCGGCCAAGTTCGGTGATCGAGGCGTAGAGCCGCTTCGCCCGCTCCTCGCCGCCGAACTTGCGGATGACGTAGTCGGGGCGGGCCATTCCGGCGCGCGGCATGTCGGGATTGAGCAGGAACGGGCGCCAGCTGAGGTCGAACAGCAGGTCGGGCCGGCGGCGAAACGTGCGCAGCAGGCGGCGGACGCCCAAATAGCACCAGGGGCAGATGAGATCGTAGACGATCTCAACCGAGAGGCGGGCTTTTGGTGGCGCCAGGACGTTCACGGCGCGATCCTGCCGGGAATTCTTCCGAATGTCACGTGAACATCATCGCCTTGCCATGGCCTGGCCGGTGCGGGCGATCTGAACCGGTACCGCGCCGCGAGACGGCCCGGTCGAGCCAGGCCATGACGCGCGGGGGCCGACAACGGCGATCGATCTCACGTTGTCAGGTCAGGCCAGTAACGGATCAACGGCGAGTCCCGCACCACCGCGCGGACGGCATCCTGGTCCCGTTGTGCCATGGACGTCCGCCACCGTTCCGCCGCCGCGATTGAATTGCGCACCACGGCGTAATATCCAGCCGGCCCATCGTAACTCGTGCTACGAGCCAGAAACGCCTCGGTCTGGCGGTGCCACGGCAGGCCGGTGAACGCCAGGATCGCCCGCGCTTCCGAGGTTGGGTTGGCGCACAGATCCTCGTACACCACCACAAGTGCGTTGTCCTGACCGGCGATCGAGGCATGCGCTGTTTCATTGAACGCCCGCCAGCTCCAGGCGTATTTCGCCGCGTCGGGCAGGCGTTGGAATTCGGGATCGGACACTCCGTGACGGCCGGCGAACCCGATCGCACTGGCCTCGTCGAACGGCATGTCGGTGCCGGCTTCGGCCAGATCGAAGCGGCCGTCGCTGGTGCCCCGCATGACCGAGGCGACCTGGCCGCACGGGTGACGAACAATCAGTAACCCCCGCCCCTCGGGATAAGCCCGCGCGAACGCTCCAATGCCGGCGCACAGCCGTACGGACTTGATAACCACTCGGGCACGCCCAACATCGCCCAGGTCGGGAATCGGCCAGCCGGGAAGCCCCACCCGGCCCGCTACCGCTCCGGCACAGGCCAGCGAGGTGCGCAGCAGGCGCGCGGGCATTGGCTGCCACGACTTTGGGAAAAACGGCCGCTTCCCGGCGGTGCGCGGATCGTGCTGTCGCACCCACAGCGCCATGCTCGCCGTGATCAGGTCGCCCGCGGGCACCACCTCATCCGGCTCGTGCCGGTAGATCACGTCGGGATGACTGTCGAAAATCTTCGCGAGCCACGTGGTTCCTGAACGCGGGGCGCCCACGATCAGGATGGCGGCCGCCGCGAGGCTTTCGATGTTCGAATCGGCTGACATTTCCTCCGTGGCGTAGGGCATCGCCTGTCCGGTGTCATCACGGCGGATTGACGCGACTCCTACCGCGTGGAACGTTCCTCCCAAAGTCGCGCGACGGCACAGCAGGGGGAGAAAACACCGAATGGCTCAAACCATTGAGGGCTTCGTCGGCACGTCCATGGACAATGCCCGGCTAAGCCCGATCCACTACCGCGTCTTCACGCTGATCGCCGCCGGCTATTTCTTCGACGTCGCCGACTACGTGATTCTGGGTTCGCTGATCCCCGATATGACGCACAGCGGCTTCGCGACCGCGCCGCAAATGGCCCTCGTGGGCAGCGCCACCTTGATCGGTCTGTTCCTCGGCACCCTGGCGCAGGGCGAGTTCACCGACCGGTTTGGGCGCAAAACGGTCTATCAGTTCAACCTGTTGCTGTATGGGACCGCGACGATCGTCGCCGCTTTCGCCCCCGACTACGTCTGGCTCGCGGCGTTGCGGTTTGTCGCCGGGATTGGTTTGGGGGCCGAACAACCACTCTGTTTCGCCTACGCCGGGGAGTATGCGCCCAAGCGTATCCGCGGCCGCTTCATCGCCGGGGTGCAACTGATCGGCGGCGCCTGCGTCTGGCCGATCACCACATTGTTCGCACTGGTGTTCCGGGACTCGCTTGGCTGGCGCGGCTGCTGGATCGTGATCGGCATCTGCGCGCTGATCGTGTTCGTGTTCCGCTTCTCGCTGCCGGAATCGCCGCGCTGGCTGGCCACGCATGGTCAGGGCAAGCGCGCGCTGGAACTGCTGGAGAGCATGGGAATCGGCAGGCCGTCCGCTGGCGAGGCCCTGATCGAGGATGCCGCCAGCAACACGCACAGCGATCCGTTCGCGGTGGTGTTCCGACATTACCGCGGCAGGGTCTTCGCCGGAATGGTTTGCTTCGTCGCGTTCTTCGGCGTGGCGCTCGGCCTCGGCGCCTGGTTGCCGAGCATGATCGCCGGACGCGGCATGACCATCACCAAATCGCTCACCTACACCCTGGGCATGCAGATGGCGTTTCCGTGCGCCAGCATCTTCATGATGTTCGCACTGGAACGGTTTGGACGAAAGATAACGGCGACCACCGCGTTCGTGCTGGCGGGCGTGTTCGCCGTTGGGTTCGTCAACGCCGGGACCGATACGACTCTGCTGATGGTCGGTTTCTGCATGATCTTTTTCATCCAGTTGGCCGGTAACTCGATGCAGATCTTTTGCTCCGAGGTGTTTCCGACCAACGCCCGCGCGTCCGGGTTCGGCATCGCGCAATCGGCCGGCCGGCTCGGTACCGCGTTCATCATCCCAGGCATCCTGTGGGTCCAGACCGGCTACGGCGTGGGCGCGGTGTTCGTGTGCGTTGCCATCGCTCTGGTGATCGCCGCGGTGACGGTCAATCTGATCGGGCCGGAAACCCGCGGTCTCGCGTTGGATGAGATCGCGCCGCCAGAGGGATAATTCGTCCGACAGTCGCGGCGCCTTGCGTGGCACCGCCGCTTCACCGTGATGGCCTGGCC
Organism: uncultured Acetobacteraceae bacterium; assembly: GCA_937902425.1. GTDB lineage: Bacteria > Pseudomonadota > Alphaproteobacteria > Acetobacterales > Acetobacteraceae > Rhodopila. The sequence goes on along the minus strand of CALFNB010000663.1, from coordinate 3,034 downwards.
TGGCCAAACCATCATGCCGCAGCCATGGTGGTGCGCGACATCCCTGGAGATTGGCATGAGCAACGCACATCGCATCCGGTTTCTGGGCCACACCGACCAGGGCGGACGCCCCGACGGCGTGCAGGTGATGGTGGCGCGCGATCACGCCTATGTCGGGCACATGTTCTCCGACGGCATCACGGTCATCGACGTGGCCGATCCTCGCGCGCCGAAACCGGTGAAATTCATCGCCTGTCCGCCCAACACACGCGCCAGCCACATCCAGGTCCATGACGGCCTCATGCTCGCCGTCAACGCCGCCAACCTCTGGGCTTTGCAACAGTACGAGAAAGAGGGCGACTATTTCGGCAAATCCCTCGCCGACAGCTTCAACAAACGGGAGCGTGCATTCGCCGCCGGCATGCGGGTGTTCGACCTGGCCGACCCGGCGGAGCCTCGGGAAATCGGCTTCATGCCGATCGATGGGATCGGACTGCACCGCATCTGGTGGGTGGGCGGTCGTTACGCGTACGCCTCGGCGCACCTGGACGGGTTCATCGATCACATCCTGGCGGTGATCGACATGAAGGACCCGACGAAGCCGGAAATGGTTGGGCGCTGGTGGTTTCCCGGCATGCATCGTGCCGGTGGCGAAACGCCTGGCTGGGGTGAGGGCAAGCGTTGGGCATTGCATCACATGATCACGGCGGGCGACCTCGGCTATGCCGCGTGGCGCGACGGCGGGATGACCGTCATGGACCTGGCCGATCCGGTCGCGCCGAAATTGTTGTCGCACCGCAATTGGTCGCCCCCCTTCGCCGGCGGCACCCACACCCCGCTCCCGCTTCCTGGGCGGGGGCTCGCCGTGGTGGCGGACGAAGCGACCAGCAATCGTTGCGCGAAGGGACTGGCGTACACCTGGGTTTTGGATGTGCGGGCGCCGGAGAACCCGGTAACGATCGCCACGCTGCCGACGCCGAAAGGGGAAGACTTTTGCAACAAAGGCGGCAAATTCGGCCCGCACAACCTGCACGAGAACCGGCCGGGATCGTTCCAGAGCGAGACGTTGATTTTCGCCACCTACCACAACGCGGGCGTGCGGGCGTTCGACATCAGCACCGCGCATGAGCCGAAGGAGGTCGGGTATTATGTGCCGGACGCTCCGGAACGCGTGGTGGATATCCGCCCAGGAGCGGAACGAGTTGTGCAATCGACCGATGTGTTCGCGGCGGCGGACGGGACGTTGTACGTGACGGACACGAACGGGGGGATGAATATTCTGGCCTATGAGGGGTGATCCGGCGGCTCGATGGAAGTGCGGAACTGTCAGGAAACGTGGGCTGAGTTCACCAGGACAACGCGCCGGAACTCGACGCCAAAATCGCCTGGACGCGTGGGTTCAGGCCGACGGCCCGCTCTCGGCCTGTGTCAGTGGAGCGCCGCTCGGGCTGCTTGCCGCCGTCGGGCTGACACCGCCGTTCAAACTGATGCGGCCGGTTCGGAACTTTGTATGGACGCCGCGCACCACGGATACCCGTATCTTCGGCTGGTTCGTCCGTCCCAGGTTGTTTATCGCGGTCAACGCGGCGACGACAGATATGCTGAAACAGATACCGAACCGGGAACCCGGCTTCTACCAGGATCACCTGGCACGGGTCACGCAATGGCGCGACCGGCATTCATGTTCGGCTGCCGCCCTTATCTGACAGGGGGACTTCGACGACCTTCTCGCGGCGCTTCGCTGAGCACGACCTTCCGAATGACACGCGGGACCGGCTGGCGACGGGGCGCCGCCAGGCTGCCTTCATGCGGGAAGTCAAACAGCCGCTCCGCCAGGAAATGGCGGCCCAGGGGCTGACGGTGACGACGCTCTCGGAGCGTCTGGGCGTGATCAGGGGCGCGGTCAGCGGAGCACTCAATCCCGACAACAACAACGAGGCGTTCACGCTGTTCGCGATGGCGGAAGCGTTGGGATGCGCGTGGAGGGTGTCGTTTTGCCGGCGCGAGAACGCGACGCATGAGGACGAGCGCGCGGTGGGCGCCTGATCGGGACCGTCCCGTCGGCCAGCCGGATATTCCGCAAATCAAGACTTTCGGACTCTGGGAATAGCTCGCAAAAGCGAGGGTGTTTGAGAAGCCAGGAATTGGATGGTTGACCCACTTTCTTCAGGGGGCAAATGCCTTCTCAAAACTCATTCTCGATTGATGCTTCTCAAAACCTGTGGTATGGTTTCGATTCAAAGAAGGATTTTGCATGACGACAGACTTCACCCCGCGCCTCGATATCCTTCCCCCGCCCCAGCGTCGCCTATGGGACGAATTGTCCGCGGTGCCACCGTGGTTTGTGCTGTATGGGGGCACAGCTCTTGCGCTCCACCTTGGACATCGCGAGTCCGTGGACTTCGATTTCTTCGGCGGTAAACCCCTTGATCCGACGCAGTTGGTTCCCGCTGTGCCATTTCTCGCGGGCGCTATCGTCACGCAGCGCGAGCCGAACACGTTCAGCTGCCTCGTTGATCGAGGCGGCGCGATTAAGCTGTCCTTTTTCGGAGTGCCGGGCATTCCTCACCTGTCACCGCCGTTAATCGCCTCGGACAATGGTTTGCAGGTCGCTTCATTGCTTGACCTGGCTGGAACCGAGGCGTCCGTCGTGCAGGTGCGTGCCGAAGCGAAGGACTACATCGACATCGACGCCTTGCTGACCGACGGCAGAATCAATTTGCCCATGGCCTTGGCCGCCGCGCGGGCGATCTACGGGGCACAGTTCAACCCGCAAAGCACGTTGAACCTAAATCCGGCAGTTGGATCGACCATCAGGCCAATTGAAGTGGTTCGACATAACCTGAGATAGGTGTTCAGGCGGGATTGAGCCGTACTGGCGGCTGAAGTTGCCGCCCCTTCAGGAAGTGCCGCAAGGCTTCACTCAGGATTCGATACCATCTTCGCAGTGCATCCAACTGCTCCGCATTTTTTCGTAACGCAGTCAGAAAGCCAGCAATCCGTCGATACGCGTCGCGCGCCTTGTCCCGCGCCGCATGTGTGCTGCTGATGGTCA
>CALFNB010000662.1 GCA_937902425.1 uncultured Acetobacteraceae bacterium | reverse complement strand
AGGCGAGAGGAATGCCGCCCGTGCGTGTTGCGATCATCCCACTTTTAAAAGTTTTATGTAAAAACCTCTGCTCGGGGGAGTTTTGGCGTCTCGCAAAGAACCCTTCGCCGGATGAAATCGGACCGTTGGCGAACCAAAACGTATTCGCCTGACGCTCCCTTCCTGTCACGCAACGACGGAAGCAACCCCCGACCGCCCGCCATGCCAGACCTGCGCGACGACAGCGGCCATCACGATGACGCCGCCAATAAAGCTCGTAACCGAGGGCGTCTCGCGAAAGCAAACCCACACCCAGGCAATGGCCAGCGGCGTCTCCAGCGTATTGAGCAGCGCGTTCTCGGTGGCGGAAATCAACCGCCCCCCGATCGTCAGCAACACCAGCCCCAGCCCGAACTGCGTCGTGCCAAACAAAAACAACTCCACCATATCCCTCAAGCTGACCTCGAGCGGGGACGCGAATGGCCAGACCAGCAGCGGACACAGCAGCGCCGACAGACACGCCGCCGGCAGCATGGGCGTCTCGCGCCGGTGGCGGAGGATCAACAGCATGACCGCCATGCAAACGGTCATGCCGAACGCGAGCAGGTCGCCGGTCAGGTGCCCCTCGCCCACCGCGCCGCCGGCCATGATGCTGATCCCGACCACGGCCACGAGACTGGCGGCGAGCAACGTCCACGCCTCCGCGGTGCCCAACCACAGCCAGCCGAGACCCGCGGTGACGAAGGGAACCGCCGCGAAGATCACCGCCGCGTCGGCCACCGATGTGCGGCGGAGCGCATGCACGTACAGGATCGTCGCGGCGGACGAGCAGACCGCCACCACGAGGCCGGGACGACCGATCGCCCGTATCGCCTCCCACGTATTGCTTCGCTCCCGCGCGGCGATCACGCACAGGATCATCACGCCCGCGAACCATCCGCGCCAGAACAACATGGTCCAGGCGTCCAAATGGATCAGCCGCGTGAAGAATCCCACCGAACTGAATGCAACGGCCGAGAGCGTGATCAGCAAGATACCCCTGGCGTGTCCGGTCATGCTCCCATCCATCGCCCCCATCCGTCGCCCCCTTTGGCCCGCTGCCCGCGCCATGTCAGCGGTGCCCAACTCCCGACTTACGCACCGGAGCGATGTGGCCAACGTATGCGACCTCATCTCGCCGGGCACGCGCTGCCTGGACGGTCGGCAACCGCCGCCTTACAGGAACCCAATCGACAGCCAGGGAAACGCGGCGACCACGATCAGCGCCACGACGAGGGCGAAAATATACGGCCAGATCCGCCACAGCGCGTCGTCCGGGGAGATCTTGCCGATCGCGCACGCGCCGTAAAACCCGACCCCGAACGGCGGCGCGAACAGTCCGATGCCCATCGCCAGGATCACGATGATCGAATAATGCACCTCGTGCACGCCCATCGAGCGCGCCACCGGCAACAGCAGCGGCCCGAACAGCAAGATCGCCGGGATCCCCTCCAGCACCGAGCCCAGAATGATGAACGCCACGATGGTGATGGCGAGGAAGCCGGCCCGCCCGCCCGGCACCCCGGCCATGATCGATACCAGCCATTGGGAAAACCCTGATTGCGTCAAAGCCCATGCCATGGCGGTCGCGGTGCCGACGATCAGCATGACGGCGCCGGTCAGCGCCACCGTCTCCACCAGCAGCGGATAGATCCGCCGCCAGTCGAACTGCCGGTAGACGACCAACCCGAGGAACGCGGTCCAGACCACGCCGACGGTCGACACCTCGGTCGCCGTCGCGATGCCGCGCACCACGAAGAAGCGGATGACGAACGGCAAGGTCAGCCCAGGAAACGCGATCAGGAACGTGCGCAGAATGACCCGGCCGGCGGCGCGGGTGCGGTCGCTGGTATCCTCCGCGCGCGCACGCCACCATGCCACCACGACGAGGCTCAGCGCCGCCACCAGCGCCGGCAGCAACCCGCCGGTGAACAACGCCGAGATCGACACATTCGTTACCGACCCAATGGTGATCAGCACCAAACTGGGCGGGATCGTCTCCGACATCGCGCTGGAGGTCGCGAGCAACGAGGCCAGTTCGCCCGGATGCTGACCGCGCTTGCGCATCTCCGGGAACAGCACCGGCGCGACGGCGGCCATGTCGGCGGCTTTCGAGCCGGATATGCCGGAGACCAGATACATCGCGCCAAGCAGCACGTAGGACAGGCCGCCGCGCACATGGCCGACCAGGGCGACCAGGAAGTTCACCATCACGCGCGCGATGCCGGTCATCTCCATCAACAAGCCGAGGAAGACGAACATCGGCACCGACAGCAGCAACAGGTTGGACATGCCCTCGTCCATCCGGTTGACCACGACCGACAGCGGCATATCGGTGCTCAGCGCCAGATAGGACATCGTGGCGATGCCGAACGAGAACGCGATCGGCACCCCGATCCCGACGCAAAACGCGACCAGCACGACGAAGAACACGAACAGGCTGCCGAACACCATCGCGGTGAGTTGCGCCTGGAACAACCACAGCAGCAGGCTGACCCCGCCCACCACCGCCACCGCCAAAGCGAAGTCGCGCCACGTCGTGGACTCGATCAGCCGCAGCACCGCGATGATCGCGGCGAGGCTCATGCCGAACAGCAGCGCCACCACGCGGTAGCCGTCGGAGATGCCGAGCGTCGTCAGTTCAGTGTATTGCTGCCCGTCGACGTACTCCAGCGCCGGCTTCAGGATCAGCAGCACGAACGCCACCACCACCAGGGCGCCGACCGAACTGAACCAGCGGCCATACGTCGGCCTCACCCAGTTCACCAGGGTGGTCAGCCGCATGTGCCCGTCGTTGCGCAGCGCCACCACGGTGCCGAGCATGGCCAGCCACAGGAACAGGAAATTGCCGAGTTCGTCGGTCCAGATCAGCGGACTGTCGAACACGTAGCGGGAGACGACGCCGGCGAACAGGATGCAGGTCTCGGCGACGACGATGATCGCGCCGACGGCCTCGGTCAGGATGCCGATCGCCCGGTCCAGCCACAGTGCCGCGTGACGCAGTCCGAACCGGTCGCCGGGCGCCAGAGCCGGCGCGTGCGGCTCCGTCGCGCCCATGCTCATGGTGCGGTGCTCATGATGCTGATCCGGTTGGCGGGCCGCTCAGCAGCCTCCGGCGTGACAATGATTTCCGTCGCATGGCCGTTTCCCTTGGGCTTCGCTGAGCATTGGTCTCATCCCTGGCGGAAAGCGTGCCGCTCAGGGTGACGCGAGTCAACCGGATGGCCGACACCGGATGGCCGACACCGTATGGCTGACACGGGCCCGTGGTCGACCGAGGCCGGAATCGGCCGCCGCGCCGCGAAGGCGTCACGTCTCACGTTGCGTCATTTCCTCTCGTGCCGCCCGTCGTTTGAGACTTTTCGGCGGGAACTGGAACCCTCCACCAACAAAGCAAGAATATTTCTGGGAGGACGCGGCGATGTCGGACCTCGATTTGATCGTGCGTTCACTCACCTGGGGCCGACTCCACAAGGCGGCAATCCAGCCCGCGTGGCTTCTCCGCGTCCTCCGCGCCTCCGCGTCCTCCCGGAAATATTCTTGCCTGGTGGCCCAACAGGTCCCAGATGATCCCCGTTAACCATCAGTCATGACATTCAGACAGGGCCGCATGACGCGCGGCCGTTCTGTGCCCTGGCACGCTCCGGCACAGAACAAGAACGAAGCGGACAGATCACGAGCTACATAAGCCGGACAGGTTGACCAGCCAGTGGCTCCGGATGGCTGGATCGGCCGGGGAAGTGTCCGCACCCGCGACCGTCGCATGGCGGCGATTTTCCGCGGCCTGGGAACCAACGGCAAGCCAGCATCGTTGAACAACCGCGGGATTGACGCGGGAACCTGGGCGGATCCAACGCATCGGTCATCCGTGCCACATGGCCCAGACTGTCAGGGCATCGGAGCGGTCCAATGAAACAATACCATTGCTCGATTGTTCTGTTCGCCATCGCGGCCGGATGGACATTGTTCATGTACAGTCTGCCTCTGGCGGCCCACTTTTAACCGGGCGGGTTCGCCGGGGCGATTGCGAAGATGACAGCGTCCCGTTTGGGGAAGGCAATGCGTGTTGGACGGATCGAAGGCTACGCCATCGTGTCCGAGGACGGGATGCTGGCGGACGCCGCGCGGGTGATGCCGCCGTCGTTGATGTTCGAGGCCGATCAGCGGTTCTTCGAACACGGACTGGACGCGGTCGATGTGATCGTGCACGGCCGCTATTCACGGGAACGGCAGCCCCGCTCGGCGTCGCGCCACCGGCTGGTCATGACGCGGCGGGTCCCCGCCATCGCGGCGCACCCGTCGAACGAACGCGCGCTGTTATGGAACCCCGCCGGGGCGTTGTTCGAGGACGCGTTGGCCGCGCTCGGGATGCCTGACGCCAGTGTCGGCGTCATCGGCGGGCCGGAGGTGTTCGCGTTCTTCCTTGGCCGCTACGACGTGTTCTACCTGACGCGCGCGCCCAATGTGTCGCTGCCCGGCGGCCGTCCGGTGTTTCCGGAAGTCCCGGTGCAGACGCCGGAGGAGATTCTGGCGGCGCACGATCTGGTCCCCGATCCACCCGTGGCGCTGGATGCCGGCAAAGGCTTGCTGATGGTCGCGTGGCGTCGTGGCGCGAAGGTCATTGGGCGCGAAGGTCATTGAGGGTGCGCCAATGGCGATCAATCCGGTTCGCGAAACGGATTGACGATGCGCGACCGGTTTTCCGGCACCATGCCGTGCCGCATATCCTCCGACCAAAGCGCGGCACATGCGGCCGGCGAAGCCGCTGCCGCGATCATCGCATGGTATACCGCCCGTGCGCGATAACCCGTGACTTCGTTGGCCTCATGGCAAGCAAGCGCTACCACGGAGACACCGAGCCACAGCGAGGAAAATCCCAGTGAAATTCTGGGTTTTTGCTGTCTCCGTGGCTCTGTGTCTCTGTGTCTCTGTGGTAAAGCTGCCTTCCTTCGGGGGCGACACCATGGCTTTGCTATCGGGCGACGTCGATGCCATCGAGGGCGTGCCGACCACCGACCTCGCCGCGGCCAGGCAGGATCCGACACTGGTGTTCGCGCGAAAGGTCTCGGCCAGGCTGGTGTATTTGTACATCGACTCAGGCCGCGAGAGCTATTGCCGCCAGGGCCACTGGTTCACGACGCCTCGTCCTGAGGAAAGCGGGCGGTCGCGGCTTTCTCCCGTGGCGCTCTGAGACCCTGAGACCCCGGCTTAATCACTCCTACCTGATTCGCCTGGCATAATCGTGGTTACCAATGTGGATTATTTGCATCAATCATTCCGCCATCGTCCGCCATATATATCCGTAAGCTAAAATTTGCGCGGATCGTATAAACATTTTCCAGTCCCTTATACTTCTCAAATCTAAGCCTCGGGTCCATGGGATTAACGACGAACCGTTTCAAGGCTTGTTCGACATCAGATCTCATTGAGTGGTCTATTTTTCGAAGGGCCTTCTTTGAGGCTTCGCTCATTAGTAGCTTAGCGGCGGTTAAATTCGTCACGACCTAACGATCAGGTCCAACATTCTACCAGAAACTGCTCCACATCTGCGATGGTATTGGCCGGATTCCCTGTTCCCGTTAGCTCGGTCTCAAGCCTCACCCGAAGGATCCGCATAGCAAGCAGAAGGTCGCGGTTGGCCTCGATGGCCGAGATCATGGCGTTTATCAGGTCTCCTACGTCGTTTGCAACGACACGGGCCTCGGAAATTCGGGTCTTCTTGAACACACGAACCACGGGTGTTATCGCGACTGAAAACTGAGTTATAAACGGAAACAATCTATCATTATCAGCTTCAAGATTTGAGATTGCCAACTCGACCAATCGAAGGACACGACGAAGGTGTTCGTCTTCGACCTCTTCTCCAAGGCCTGTATCGTCATTGTCCCTCGGGAGCGCCAGATAGACTGAGTCAAGCTTCCGCAAAAGCTTGATCACGGTGCGGATGTGCCTCGCTTGTTCAGTATACCGAGTGGCACCTTCCCTTAGCTTCCTGTGACGGAGCAAGGCTGACCCGGCTGCCTCTCTCACACGGGGGACGGCGGGAAGTTCGCTCACCTCAACCTTTGATGTCGCCATTATGGCGGGCAGGGTTTGTTCGACCTGACTGAGAAACTCTTGGCGCATAGGCAAACATAGTGCAGGGTCCGCGCCACCGCAAACCAAAAGGGAATCGCAGCTTCTACCGCACTCAACGCCAGTTGGGGTGGGTCCGCTACCGACACTTCAGGCAATCGCAAAATGTCTCACCACCCAGCTGCCACTCCACATTGACGCAGCCCGTCCTTTGGGTTCGAACAGAACTGTCCCAGGGAACCTCGTCACTTGACCCGCATGCTGATCGCCGTCGTGGCGATGTTTCTGCAACAAACCTGCGGCTCGGTCGGCCGAGTGCTGCCCGCGGTGCTCGCGCCGCTCATTATCCATGAACTGCGCGCCGATCCATCCTGGGTTGGCGTTTATTTCGGACTGATGGCGATCGCCGCGCTGGTCGGACAGCTGGGCTCCGGCGGGTTCATCATCCGCCACGGCGCCATTCGCATGAGTCAGATCGCGCTACTGTCGGCCGGCGGCGGGATGGCGGTCGCGATCATCGGCGGCGCGGCGGGCTTCGTGCTGTCGGCTCTGGTCGGCAACGGCATCGCGGCGGTCGCGACACCCGCCAGTTCGCAGTTGCTCGGCCGGTGGGCGGTCCGGCGGTACGCGCCGTTCGCGTTCTCGGTCACGCAGACCGCCATCCCGGCGGGTATTTTGTTGGGCGGGTCGCTCGGCCCGACATTGGCCCAATCGCTGGGGTGGCGCGGCACGATGCTGGTCAGCGCGGGGATGTGCTGGTGTTTCGCGCTGCTGCTGCAACCGTTGCACGGACGGCTCGATACCGATCCGGTGCCGACCCATGTGATCCGGTTGTCGGATTTCCGGACCACGATCACCGCTGTGCTGGTGGAGCGCGAGTTGCGCGCGCTGTCCTTCGCGTGTTTCGCCTTCAACGGCCTGCAGGCGGTATTCATCGCCTATTTCGTGACGTATCTCGTGGCGCTTGGCTACGACATCGTGGCGGCGGGCGCGTTGTTCTCCGCGGTTATCGCGGTCGCCATTCCGTGCCGGATCCTGTGGGGCTGGGTTGGCAGCTTCCATATCGCGCCGCGCCTCGTGATGTCCGGACTGGCGTTCGGCATGGCGGTCAGCGCGGCGCTGATGGGCGCGTTCAACGAAGCGTGGTCCACGGTCGCGATCGGCCTGGTCACCGGGGTGCTCAGCGCCACCGCGATGTCCTGGCACGGCATTCTGTTGTCGGAGGCCGCCCGCCTCGCGCCAATCAACCGGGTCGGAGCGGTCACCGGCGGTGTGCTGTCGTTTGGCCAGATGGGCGCGTTTCTGTGTCCAACGGCTTTCGCATTGCTGCTGCGGGTGACCGGGTTCTACGCGGCGGGCTGGGTGGTCTGTGCCATTCCGGCGGTGCTGGTGGGGATCGATTTGTTGCGTCGCGGGAAGCCGGAAATTCCCGCCCGGTAGCATTGGACGCCTTCGCGGCGTCCAAGGATCCCGTTCCGCCGCCCCCTCCCCGCCGCGAGGCCCGCCGTCGGCGTTTTCGGCGAGGTTGCCGGCGGCGTCAGGCCGCCATCACGCCGCCCGCACTTCGTTCAGGAAAACCTGAACCTGCGCCTTGAGCTTCTCGCCATCGCGCGAAAGTTCACCGGCCGATGTCAACACCCGGCCCGCCGCCGCGCCAGTCTGCCGCGCGGCCTCGCGAACACCGGCGATGTTGCCGGAGACTTCCTCCGTACCATGCGCGGCCTCCAGCACATTGCGGGAGATCTCCTGTGTCGCCGCACCCTGCTCATCCACCGCCGACGCGATGGCGGTCGCCGTCTCGCTCACCCTGCCGATGGTTTCGGTGACACTCTGGATCGACTCCGCGGCGACCTGCGTCGCTTCCTGGATCGTTTTGATCTGCGCGGCGATCTCCTGCGTTGCCTTGGCGGTCTGGGTGGCCAGTGCCTTGACCTCGGAAGCAACGACGGCGAAGCCCTTGCCGGCGTCGCCCGCCCGCGCCGCTTCGATCGTCGCGTTCAGCGCCAGAAGATTGGTCTGGCCGGCGATATCGCTGATGAGTTTGACCACATCGCCGATCTTCTCCGCCGCCGCGGTCAGACCTTTCACCTGCGCGTTCGATTGAATGGTTTGCTGTACACCCTCCTGAATGATCACGCCCGCATGGTTAACCTGCCGACCGATTTCCCGCACCGAGGCGGACAGTTCCTCGGCGGCCGAGGCCACGGTCTGAACGTTCCGGGCCGCCTGTTCCGAGGCGGTCGCGACCGTGGCCGACCGCTGGGTTGTGTCCTCCGACGTCGTTGCTATGTACTGGGCGATCGACTGCAACCCGTTCGCCGCCTCGGCGACAGCCTCGACGATGCCGCCGACAGTGGCCTCAAATTTCGCGGCGAGATCGAGCATCGTCTGACGGCGCTCCCGCGCGGCTGCTTGTTTCCGTTCCTCTTGTTCGGTGCGCAGACGACCGGTTTCGATCATGTTGTCCTTGAAGACCTGCACTGACTTCGCCATGGCGCCCAGTTCGTCGGAGCGGTCGAGGCCGGGAATGGCACTGTTGAGGTCACCACTCGCCAGCCGGTGCATGCCGGACCGGAGATCGCCGAGCCCGCCGGAAATGTCGCGGTTGATCAGCCAGGCCGCGATCATCAGCAGCAGCAAGATCACCCCACCGATGATGCCCTGGCCGACCAGTTTGGCGCGAAATTCCGCTTCCAGGTCATCGGTGTAGGCGCCGGCGAGAAAATAGCTCTGCCAGGGGTCGAACCGGGCGACATAGGCGACTTTGGGTTGCGGCGTGGTCGCACCGGGCCTGGGAAAGGCGTAGGAAATCACACCGTCGTCCGCGCCGCCACGCAGTGCATCCGCCACCAACGCGGGGACGGTCTTGCCAGTGCCATCCACAGCAGCGGATGGCTTGTTCTCGCGGCTTGGATCGGTGCCATGTATCCGCGTGGTGCCGTCGGCACCGGACAGAGTGATATAGCCATCGCCATGATCGAAGCGCATGACGTGAGCATATTCTCGCACCGCCGCGAAGGCCTGATCATGCGTGAGCTTGCCGGCGGCCACCTGCGTCTCCAGACCATTCGCGAAGCTGCGCACCCCTTGCACGACCGCGCGCAGCTTGTCGATGCGGTCGTCATACATTCGCTGGTGCATCGTGGAAGCGCCGGCGATCACCGCGATGATCACCGCGACGGCGGACAGACCCATCAGCAAGGCAAGTTTGGTGCGCAGCCGAAGGCGAGAAAGGACGTGCATGGCGTTTCTGGTCCCATTGGTGGCGCGATCGACAGGTGACCGGCTCACCGGGCCATTCGTAGCGGCCTGGGATTAACAGGACATGAACTTCTCGGCGTACGAACCTCACCGGGTGGGGCTTCACCAGGTGAGGCCCGATACAAGCCAACACGGTCGTTCATGACGCGATGGCACCGACTCAACGTATTGTCATTGGCTCCGCGACGTCATGGCCGGGCCCCGACCCGGCCAACTGTTGCCGCACGAGCCGCGACAGATCGCCAGGTCATGGACGGCTCCGGTCTTGGTTGATGACGCCCAAGAATGGCACGCGATGCCGCGGGGCCGTCCACCCCAACAGGCCCGGTGATGATGTTGAGAGGCTGGCGGACCCACGCTTTGGTCTCGCCGAGGCATATGCGGCGTCACCACGCGACTTGTTCGAAATCGTGCGTCAGGCCGGATTCCGGGCACTGGGTCGCCTTTCGCCGACGACGGTTCGCGAAAGGGTCACGCCCCGCGCCGCGCGCCATACCTCGCATGTGCCGTTCGATCGTGGCCAGTTGCCGGTCGTCGCCCTTGCACCTCATCAGACGGGCCATGCTTGCCTGGGTCTCGCCGGGTTACTCCAGCATCGCGCGGAACCATGCGGCGCTTTCGGGTGTGCCCCTTTCCGGCTGAGCCGGGACGACAGTGGTGTCCTCGTCCGTTACGGCGCCCGTCCGATCCGGGCGGTCAGCGTCACACCCAGTGCGCGCGCCACGCCGAGCAGCGTCGTCAGGCGTGGATCGCCTTCCTCACTGAAGGATTTGTAAAGCGCCTCCCGTGTCACACCGGCCTCGCGCGCGACGTCCGTCATGCCGCGAGCGCGGGCGATAACGCCGAGGGCGTTGGCGATACAGGCGGCGTCGCCACTGGCGAACGCATCGTCGAGAAGTTCCTGCTGACCCTCGGGCGACGTGATGTGGCGCGCGGCGTCGAAGGGGATCGTTTTAACCATCTTCAAATCTCCAGTTCCGTCGCCATGGCCTGTGCTTTGGCGATGTCCCGTTGCTGAGTTCTCTGGTCCCCGCCGCACAGCAAAACGATCGGCACGGCGCCGCGCCGAACGAAGTACACTCGGTATCCTGCGCCATGATCGACCCGAAGCTCCGATACGCCCTCGCCAACCGGCTTCACGTCGCCGAGGAGACCGCTCTGCGACCGCACGATCCGTTGGGCGATGCGGTCAACGGCGCGCCGGTCTTTTAGCCGGTCGAGCCATTCGTTGAATTCAACCGTCTGCCGGACTTCGATCATCTGTGACCATACGCCACACAGGCGCGAGTGTAAACTATAGATTACAGTTTTCAATGAGATTCGCGCTTTGATCCGATGCACTGCCGGTCACTCCCCGCCGCCCATGATCAGGCCCGCCGCGGTTCGGCGTGGCATCGCGCCTCCTCGGCCGCCACGTCGGCGATCGCCATCAGATCAGCGCTGAGTCGCGGCAGCTTCTCGGGCTCGGCGTCGCCGGCGCGCTGCTCCGCGACCCAGCGTGATACCTGGCCGTCGACGTGTGGTCCGGTTCGCGGCGGGAAGCGCCACCAACCATCCCGCGCCGCCTCCTCGGGCGGCTGATGATTGCCATCCTTGGCGGGCTTGCTGATGTTGACCGCGACCTCATCATCACGCGCACCGCGGACGGCCGCGCCCGCGCCAAGGCCCGCGGGCAGCATATGGGGCGTAAGCCCTCCCTCACCCCTCAGCAGCAAGCGGAGGCCCGCCAGCGCCGCGCCGAGGGCGCGACGCTCAGGGAGCTTGCCGACAGCTACAACATGGGCAAATCCACGATTGCGCGGCTATCGAGGGCCGCGCCATGAGCGCCAGGCAAGGAGCGCCGGGGCTTACCTGAGCGTCGCCAAACCGCGACGAGGTGGAAATTGCCCGGATTTTGCGCTATGGATTGCGTATGAACCGTGAAGAAGTCCTGTCTAAACTGCGTGAACATGAGCACGAGCTTCGCCATCGCGGGGTGAAGCACGCCGCCCTGTTCGGCTCGCTCGCGCGCGGCGAGGCGAATGCAGGCAGCGACATTGACATCCTGGTGGAGCTGGAGCCGGAGGCGCATGTTGGGGTGTTCGGCTATGTTGCCATCACGCATTACCTTGCCGACTTGTTTCCGTCGCGGGTGGATGTAGCCAACCGGCGCAGCCTCAAGCCGCACGTGCGGCCCGGCGCCGAACGCGACGCGCTGTATGCCTTCTAAGTCGCCTCCCCAGGTCACCCTTCTGGACATCCGGGACGCAATTCATATGGCCCGCCAATGGACGGCAGGGCAGACGTTCGATGAGTTTGCGCTCGACCGCAAAACAGTCTTCGCCGTCACGCGCTGCCTCGAAATCGTTTCGGAAGCCAGCAGGCGGTTGCCGCAAGCGTTGCGGGACAGGCATCCGGAGCTTCCGTGGCGCGAAATCATGGACGCGGGGAACGTCTACCGGCACCGGTATGATAACGTTGAGGAGCAGATTGTCTGGGACACGGTGTATCGCGACCTCCCGCCAATGTTGACGGTGGTGGAGAGCGAGCTTGCCAACCTCTCCGGCGCACAACCGGCCTCTGACCCTAAGCCGTAGGGCAGCAATTCCGGTTGCTATTTAACGCGGCCATTGTATTCCGATAATGCAACTAACCATTACTGGAGGAACCATTATGGCGACCAAACCTGATTATATCGCCTACACCGTCCGTGACTTTGAGCAGGACGGCGAGAAGAAGGGCCGCTGGCTCGAAATTGGCGCGGCATGGAAAACCAAGGACGGCGAGGGCTTTAATCTTGGGTTCTTTTGCGCAATGGTACGTAATGCGACACGGTCCGGCTGACGGTTTTCTCCCCTACGATCAGTGTCATCTGATTCGCCGTGCGTGGGGCGTCCCACCACCCGGGAAACGCTTTGGGCGGCGTCTGACCGCCGTCCAGGGACCGGATTCAAGCTACCATGCCCGTGACCGGAGCGTCACCGATCAGGTTGGACGTCCGCCTCGCGGATTCGACGGGCGAACAGACCCGCTGAATGGGGGTTGCCTGACCGCAAGAGGGGCAAAAGTCCGGGCACGCAGATGCAGCATATTCGGCAGGTCGGCGACGGAATGGCTGAGATCCGCCATCGTTGCTTAGTCAGAACCGGCAACGAGGGCTGAATTTCCAAAATCTGCCCGGACTTTTGCCCCTCTTAC
>CALFNB010000661.1 GCA_937902425.1 uncultured Acetobacteraceae bacterium | reverse complement strand
CGGTCAACTCGTCTTCCTGAGCCTGGAGAGTCGGTGTCGGATCGCCTTTCAGTGTCTTGTGCGAGATGCTGCGCGATGTCGAAAAACCGAATGCTCCAGCTTGCATCGCCTCCCGCGCGATCTCCCGCATTTGCGCGATGTCACCCTGGTTGGCGTTTTCCAGGTTGATCGCCCGGTCGCCCATGACGAACACCCGGACGGCGGCGTGCGGCAACAAGGCACAGACATCGACGTCGCGCTGTTTCCGCTCGAGGGCGGACAAGTACTCGCCGAAGGTTTCCCACTCCCACGTCAGGCCCTCGTGCATGACGACATCGGGAATGTCCTCGACGCCCTCCATCAGCTCGATCAGCCTTTGGCGGTCGGTGGGTCTGCAGGGCGCGAAACCGACGCCGCAATTCCCCATGACGACGGTCGTTACCCCGTGCCACGCACTCGGTGCCAAATGCCGGTCCCACACCGCCTGGGCGTCGTAGTGCGTGTGAATGTCGACGAAGCCGGGCGTGACGAGTTTGCCCTTCGCGTTGATCTCCTCCGCGCCTGACCCGGACACGGTGCCGACATGAACAATTTTTCCGTCCTTGATGGCGACTTCGGCATCGGCAGGGGCGCGGCCCGTTCCATCGATGACAGAGCCGCCGCGAATGACCAGATCGTAGTCTGACAATGGATCCTCCTCATCGGGGAGTTGGTTGCCAGGTAGCGTGCGCCCGCCGGTGCGGTGTGACAAGCGTGATGGCCGGACGATCTTCGTTGCGGCATGTCTGGATCAGAGTGTAACATTCCGCAAACATCGGTGTCCGAAGAACCACGGATGCCAACACGAGGAAACGCCATGACTCCGGATATCGGCCTCGGCAATTGGCTGTACCAGCGCGCGCTACGGAGCCCGCATCGCGCGGCCCTCACGTTCGAGGGTACCACCTGGACCTATGCGGAGCTCCAGCAACGGATTGATCGCCTTGCGAGTGCGCTACGCGCGAACGGGGTCTGTCATGGCGATCGGGTCGCCTTTATCGGCCTCAACCAACCATCTTTCCTTGAAAGCCTGTTCGCCACGGCCCGTTTGGGCGCCATATTCGTGCCGTTGAACTTCCGGCTGAGCGGGTCAGAACTCGCCTACATTATCAACAACGCCGGCGTGCATACTTTGATCGCAGACGCGCCACACCGCCCGGTCGTCGATTCCACTCGAAGCGAGCTTCCCTGCCGGCGGTACTTCTCCGCTGACCAGGCGGCGGACGGATGGCCGTCGACTGACGAGCTGATCGCCGCGCACGCGCCCCTTCGGATCGGTGCGACGGTCACTGAAGATGAAGTCGCGATCGTCATGTACACCAGTGGGACGACCGGGCGTCCCAAGGGCGCCATGCTCACGCACGGCAACATCTGGTGGAACAACACCAACGTCCTTCTGACCTTCGACTGCCGCGCGACCGATATCGTTTTGGTCGTGGCACCGCTGTTTCATATCGCCGGTCTGAACGTCAATACGCTGGTGACCTGGCAGACCGGTGGGCACATCTTGCTTCACCGGACGTTCGATCCGTCGCGATTCCTGGATGATATCGCGAAATACCGCGTGACCAGTACGTTCGCGGTACCCGCCATGCTGCTGTTCGTCAGTCAGCAGCCCAATTTTGCCTCTGCCGACCTGTCGAGCCTGCGTATCATCGTTTGCGGTGCGGCTCCGGTTCCTGAGCCTCTCATACGCCTCTACGCCGACCGCGGCGTCCCGATCAATCAGGGCTACGGTCTGACGGAAGCATCACCGCTGCTGACATTCCTCGCGCCGGAGTTTGGGATCGCCAAGATCGGCTCGGCCGGCCGCACGCCGATCTTCACCGACGTACGGCTTGTCGCCCCCGGTGGACGGGAAATCACCGCGCCGGGAGAGAAGGGCGAGATCATCGCCCGCGGACCAAACATCACCAAGGGCTATTGGAACAATCCCGAGGCGACGGCAGCGGCGATCGACGCGGAGGGTTGGTTGCATACCGGCGATGTCGGAACATTCGACGAGGACGGTTTCCTCTTCATTGTTGACCGCGTGAAGGACATGGTGATCACCGGCGGCGAGAACGTTTATCCCGCCGAGGTCGAGAATGTTCTCTATGAACATCCCGCGATCGGCGAGATCGCGGTGATCGGTCTGCCCGACGAACAATGGGGCGAGGTGGTGGTGGCGGTCGCGGCCCTTAGACAGGACTCGAACCTCGATCTCGAGGAACTAAGAAATTTCGCGACCGATCGGCTGGCTCGCTACAAACTGCCGCGGCGGTTGGAGATCGTGGCGGCGTTGCCGCGCAATCCGGCGGGGAAGGTGCTCAAGTTCGAGCTACGCGCGCGATTTGGGGCCGCCGACCGTCCGATCGGCTGAAGAAATACTTTCCCCTTCGTCATGGCCCAGTACCTCTGGGCCATGACGTGAGAGATTCTCGCTCAGAGAGCGGCGAGGATCGTTTCCGCCTTGCTGGCTTCGAATCCGCCCGGGGCCTCAACCCCGAGATGCGTCACTTTGCCGTCTTCGGCGACCAACGCGTAACGCTGGCTGCGCACGCCCATGCCGCGTGCAGTGATGTCCATTTCCAGGCCGAGCGCCTTGGCGAAATAGGCGGAGCCGTCGGCCAGCATCAGAACCTTGTCACCCGTTCCGTGATCCTTGCCCCACGCGCCCATGACGAAGGCGTCGTTGACCGAAATGCAGGCGATAGTGTCGACGCCCTTGCTCTTGATCGCGGCCGCGTTCTGGACGAACCCGGGTAAATGCTTGGCACTGCAAGTCGGCGTGAACGCGCCCGGCACCGCGAACAGCACCACCTTCTTTCCCTTGAAAATGTCGTCGGTGGACACTTCCTTCGGGCCGTCCGCCGTCGCCATCATCAGTTTCAGCGACGGAATTGTATCGCCAACTTTGATCGTCATGGTTTTGTCTCTCCCTGAAAAGGGACAGGCCCGCGCGAGGGCCCCCCGGTGATCACGGGCGAGTCCTTGCACGACTTCGATCGCGAGTCACGACCCCCGGCGCTGCTCTCCCCTTCGGCCCCTGGCCTTCCGCTCCCACGGCTGGCATCTTCCGCCTGCTGAGTGGGAGGAAGACGCGTGCTGAGCATGAACGGAAAGGTGGCGATCGTCACCGGCGCCGGATCCGTGGGACCCGGTTGGGGGAATGGCAAGGCCACTGCGACGCTATTGGCTCGGCAGGGCGCCGAACTGTTCCTGGTCGACATCAACGAAGACGCAGTGCGCGAAACCCATTCCATCATCGCGAAGGAAGGCGGCACCGCCCATGTGCACCGCGCCGACATGACGCTCGCCGCGGATGTTCAGGAGATGGTTCAGGCTTGCGTCACTCGTTTCAAA
>CALFNB010000660.1 GCA_937902425.1 uncultured Acetobacteraceae bacterium | reverse complement strand
CGCGGTGGGCCAGAAGATCGATGTCTGCGGGATCACCAAGGGCAAGGGCTTCGCCGGCGGCATGAAGCGCTGGAACTACTCCGGCCTCGAGGCCAGCCATGGCGTGTCGGTCAGCCATCGCTCTCTGGGCTCGACCGGTAACCGGCAGGATCCCGGCCGCACCTTCAAGAACAAGAAGATGGCCGGTCATCTCGGGGTGGAGCGGGTGACCACGTTGAACCTGGAGATCGCGGCGGTCGACACGGTCAAGGGCCTGCTGATGATCAAAGGCGCGGTGCCTGGCGCGCGCGGCGGCTACGTCCGGGTGCGCGACGCGGTGAAGATGCCACCAAAAGACGCGGCCTTCCCGGCGGTCTTGCTTGAAGCACCAACGACCCCTGGCGCGGGCTGAGGAACGGACGATGCAAATCGACATTACCACGCTCGATCAGGGTACCGCCCAGGGATCATTGGGCAGTACCGAGCTGCCGGACGAGTTGTTCGGCGTGAAGCCGCGGGCCGACATCATGGCGCGCGTCGTGCACTGGCAGCTTTCGAAGCGGCGGGCCGGCACGCACAAGACCAAGGGCATGGGTGAGGTGCAGGGCACCACCAAGAAGCCGTTCCGGCAGAAGGGCACCGGCAACGCCCGGCAAGGCAGTTTGCGGGCGCCGCAATTCCGCACCGGTGGCCGGGTGCATGGTCCGGTCGTGCGCTCGCACGAATATCGCCTGAACAAGAAGGTGCGCCGTCTCGGCCTGATTTGCGCGCTGTCGCAGAAGGCCCTCGATGGCAAGCTGGTGGTGCTGGACGCCGCCGCCGGCACCGCGAAGACCGGCGAACTGGCGAAGAAGCTGAAGGCGCTTGGCTGGAGCTCGGCGCTGATCATCGATCACGTGGTGGATGAAGGCTTCCTGCTGGCCAGCCGCAATCTGCACAAGATCGACGCGCTGCCGACGGTGGGCGCCAATGTCTACGACATCCTGAACCACGACGTGCTGGCGATCACCGTCGCCGGCGTCGAAGGGCTGAAGGCACGCCTCAATGGTGCCGCCTCCGCCGAGCCGGGAGAAGCGGCATGAGCGAGACCTCGGCAGCCCCGGCCACGACGAAAAAGCCGGGCGCCAAATTGTCGCGTGAGGCGATGTATCTGATCATTCGTGCCCCGGTGATCACCGAGAAGGCGACGCTGCTGTCGGAAAAGAACCAATACGTGCTGCGCGTGTCGCTCGACGCCACCAAGCCGCAGATCAAGGCGGCGGTGGAGGGCTTGTTCGGGGTGAATGTCGTCGCCGTGAACACCATCGTGCGGAAGGGCAAGACGAAGCGGGTCAAGGGCCGGCCTGGTCGCCGCTCGGACGTCAAGAACGCGATCGTTCGTCTGGCGAAAGACCAGGCGATCGATTTCACCACCAGCCTCTGATAGGGCGCGCGGGAAATGGCACTCAGACAATTCAATCCGGTCACGGCGAGCCTGCGCGGCACGGTGCTGATCGATCGCTCCGATTTGTGGAAGGGCGGCCCTGTCAAAGGGTTGACCGAGGGTCAGCACAGCCATGGCGGGCGCAACAATCATGGCCGGATCACCAGCCGGTTTCGTGGTGGCGGACATAAGCAGTCGTATCGCGTGGTCGATTTCCGCCGCCGCAAGTTCGACGTGCCGGCGACGGTGGAGCGGCTGGAATACGATCCGAACCGCACCGCGTTCCTGGCACTGATCAAGTACGCCGACAACGAACTGGCGTACATTCTGGCGCCGCAACGGCTGAAGGTCGGCGACACGGTGATCGCCGGGGCGCGGGTCGACATCAAACCAGGCAACGCGATGCCGCTCGCCGCGATCCCGGTCGGCACGATCATTCACAACATCGAAATGAAGATCGGTGCCGGCGGCAAGATGGCCCGCTCGGCCGGGACCTACGCCCAGTTGGTCGGCAAGGACGCGGGTTACGCGCAGATCAAGCTGACGTCGGGCGAACTGCGGGTGGTGCGGGCCGAGTGCATGGCCAGTATCGGCGCGGTGTCCAATCCGGACAACATGAACCAGAAGATCGGCAAGGCCGGCCGCATGCGGTGGCTGGGTTTCCGCCCACATAATCGCGGCGTGGTGATGAACCCGGTCGATCATCCGCATGGCGGTGGCGAAGGGCGGACCTCGGGCGGCCGGCATCCGGTCTCGCCATGGGGCCAGCCGGCGAAGGGCTACAAGACGCGGACCAACAAGCGGACGGATGCGCTGATCATTCGTCGCCGGAATAAAGGCAAGTAAGATGGCACGTTCCGTCTGGAAAGGTCCGTTCGTCGACGGCTATCTGCTGGCCAAGGCGGAGACGTCGCGCAGCTCGGGCCGCAACGAAATCATCAAGATCTGGTCGCGCCGCTCGACCATCCTGCCGCAATTCGTCGGGCTGACCTTCGGTGTCTACAACGGCCACAAATTCCTGCCGGTGCAGGTGAACGAAAACATGGTGGGGCATAAATTCGGTGAGTTCTCGCCGACCCGCACGTTCACCGGCCACTCGGCGGACAAGAAGGCGAAGCGGGGCTGACATGAGCAAGCCGAAACATGAGCGGGCCTTGGCTGATCACGAGGCGCAGGCGATCCTGAGCAATGTGCGGACCAGCCCACGCAAGCTGAATTTGGTCGCGGCGATGATCCGCAACCTGCCGGCGCAGCGGGCGATCGCGACACTGACCTTCAGCAAGCGGCGGATCGCGCATCAGGTCCGGAAAACGCTGGAAAGCGCCATCGCCAACGCCGAGAACAATCATCAGCTCGATGTCGACCGGCTGATCGTGACACGCGCCGAAGTTGGCCGCTCGATCGTGATGCGGCGGTTCCATGCCCGCGGCCGCGGCCGTTCGGCGCGGATCGAGAAGTGGTTCAGCCACATGAAGATCGTCGTCGCCGAAAAGCAGGACGAAGTGGCGTTGGACGACGACGAGGTGATCGAGGCGACTGCGATCCCGGTGCCGGCCGCTGAAACCGACCACGCGAGCACCGACGCAACGCTCTCGGTGCCGTCGACCGAGGGTACCGAGGCCGAGGCTGCGCAGCAGGCGATGTCGGCCGACGCGGCCGGACACGCGGCGGCGGGTGAACATTCGCCGGGCGCCGGTCTGGGCTTGACGGACGATCACGCGCACACCGACGCCGCGCTCTCCGTGCCGTCGCCCGAGGGTACCGAGGCCGAGGCCGCGCAGCAGTCGATGTCGGCCGACGCGGCTGAGGCATCGGATCAGGCCGCCGAAGACGAACACCGTACGCCGCCGGATCATTCCGGACAGGGAGCCACGTAGGATGGGTCATAAAGTCAATCCGATCGGGCTGCGGCTCGGCATCAACCGGACGTGGGACAGCCGCTGGTTCGCCGGCGCGGACTACGCGAAGCTGCTGCACGAGGATCTGAAGCTGCGCGATCACCTGCGCACCAAATTGCGCGGCGCCGGCGTGTCTCGCGTGGTGATCGAGCGTCCGGCGAAGAAGCCGCGGGTAACGATCTACGCGGCGCGGCCCGGGGTGGTGATCGGCAAGAAGGGCCAGGACATCGAGGTCCTGAAGAAAGAACTCGGCAAGATGGCCAATGCCGAGGTGTCGCTGAACATCGTCGAAATCCGCAAGCCGGAAATCGATGCGACGCTGATCGCCGAGAACATCGCGCAGCAGCTGGAACGCCGCGTCGCGTTTCGCCGCGCGATGAAGCGCGCCGTGCAGTCGGCGATGCGTCTGGGCGCGCTTGGCATCCGGATCAATTGCGGCGGCCGGCTCGGCGGGGCGGAAATCGCCCGGGTCGAGTGGTACCGCGAAGGTCGCGTGCCGTTGCACACCTTGCGCGGCGACGTGGACTACGGCGTCGCCACCGCGAAGACGACCTATGGCACCTGCGGCGTGAAGGTCTGGGTGTTCAAGGGCGAGATCATGCAGCACGACCCGTCGGCGCAGGATCGCCGCGCGGCCGAGCAAGCGCCGCAGCGTTGATCGGGTAAAGGGTAACGACGATGCTTTCTCCCAAGCGCTCGAAATATCGCAAGCAGCACAAGGGCCGCATCCATGGCCTGTCGAAGGGCGGCTTTTCGTTGACCTTTGGCAACTATGGCCTGAAGGCGCTGCAGCCGGAGCGGATCACCGCACGGCAAATCGAGTCGGCCCGCCGCGCGATCACCCGTGCGATGAAGCGTGCCGGCCGCGTCTGGATCCGGATTTTCCCGGATGTGCCGGTGTCGACCAAGCCGGCCGAGGTGCGCATGGGCTCGGGCAAGGGTTCGCCGGAATTCTGGGTCGCGCGCGTGGCGCCTGGGCGGATCATGTTCGAGATCGACGGTGTATCGCCCGAACTGGCGAAGGAAGCGCTGACCCTCGGCGCCGCCAAGCTGCCGATCAAGGCGAAGTTCGTCACGCGGATGGGAGACGCCTGAGATGGCAAAGGCCGCGTTGCACAAAATTGGCGATATCCGGGCGAAGACGCCGGATGAACTGGCCGCGCTGCTGCTGGAGTTGCGCAAGGAGCAGTTCAATCTGCGGTTTCAACGCGCCACCGGCCAGAACGAAGGTTTGGGCCGGGTGAAGCAGGCACGGCGAGAGATTGCCCGGGTCAAGACGATCCAGGGCCAGCACAAACGTGACGCGGCGAAATCCGCGTCGCAGGCATAGGAGACGGCGGACGATGCCAAGGCGCGTGCTGACCGGACGGGTGACGAGCGATAAGATGGACAAGACCGTGACGGTGCTTGTCGATCGCCGCGTCATGCATCCGCTGTATAAGAAGTTCATCCGCCGCTCGAAGAAATACGCGGCGCATGACGAGGACAATCTGTGCAAGATCGGCGACTCGGTGCGCATTGAAGAATGCCGCCCGATCAGCAAGCGGAAAACCTGGACGGTGGTGGAGCGTAACGGTCAGGCAACAAGCGCCGCCGCCGAACCGGCCCATGCGGAACCCGAAGGAATCGCGGCATGATCAGCGCTGAATCCACCCTCGACGTCGCCGACAATTCCGGTGCGCGCAAGGTGTTGTGCATCAAGGTGCTCGGTGGCTCGAAGCGCAAGACCGCCTCGGTCGGCGATGTCATCGTCGTATCGATCCGCGAGGCGATCCCGCGCGGCAAGGTGAAGAAGGGCGACGTGCATCAGGCGGTAATCGTGCGTACTTCGTATCCGGTGCGCCGGCCCGACGGCTCGGCGATCCGCTTCGACCGCAACGCCGCGGTGCTGATCAACAAGCAGATGGAGCCGATCGGCACGCGTATCTTTGGCCCAGTGGTGCGTGAACTGCGGGCGCGCAAGTTCATGAAGATCATCTCGCTGGCGCCGGAGGTGCTGTAAGATGGCCGCGCGCATTCGTAAGGGCGACACCGTCGTGGTGATCAGCGGCGTGAACAAGGGCCGCCGCGGTGAGGTGGCTCTGGTGATGCCAAAGGAAGAACGGGCGATCGTTTCGGGCGTCAATCTGGCGATCCATCACGTGAAGCCCACCCGCATGGGTGAGCCCGGCGGCATTCAGCGGCGGGAGGCGGCGATCCATATGTCGAACCTCATGCTGATCGACCCGAAGTCGGACCAGCCCACCAAGGTCGGGTTTCGGATCCTGGATGATAAACGCAAGGTCCGCGTCGCGAAGAAGACCGGCGAAGTGATCGAGAGTTAAGCCATGAGCGGAACAAAGAAATCAGGCGGCAAGGCGGGCGCGAAGTCCGGCGCCAAAAAGACAGCGGGCGGGCGCGGCAATCAGGGCGCTCCGCCTCCCGGTCGTGAGGAACGCCGCGCGGCGCGCATCCAGGAGACCGGCGGCGTCGCCGAGCCGAAAGCGTCCGCGGGCGAGATCACGCGTTTTCACAAGCGCTACATCGACGAGATTCGGCAAAAATTGACCGCCGAGTTTGGCTACACGAACCCGATGCAGGTGCCGCGGCTGGAAAAGATCGTCCTCAACATGGGCGTGGGCGAGGCGACCGGCGATCAGAAAAAGCTCGACGCCGCCGTCGCGGAACTCACGCTGATCGCGGCGCAGAAGCCGGTGAAGACCGTGGCCAAGAAGGCGATCGCCGGATTTAAAATTCGCAAAGGTTTGCCGATCGGCTGCAAGGTCACGCTGCGCAAGGAGCGGATGTACGAATTCATGGACCGGCTGGTCACCATCGCTCTGCCCAGAGTGCGCGACTTCCGCGGCATTCAGGGCAAAGGTTTTGACGGCCGCGGCAACTTCGCGATGGGTCTCAAGGAGCAGATCATTTTCCCTGAGATCAACTACGACCGCGTCGAGGACGTGCGTGGCATGGACATTCAGTTCGTCACCACCGCGAGAACCGATGCCGAGGCGAAAGCTTTGCTCAAGGCTTTCGATATACCGTTCGCTAACTGAGTTTTTGGAATACCCCCAGGGTCAGTCCTGGCAGGTTCCGGAGGAAAGAAGACAGGATGGCCAAAACTTCGCAGGTCAACCGTAACAAGATGCGTGAACGCCTTGCCGCCCGTGACAAAGGCAAGCGTAAGTCGCTCAAGGATATTGTCATGGACCGCACGTTGCCGGTCGAGGATCGCTTCAACGCGTCGCTCAAACTCGCGCAATTGCCGCGCAATGGCGCGAAGGTGCGCGTGCGGCTGCGTTGCGAGCTGACCGGTCGTTCGCGGGGTAATTACCGCAAATTCAAACTGTGCCGCATCGCGTTGCGCGACCTCGCCAGTTCTGGGCAGATCCCAGGCATGGTCAAGGCCAGCTGGTAAGAAGGGAACGGATCAATGTCACTCTCCGATCCCCTGGGCGATATGCTCACACGGATTCGTAACGCACAGCGGGCGCGGCACTCGATGTGCGTCTCGCCGGCGTCGCAGTTGCGGGCCAACGTGCTCGGCGTGCTGAAACGCGAGGGCTTCATCCGAGGCTATTCCGCCGAGGAACTGCGGCCCGGCGTCGCGCGCTTGAAGATCGAGCTGAAATATAACGAGGGCGAACCGGTCATCAAGGAGATCACGCGCGTCTCGCGGCCCGGCCGGCGCGTCTATTCGAAGATCAAGGAATTGCCGCGGGTCTACGCCGGCCTCGGCATTTCCATCCTGTCCACGCCGCGCGGCGTGATGAGCGATGCCGAGGCACGCGCCGCCAATGTTGGCGGCGAAGTCCTCTGCCGCGTATTCTGACGGAGACGATCGATGTCACGCGTTGGAAAATATCCGGTCGAACTCCCCGCCGGCGTGCAGGTCGCGATCGCCTCGGGTATCCTGACCGCGAAAGGCCGGCTCGGCGAACTGACGTTGCGGCTGACCGACCTGATCGAGGCGAAGGTCGACGGCAACCATGTTTCGGTCGCGCCGAAGACCGGCGATACCAAGGCGCGCATGATGTGGGGCACCACGCGGGCGCTGATCGCGAACATGGTGAAGGGGGTTTCCACCGGCTTCGTGAAGTCGCTGGAAATCACCGGCACCGGCTATCGCGCGGCGGTCGCCGGGTCGAATCTGGAAATGAATCTCGGGTTCTCCCATCCGGTGGTGTTTCCGATTCCGCCCGGCATCAAGATCACCTGTGAGCGGCCGACCTCGATCAAGGTGGAAGGCGTCGACAAGCGTCTGGTGGGCCAGGTCGCTTCGGAAATCCGCTCGTTCCGTCCGCCGGAACCCTATAAGGGCAAGGGCGCGCGCTATACCGACGAGACGATCCGGCGGAAGGAAGGCAAAAAGAAATGAGCTCGAAACAAGACCTTCGCGATCGCCGGCGGCAGCGGCTGCGCTATCAACTGCGCCAGAAGTCGCACGGCCGGCCGCGGTTGTCGGTGTTCCGCTCGGAGCAGAACATCTACGCGCAGGTGATCGACGACGAGAAGGGCCACACCCTGGCGGCGGCGTCTTCACTGGACAAAAATTTGCGCGAGGCGTTGAAGACCGGCGCGAACAAGGACGCCGCGATGGCGGTCGGCAAATTGCTCGCCGAGCGGGCGCTGGCGGCCGGCGTGACGCAGGTTGTGTTCGACCGCGGCTCCTATTTGTATCACGGCCGGGTAAAGGCCCTGGCCGATGCCGCCCGCGAAGGCGGGTTGGACTTCTGATCCCGCGCGGGCGGGTGGGACCTGATCCCGCGCGGGCGGGTGGGACCTGATCCCGCGCAAGCGGGTGGGACCTGATCCCGCGCAAGCGGGTGGGACTTGATCCCGCGAAGGCGGGTGGGACTTGAAGGATTGAACTGAATGGCACGTGAACCCAGGGACGGCGGCCGGGACCGCGGAAGAGGCCGCGAAGATCGCGAGCCCGACGATGGGATCATCGAGAAGATGGTGTCCATCAACCGCGTCGCCAAAGTGGTGAAGGGCGGACGCCGGTTCGCGTTCGCCGCGTTGATGGTAGTCGGCGATCAGAAAGGCCGCGTCGGCTACGGCGCCGGGAAAGCCCGGGAAGTGCCGGAGGCGATCCGCAAGGCCACCGAACGCGCCAAGCGCGCCATGATCCGCGTGCCGATGAAAGAAGGCCGCACGCTGCATCACGACGTCGAGGGGCATTTCGGCGCCGGCAACGTGATCCTGCGCTCGGCCGCCGCCGGCACCGGGATCATCGCCGGCGGCCCGTTGCGCGCGGTGTTCGAAACGCTCGGGATCGGCGATGTGGTGGCGAAAAGCCTCGGCAGCCGCAATCCGCACAACATGGTCAAGGCGGCGTTCGACGCGCTCAAGAGTTGCGCCAGCCCGCGCTCGGTCGCCACGCGGCGCGGCAAGAAAGTGTCCGAGATCTTCGGCCGCCGCGAAGCGCCGCCCGCTGTGGGCACACCGTCGCCCACCGAGGAGCAGCCGAATGCCTAAGGTTCGCGTCACCCAGATCGCGTCCGCTCTCGGACGTAAGCCGGGCCAGAAGGAGACGCTGGTCGGCCTCGGCCTGAACAAGATACGCCGCACCCGGGAGCTCGAAGACACCCCATCGGTGCGCGGCATGATCCGCAAGGTCGCCCACCTGATCAAGGTGGAGGAGCTGTCATGAAACTCAACGAACTGCGCGACAATGCGGGTGCACGCCTGAAGTTCAAGCGGCTTGGCCGCGGCATTGGCTCGGGCAAGGGAAAGACGTCGGGCAAGGGCGTGAAGGGCCAGAAAGCGCGCGAGGGCGTGGCGCTGAACGGGTTCGAGGGCGGCCAGTTGCCGATCTATCGCCGGCTGCCCAAACGCGGGTTCAAGAACCTGTTCCGCAAGAGCTACGCGCCGCTCAATATCGGCACCCTCGAGGCGGCGATCGAATCCGGAAAACTCGATGCCGGGCAGATGATCACCGAGGAGATGCTGATCAAAGCGGGCCTCGGCAACGACCATTTGGATGGTGTGCGGCTTCTGGGCGTTGGCGAAATCAAACGCGCGGTCAACATCACCGTGTCCGGCGCCTCGGCGACCGCGAAGGCGGCGGTGGAGCAGGCGGGTGGGACAGTGACGACGACCGTGATCAAGGTCGAGAAGGTCGCCGCGTAAATCCTGACGGATCAGGCTTCGTAACGCGACAGGCCCTTGTGGGGCCGCCGACCGGCGTGATGGTTTTGTCATTCATTCCGGCTGAAAGCGGGCTTCCACCAGGCAGCGCATCGAGCGGCTGGCAATAGCCCTGGAGCAGGCGGTCCGCGGGATCGAACCTGAGGGAGCACGACACCGCGGGCTTGCCGCCTCTGGAAGCCATGGTTGAAGCAGGCGCGTTCGGCCGTATGGTGTGCCGATCGCGCGGCGATCGCGCCGAGGTAAGATCGAACGGGGAACCGCAATGCTGCGCGACGGCTATACGTTCATGGTCGACTCGGTCGCGAAGTTTTTCAACACCGTGCGGGTTCATGGCTGGTTCCACCATCCCCGCGACACGCTGCGGTCGGTGGAACTGCTCGATGACGGGGTAGTCGCCAGCCTGAACGCCGTCGGGCTCGAATACGAGGGCGTCGCATCGCTGGGTGCCAACAAAGGGTTCTCGGCGCAGATCCTGCGTCGCGCGGAGGGGCTTGGGGCGCAGGCGCGGCTCCGCTTCCGCACGCGCCGCGGCTGGCGTGGCGAAGCCATTCTGGCGGAGCTTATGCAGGAACGGCTCGCGCTGTACCCGTCGCCCGCGATCATGCACCGCTTCATCACCGCGGTGGAGGCGATGGGACAGGCGCGGGTGCTCGACGTCGGCGGGCGGGCCCGCAGCGGCGTTGACCGGAGCCAGTATTTCCGGGTGCCCGAATACGTCGTGTTCGACGTTCTGCCGGGCAGCAATGTCGATGTCGTCGGCGACGCGCATGATCTCGCACGGCATTTTCCGCCCGAGCATTTCGACGCCATTCTCTCATGCGCCGTATTCGAGCATCTCATGATGCCCTGGGCCGTGGTGACTGAAATGAACCGCGTGCTGAAGCCAGGTGGCCTCGTTTTGGTGGCGACCCACCAGACCTTGGGGATGCATGACCTGCCCTGGGACTTCTGGCGCTTTTCCGATACCGCCTGGGACGCACTGTTCAACGCGCGGACCGGGTTCGAGATCGTGGAGCGTGCGCTCGACGGCGAGCAATACATCGTCCCGTTCATCCTGACCGCGGCAAAGCTCCACGCGGAACGGTCGGTGGGTTTCGAAGGCTCTGTCGTGCTGGCGCGCAAGATCGGCCCATGCACCATGTCCTGGCCGTTACGCGCCGCCGATATCGTTGGGACGATGTATCCCCCCATGGTGGACGACGCGGGGGGTGGATGACGCGGAGGGTGGATGACGCGGGCACCTCGCGCTGATCACGCGCGAGGGCCAGCATCTGATCGGGCCAGCATCTTTCCGGAATGGCGAATGCCCGGTTCGCACGGCGAAGTTTCCGACCAAAGACGACTCTTGCGTTCACCGCTTGGGCATGCGATTCCCCGGTTGCCTGCTGTCTTGCGCGACTGTCGCGGGGTGGCGACAACAGCGCGATCCGAACGAGGGAATTATTCATGGCTTCCGCTGCCGAACAGCTCGCGGCAAACCTGAGTCTTGGCACCTTCTCCAAGGCGACCGAACTCAAACAGCGCATCT
Source organism: uncultured Acetobacteraceae bacterium (assembly GCA_937902425.1). Lineage (GTDB taxonomy): Bacteria > Pseudomonadota > Alphaproteobacteria > Acetobacterales > Acetobacteraceae > Rhodopila. The sequence goes on along the minus strand of CALFNB010000660.1, from coordinate 3,512 downwards.
GGTTCACCCTCACCGCGCTGATCGTCTACCGGCTTGGCACCTACATCCCGATCCCGGGCGTCGATGCCTCGGTGATGGCCGAGATGATGCAGCGGCCGGGCGGCGGCATCTTCGGCATGCTGGACATGTTCTCCGGCGGTGCGGTGCGGCGCGTCACAGTCTTCGCCCTCGGCATCATGCCGTACATCAGTGCCAGCATCATCATTCAGTTGATGACCGCCGCCGTCCCCACGCTGGAGGCACTGAAAAAAGAAGGCGAGATGGGGCGTAAGAAGCTCAATCAGTACACCCGCTACCTGACCGCCATCATCGCGCTGTTCCAGTCGTACGGCATCGCCGTGGGCCTCGAATCGATGCATGGTTCGTTCGGCCCGGCGGTGCTCGACGCCGGCTGGTTCTTCCGCTTCTCCTGCGTCATCACCCTGGTCGGCGGCACCATGTTCCTGATGTGGATTGGTGAGCAGATCACCGCCCGCGGCATCGGCAACGGCCAAAGTCTGATCATCATGTCCGGTATCGTCGCCGGCCTGCCGGGAGCGTTGGCGTCCTTGCTGGACCTCAGTCGGACCGGCGCGCTGTCACCGGTCTTCGTCGTGGGGTTCCTGGTGCTGGCCATCGCCACCATCGCCGCCATCGTGTTCGTCGAGCGCGCGCAACGGCGCATTCCGGTGCAATATCCCAAACGCCAGATGGGCAACCGCATGTTCGGCGGGGACACCACGCACATGCCGCTGAAGATCAATACCTCGGGCGTCATCCCGCCGATTTTCGCCAGTTCGCTGTTGCTGATCCCGGCGACACTCGCCGGGTTCACCACCGGTGGGCCGATCTGGCTACAGGACATCATGGGCCAGTTCGCCCATGGCCAGCCGGTCTACATGATCACCTACGCGCTGCTGATCATATTCTTCGCCTACTTCTACACCTCGATCGTGTTCAACCCCGAGGAAACCGCGGATAATCTGAAGAAATACGGCGGCTTCGTGCCGGGCATCCGGCCAGGCAGCGCCACGGCGGCGTATTTCGACCGGATCCTGACCCGGCTGACCACGGTGGGCGGACTTTATCTCGTCGCCGTTTGCATGCTGCCGGAGTTGTTGATCAGCGATTATGGGTTGCCATTCTATTTTGGCGGCACGTCGATCCTGATCGTGGTCTCGGTCACGATGGATACCGTCACGCAGATCCAATCGCACCTGCTGGCGCATCAATACGAAGGGCTCATTCGTAAGAGCAAGGTGAAGGGACGTCGGTGAAACTAATTCTCCTGGGTCCCCCCGGCGCGGGGAAGGGCACACAGGCGCAGCGTCTGCGTGACCGTTACGGTATCGCTCAGATCTCCACGGGAGACATGTTGCGCGCCGAGGTCGCGGCCGGCTCGCCGATCGGCAAAGAGGCCAAGGCGGTCATGGAGTCCGGACAACTCGTCTCGGATGACATCATCATTCGCATGCTGGGCTCGCGGATCGAGCAGCCGGATTGCGCCAAGGGCTTCGTCCTCGACGGCTTTCCGCGGACGGTTCCGCAGGCGGCCGCGCTGGACAAGTTGCTCGCCGGCAAGGACATGCGCCTCGACGCGGTGATCGAACTGCGGGTGGACGACGCGGCGCTGGTGGACCGCATCGCCGGCCGCTTCACCTGCGCGAATTGCGGCACCGGCTACCACGACATGTTCAAGCCGCCGAAACGGCCGGGCATCTGCGACGTGTGCGGCCGCAACGAATTCACCCGCCGCGCGGATGACAACCGGGAGACGGTAACCGCGCGACTCGCGGCCTACCACAGCCAGACGGAGCCGATCCTGCCGCACTACGCGGCGCTGGGGAATTTGCGCCAGGTCGACGGCATGGCGGACATCGACGAGGTCACCAGACAGATCTTCGCGGTGCTCGATAAGCTGGCCTGAGTGGGGGCACCTGGCGCCTCCTCCGACGCCCGCGCCTGGTTGGCCGAAGCCGATCGCCTGCACCATGCGAAGCAATTCGCTCCGGCGGTGGAGCACTACCGGCAGGCCCTGGCGCGCGACGCCGCATCGTTCGACGCCTGGTATGGCATTGGCTTCGCCCAAAGCGCGCTGCACGAACACGGCGCCGCGATCGAGGCCTTTTGCCGCGCGCTGGCGCTGCGGCCGGACGCCACGCGGCTGCGCATCAATCTCGCGGAATCGCTGTTCGCTCTGGGGCATGTTTCCGAGGCGGATCGCGAATACGAGCGGGCCGTCGCCGAGGGCGACCCAACGGCGCGTGAGATGGCGCTGCGCGACATCGCCTGCATCGTGCCGGGCGATCCGGCGATGGACAACGCGGCCATCATGCGGGTGCGACGGCGATGGGCGGCGGCGGAGTCGACCTCGGTGCGACCGTGTCGGCCGGACCGGAGCCCAGAAACGAAGCCGCGGATCGGCTATGTGAGTTCGTTTTTCGGCGAGCGGAACTGGATGAAGATGTTCATGGGCGTCATCAACGCGCATGACCGTGACCGGTTCCAGGTGCATTTGCTCGCGACCGGTCGTCTGCCATCGGTCGAGGCGGGCTACCGCGACCATCCGGACGACCGGATCTGGGACATCGGCGACATTTCCAACCAGCAACTGGCGGCCCACATCGCCGATGCGCGGCTGGACGTCCTGATCGACCTGAACGGCTACAGCGACCTTACGCGGATGCCCCTCCTGCTCCACCGAGCCGCCCCCGTCCAACTCTCCTGGGCCAACATGTACGCGACGACCGGCTTCCCAACGGTGGATTGCGTCGTGGGCGATCGCTGGACGATCCCGCCGGAGGAGGAGCGGTTCTGCGTGGAGCGGGTGCGCCGCGTGCCGCACACCTACCTCGCGTTCGCCGTGTTTTATCCGGTCCCGGACGTCGCGCCGCCGCCGTGGCCGAGCGCCGGCCACATTACCTTCGGCAGCCTGATGTCAGCCTATAAGATCACCGATCAGGTCATCGCGGCGTGGTCTCGCATCTTGCGCGGTGTGCCGGGGTCTCGCCTGCTGCTGCGCAACCGGGCCCTGAGCCACGCGTCCAATCGCGCTGATTTCCTGGCCCGCTTCGCCGCCAACGGCATCGATGCGGCACGCCTGTCGCTGGAGGGCGGCGGCGACCATTTCGACTTCCTGCGCAGCTACGACCGGATCGATATCGCCCTGGACGCCTTCCCCTATAACGGTGGCACCAGCACGGCCGAGGCACTCTGGCAGGGAGTGCCGCTGCTGACGTTCAATGGTGACCGGTGGGCGTCGCGCACCAGCCGGTCGATTTTGATGGCAGCCGGCCTCGGCGATTGGGTCGCCGACGACCAGCCTGGGTTCGAGGCGATGGCGATCCGAATGGGCCTTGCGCCGGAACGACTGGCCGCGATGCGGGCCGGGCTGCGCGCCAAAGTGGCGGCGAGTCCGGCTTGTGACACCGGCGGCCTCTGCCGGGCGCTGGAGGCGATTTTCCGAGACGAGATCATGTCCCGGGCGATCGCCTGAAGCCGAGGCAGCGCGAGGGCTCCGCCCTTCGAACCCG
>CALFNB010000659.1 GCA_937902425.1 uncultured Acetobacteraceae bacterium | reverse complement strand
TCGGACCGGCCAAGGCTCGTGGCGAGGCATTCCTGCCCCAGGTGAGCAATTACCTTTATTGCCATGAGGCCAACGAAGTCACGGGTTATCGCGCACGGGCGGTATGCCAACCGGCAGATAGGATGACATTCGGTCGCGGCAACCCCGCATCGTCATCCTTGGGCCCGACCATACGGCATGCACACGTCCTGGTCTGGGCTGTGCGTCGCGGCACAGCATAATAGTAAGGGGTTCAACACTGAATTTCACGGCGAATGCATGGATCATTCGGAAATCGGGACAACTTCACGCGACTTCCTCGCGGCCGGATCGGTCGTCCCATGCCTGGCGCGGCACCGCCTCGGTCGCCGCTTCAAGATCCAGCGCCTGACCCAGCCGCGTCAACCGGCGCACCACGGCTTCACCAGCGAAAACGCCAGTGTCTTCGGCCAAACTCAACACCAGCCGACGACCCTCGACGCGCAAACGCGTGCCCGCGAGCAGGTCCGGCGTGCCGGCCGACAGAGTGTAGGCCAGTCGCAGCGCCATACCCAGGATTTCGGCGCGCTTGGCGGTCGCCGGATCCAACAACCGACGCACCGGTATCAGGAACGGTGCCGCGGAATCGGCTTCGTAACGCAAGGCGATCGTCAGGGCCAGATAAGCCCGGGACGGGTGGTCCAGACCGATACCCGGTTGCCGCAGGATGCGCAGAAACGCCTGCTCCGGCCGAAACTCCGGGTGGTCGTGGCTGCCGACGTCCGACATCCAGCATGCCGCCTCACGCAGCCGGGCCGCCGCCGCGGTTTCGTATGGGAACAATGCCGCGGTCCAGAGCAGCAGCGCCGGCGGCAGGGTTGGATCGCGGCCATACAGGTCCGCCAGATCATGACCGGCGGCAAGCAGCGCGTCCTGGCGGCGAACCTCAGGCGGGACCAGTCGCATCAGCCATCCCTCCCGCAGGCCGCTGGCACTGAACACCACCCGGCGCGCGCCGCTCATGCGCACCAGCCGGCGCAACACCACGGCGGCGAATGGCAAGTCCTCGACACGACGGCGGGAGATGCCCGCCATCTGCGCCAGTTCCCGGCTGGACGCGCCGAGAATGCGCGCGCACAGGTCACGCGCCTCGTCCCGCCCAACGGTGTAATGATGCACCATCCGCAGGCTGTAATCCGTGCGCGCCATATCGATCCGGGCGAGCGCGCGCCACGCTCCGCCGACCAAATACAGATCGCGGCCGGCGATTTCGTTAAACCAACCAATCGAACGGAATACCCCCTCCACGATCAGGCGTGCGTCCGATGGATCGCCGCCGGATTGTTCCGCGAGCCGTATCACCCCCAATGGCAATGTCAGCGCGTTGCCGCGCCTGCCCGCGTCCAACCGCACAAGCTCCATCGAGCCGCCGCCCATATCGGCGAGCAACCCATCCGCTTCGGGAATGCCGCACAACAAACCGTCAGAGGAGAACTCGGCTTCCTCCACGCCGGACAGAATGCGAACCGACACGTCCGGCATGCGTGCCTGGAGTTGGCGCACGAAATCAGACCCGTTTCGCGCGTCCCGCACCGCGGCGGTGGCCAGGATCTCGATCGGACGAGCACCCATCGCCTGCGCCACGGCGCGGTACCGGTGCAAGATCATCATGGCCTGCGCCATGCCATCAGGGTTGAGCAAACCGGTCGCCTGCAAGCCGCGACCCAGGCGCAGCACGGCCTTTTCATTGAAGATCGACATCGGATTGCGGCCGAGACCCTCGTAGACCACGAGGCGAACCGAATTGGATCCAAGATCGACCACGGCGCAGCGCGGCAGACCGGGTCTTGGAGTGAAGGGCATTGCTTAGTCCTGGCTCATACGATCCACACGCCGATGCGATACCGCGTGGAGCGATACCAAGGGCGAAACGACAATCTGGCCATGCAACGCCGAGCCCCGGCCGGACAGCGAGGGATTGGTCATGAAGTAATCATGCGCCGATATCGGCCGCCGTCCGACGGGCACGCGTTTCCATGTACCATCGGAACGAAGCTCCCAGGATTGCAACGAATCCCGCAGATTGACCGCCATGATCTGATCCAACACCTGCTCGTGCACCGTTGGGTTGGCGATCGGCACCAAGGTCTCAACGCGCCAGTCCATGTTGCGTTCCATCCAATCGGCCGAGCTGATGTATACCTTGGCGTGCCGTCCAGGCAGTGTGTAGCCGTTGCCGAACGCGTAAATCCGGCTGTGCTCCAGGAACCTTCCGACGATCGACTTCACGCGAATGTTGTCGGAAAGTCCAGGAACGCCGGGCCGCAGACAACAGATGCCGCGGACGACGGCCATGATCTTTACCCCGGCGCGCGAGGCATCGTACAGCGCATCGATTAACCGCACGTCAACGAGACTGTTCATTTTCAGCCAAATGGTCGCGGGCTTGCCGGCATGGGCGAACTTTATCTCACTCGCGATCAGGTCCAGCAGCACATCGCGCATCAGGATTGGACTGAATGCGACCGCCTCCATCGCCTCGGGTTTCGCGTAGCCGGTCATGAAATTGAACAGCCGCGCCGCGTCGCGGGTCAGCGCGGGATCGCAGGTGAAGAAACTCAGGTCGGTGTAAATGCGGGCGGTGATCGGGTGATAATTGCCGGTGCCGAAATGCGCGTAGGAGCGGATGGCACCCGCCTCCCGCCGCACCACCAATGATAGTTTGGCATGTGTTTTAAGTTCGGTGAACCCGAACACCACCTGCACGCCGGCCGCCTCCATCGTGCGCGCGAGGTTGATATTGGCTTCCTCGTCGAACCGGGCGCGTAACTCGACCATCGCGGTGACCGACTTGCCGGCCTCCGCCGCCTCGATCAGCGCCTTGACGATACTGCTGTCATGGCTGGTCCGGTACAGGGTTTGCTTGACCGCGATCACGTTCGGGTCGCGCGCGGCCTGACGCAGGAACTGCACGACGACGTCGAAACTTTCATACGGATGGTGAACGATAATATCCTTGGCGCGGATCGCGGCGAAACAATCGCCGCCGAAATCGCGAATCCGCTCGGGGAAACGCGGCGTATACGGCGGAAACAGCAAATCCGGCCGGTCGTCGATGATCATTTGGCTGACATCGCTGACCGCCAGCAAGCCGGCCTGGACGTAGATTTCATCCGGTTCAGCATCGAGTTCGTCGGCCACCAGGGCGCGCAACTCCTCCGGCATGGCCGGATCGACGTGCAGGTGGATCACCACGCCCCGGCGGCGCCGCTTCAACGCCGTTTCGTAGGAGCGGACGAGATCTTCCGCCTCTTCCTCGAATTCCACGTCGGTGTCGCGGATTAGCCGGAACAGGCCGCCGCCGGTCACCGTGAAACCGGGGAATACCCGGTCAAGGAACATCAGCACCAGATGCTCCAACAAAATAAACCGCACCACCGCCCGACCGTCGCGCCCCTTCCTCTCCTGGGCCGGCAGCCGAATGAACCGCTCGACCTGGGCCGGCAGCGGCAGCATGGCGCGCATGCCCAGTCCATCCTCGGCGCGCACGAGCAAGAGGGCCATGACGAGGCCCATGTTTGGGATGAACGGGAACGGATGCGCCGGATCAATCGCGAGAGGGGTCAGCACCGGGAACACCCGCTCCATGAACCAGGCGTCCAGCCAAATGCGGTCGTCGTCCGACAGCGAGTCAGCCTCGCACAACACGATCCCTGCCTGCCGCATCTGAGTCAGCAACTCTGTCCAAATGCGCTGCTGGTCGGCGACCAGGGTACCGCCACGCACGGCGATCTCGGCCAATTGCCGCGCGGGAGTGCGGCCATCAGGAGTGGGCTGGGTGACGCCGGCCTTGGCCTGGCCGATCAGGCCGGCGACACGGACCGAGTAGAACTCATCGAGGTTGGAGGCACTGATCGACAGGAACCGCACCCGTTCGAGCAGCGGATGCCGAGGATTCTCCGCCTCCTCCAGCACCCGGTGGTTGAAGTCGAGCCACGACAATTCGCGGTTGATGAAGCGCTCTGGGCCGAACGCCGGCGTCTCGACGCTCGAGACCACGAGGTCAGAGGCCACATCATCGGCGTTCGGTGTCATGCGATGTCTCCAGCCATCCTGGTGCAGGCTAACCTGATCTCCCCCTCAAGGGCGAGGGGGCGGATGGGCGGCGGGGGGATTTCGCCGCACTGTCAATTTTTCCGCGGTCCGCGAATCACATTGAATTTGGATGTTGCACGGCGACTGCATCGTTGCCGCGAGGTGCCGCCTGGGGCAGCGGCGATTGACCCTCCTCCGCGGCGGCGGCTCAACCGGCGGAGTTTGGCCGAAGCGGAAAGGCTGGTCGAGAGCGGGCGACGTCGGATACCTGCCGTTTGTCGTCCAGTCGAAAAGCGTCTTAGAACGCGCTACGGCCGACTCCGCACAGACCGCCAGTAGTAATCATCGAATGGCGGGGATAAAAGGTTCATTGCCCTCGACCCGAGCTTCCTACCGCCTCAGTCCCCGGTCTGCGGCTCAGCTAGAGGAGAGTCCCAGAAAGTGCCAGTACCTAAGGCCGGTCTTGGTGGAGTTCGGCGAATCAGCGGGTTGCCGATATCCATCACGGGGGTGCCGAAGACGCGTCCCTGCGTACCCCGCGTAGGATCCCAAATATCGAAGAAATCCCTGGTCTCTTTGGAAAGCACGAGCCGGAAGAGCCGCTTGCTATCAACCCGCTCAAGGGGGAACACGTACCTGAATGAAGTGCCGACGATGGTGCGTGCGGAAGTCTCTGCGCACGGGAAGGCCGTGCTGAGCGTTACGGAGGACTCGGTGGCGACGGCCGTGAACGGCCCTTGATTGAAGACATCCCAGACATCGATTTTCCCGGCGCTAAGCTCGCCTTTCAGATGGCCGGCTACAACAAAGACGGTATAGGGTGGCAGCACAAGGCGTCCCTCTCGTAACTCTTTCACGCCGCTTCCAAGACAAATCCGAAAATTTGCGTCGTCCTTGTTCCGAGGCAGCCGCATCGCGGATCTCATGTCCGCCTCGATTTGGCCTAGTGGATTGTCCGGCTGCCATTTAGCGACGTCCAGGTCCGTCGTCTCAAGCGGTGTCCCAAGACCGGTGACCGGGCTTGCCTGAATTACCCCCGCGGCAACGGCCCCAAGGTTGTATGGCTGGTCGACAAGGGCAGTTGGGTAACCGATAACGCGAGTGAACCGCCATTTCGATTGCGGCAGTGCGGGCCATTTGCGCACGGTCCTCCCATCAATACCGACCAGCATCCTGGCTGACGTCTCCGCGCACAGCTTCGTGTCGGTCAGATCAACCGCTTTGGTCAGCACAAACGCTGCGTTATCATCAACGCCCTGATCAGGATACAGCGACGGCCACTCGTCTGTCAGATTCCCTGTCAGCGGTCCGCGGTTCTCGAACTCCGACAGGACCGGAAGATGAATGGTGCGATCGACCGAGTTGCTCACCATACAAACGCGCACCCGGCCGCTGCCGGCTTCATACGCAGGGGGGCTAGCTCCGCCCGCGCGAAGCCAATTGTGCAAACCGACGGCCAAAATTACAGAGAGCCCCAGTAGGCTTACGACAAGCTTGGAGTGGCTCCTCATTGATTCCGTGCCCCTTGGAGTTCGGCGAAATAAGCGCTACAAATCAACCGAACGATATACGGCCCGGGCCTGGTCTCAGGAGTCTGGTGGACAACCGCCACGATGGTGATGTTTCAAAAGCCGGCGACCCGGCGTCTGATCTCCAGACGAGGGTTGGCGAAATTCATCAACAAACACACGGTAAGGCCGGTCGCCCGGAGATAATTCAGGCATTGAGCGTCATGGTTCGTGTCCAGGGCTCTGACCGCCTTGATTTCCACCAGCACGGCATTTTCGACCAAGAGGTCGGCGACGTAAGTGCCGACGGTGACACCGTCGTATTCAACTCCGATGGCGATTTGTTGCCTGACCGCGAGGCCGGCTTTCGTCAACTCGTGCGCCAGGGCGGTTTCGTAAACCTTTTCAAGGAATCCGGCGCCGAGCGTATTGGCGACGGCAAAAGCGCATCCAATGACACGTTCAGAAATTTCATCGAGACGTTTTCTGTTGGAGTTCATCGGCGTTGATCGGCGTTCATCGGCGGTAGAGATTCTTTCTTGCCTCGGGTCCATACTGTTCCGGACGTACCGCAAGAAAGTTAACCGCCGATGAACGCGGATGAACGCCGATGGCTCACGATTGAATGCCGACACTGCCTGGTGCGTTTTCAGTGGCACTACGATTCTTCTGTTTCGCGTCAGATCCTTCGGCCTCAATCCTCGGCAAGAGTAAGCGTTCTCTTTCCTGGCGACATCGGCTCTTCGTCGGAATACCGATCGCTCCAGGTTATCGGAATAAAGTTCGCTTTTGGCGGTCTGCGGCCGCCGAAGTGACATTGTTCTATGACCGCGATAGGTCATTATCCGAGAGCAATCCTGTCACGTTCAGCATCCATCACGGCCAACCGAAACTGCTCGGCGCTGCATGTCCACTCTTGGGTGCAGGACCACTTCGGCCAACCGACCACCATGGGCGTAATGTTGTCGTGGGCGGGCGGGCCTCGTACCTCCGCTCACCACCCGAAGCAGCTCTTCAGACGCAGAACCATCCTCGCCGAAGTGAGCCGATCGCGTCCGGGGTCGTCGGACGACCCCCTCCGGCAACCGGTCCAAACTTCCGCGCGGCGGTCCCTATGCCCGCCGCAGTCGGAACGCCGCCGCAGGATACACCCCAAGCACACGCACCTCTGATGAGAAAAACTGCAACTCCTCCAGCGCCCGCCGCAACGCGGGCTGTTCCGGGTGACCATCGACGTCGCACATGAACTGGGTCGCCGCGAACTCGCCATCCATCATGTAGCTTTCCAGCTTGGTCATGTTGACGCCGTTGGTCGCGAACCCGCCGAGTGCTTTGTACAGCGCCGCCGGCACGTTGCGGACCCGAAAGACAAACGTCGTCATCAGGTTCGGCGCCGCCGGATCCGGCGTGATCGGCCGCGGTGCCATGACATAGAACCGCGTCGTATTGTGCGCGGCGTCCTCGACATTCGGCTTCAGGATGTCCAGTCCGTAAATCTCGGCCGCCAGGGAGGACGCGATCGCCGCTTCCTCCTTGTTGTTCCAGCGGGCGACCAGTTGCGCGGCACCCGCCGTGTCAGCCTCGACCACCGGTTGCAGCCCCATTTCGCGCAGAATGCGCCGGACCTGGCCAAGCGCGACGGTGTGGGAATGGGCGCGTTTCAGGTCGGCCAGCGTGGCGCCTTTGACCCCCAGCAGACAATGTTCAACGCGTTGGAACTGCTCCGCGATCACGAACAGACCGGATCGCGGCAGCAAGTGATGGATGTCCGGCACCCGTCCCGCGAGGCTGTTCTCGCACGGCAGCATGGCCAACGCGGCGCGGCCTTCTCTCACGGAGTCGATCGCGGTTTCGAACGACTCGCACGGCAGCGTGGTCATGCCGGGATACGCGGCGCGGCAAGCGAGGTCGGAATAAGCGCCCAGTACGCCCTGGAAGGCGATGGTGCCGCTCATGCGGGTGCCAGGATCGCGCGCGCGCGTTCGAGGTCTTCTGCCGTGTCGACCCCGAACGGGCCATGTTCCATGCGCACACAGGCGATTCGCATCCCATCCTCCAGCGCCCGCAATTGTTCCAGCTGTTCGCGCTGTTCCAGCGGACTTGGTGGCAGCGAGACGTAGCGGTCCAGGATCGCCCGGCGGTACGCGTAGATCCCAACGTGATGCCAGCGCGGCCCGAGGCCCCACGGGATCGCCTGGCGGGAGAAATACAGCGCGGGCGCGATCGTCTGCCCTTCCTTGAACGCGCAGGCGGCTTTCACGAAGGACACGGTCGTGGCCTCGATCTCATCGCGGATCGGCACGACCAGGGTGCCGATATCCACGTTCGGATCGGCGAGCGGCGTGACCACCAGGCGCAGACCATCGGGATCCAGCGTCGGAAAATCCCCCTGCAGGTTCACCACGACGTCGTGCACGCCGCCCGGATCGAGTTCCGCGAGCGCGGCGTGCACCCGGTCGGAACCGGACGGCAACGACGGGTCGGTCAGCACCGCGCGTCCGCCGGCGGAACGTACGACATCCGCGATTTCCGGATCGCCGCAGGCGACGGCGACCGGGCCAATCCCCGCCGCGAGGCCGCGGTCGAGCATATGCAGGATCATCGGCCGGCCGTTGATCTCGGCCAGCGGTTTGCCCGGCAGGCGAGTGGACGCCATGCGGGCGGGAATGACGACGATCGGGTTCATGTGGGCATTTCAGTGGGTTGATGGCGCCGGGGCATATCCGTATGGTGCCGCCAACTTATGGATGCGCCGCACTGGGCGCAATGACGAGGACGCGACGCCGTATGGACAGTATCGAAGTCACCAAGGTTTCCACCGCGGTTCTGGTCGCGGGCATTGCCTATTTTCTCACTGGTCTGATCGGCGCCAACATCGTCAGCCCTGAACGACCGGCCAGGCCGGCGATCGAGATCAAGGGTGCGACCCCTGAAACCCCTTCTGGGCCGGCGGCGGAGGCGGCACTCGCGCCGATCGGTCCGTTGCTGGCCGCCGCCGATCCGGCCGTGGGTGAGGCCACGTTCAAGAAGCTTTGCACCTCCTGCCACACCGCCAACGCAGGCGGGAAAGCCACCGTGGGGCCAAACCTGTATGGCGTGGTTGGCGGTCCGCACGGGCACATGGAAGGTTTCAACTATACCGCGGGATTGAAGGCGAAGGCCGGGCCGTGGACCTTTGATGAGTTGAACGAATGGCTGCATAAGCCGTCGTCCTATGTGTCGGGCACGCGGATGACCTTCGCCGGAATCGCCAACGACAAATCGCGGGCCGACGTGATCGTTTATCTGCGCGGCCTGTCGCCGAATCCGGTCCCTCTGCCGGCGGCGGAGCCCGCGGCACCCGCGACGAAGTGATCCCGGACACCGATGCTCTGATCGCCGCCGCTTGTGCCGCGGCGGATGTCGCGGGCGCGGTGATCCGTCCCTTCTTCCGGGCGAGAATCGTCACCGACCAGAAGGCCGACCGCTCCCCCGTGACGATCGCCGACCGCACCGCCGAGCAGGCGATGCGCGCCGTGCTGTCCGAACGGTTTCCCGCTCACGGGATTCTGGGCGAGGAATTCGGCCTCGAACGGCCCGACGCTGCGTTCCGCTGGGTCCTGGATCCGATTGATGGCACCCGCGCGTTCATCACCGGCCGTCCCACGTTCGGCACTCTGATCGCACTGTTCCACGATGAGCGGCCGATCGTTGGAGTCATCGATCAGCCAGTGACCGGCGAACGTTGGATCGGCGTCGATGGGCAACCGACGGTGTTCCGTGGGCCGTATGGCGGAGTGGCGGAATGCCGGCCGCTCGCCGCTCTGTCCGACGCTGAACTCTCCTGCACCAGCCCCGAGATGTTTGGCGCCGACATGCCGCGCTTCGAACGGCTACGACGCGTGGTTCGCCGCAATTCCTGGGGTGGTGACTGCTATGCGCACGGCCTGGTGGCGCTTGGTTTGATCGACATCGTCGTCGAAGCCGATATGAAAGTGTGGGATTGGGGAGCGTTGGTGCCGGTGATCGAGGGTGCGGGTGGCTCGGTCACCGATTGGCAAGGTCAGCCATTGCGGCCTGGAGGCGACGGGCGGGTGCTGTCCGTGGGCGACAAGACGTTACTGCCCGCGATCCTGCGGGAACTTAATCATTCTCCGGTTGCCTCCGTGTAGCGGCGCTGCCAACTTCTTCCCGGATTGGTCTGGAGACAACAGCACCGTGCGATTTCTCATCCTGTTGTTATCCGCTTTGTTTCTGTCACAGGGCGCGTCGGCCCAGGGTGTATCGTCTGGGGGCGATGCGTCCGCCCAGCCGCGGCACGCGTTCACGGTGCTCGGCGAGCCCGCGCTGCCCGCTGACTTCAAGGCATTTCCCTATGTCAACGTGAGCGCACCCAAGGGCGGGGAGGTGAACCTCGCCTCGATCGGCACATTCGACAGCTTTAATCCGTTCATCCTTCGCGGCACCGCGGAAGCGCACGGCGCCGGTGCCTGGCTCACGCTGCCCGGCGGTTCCGGTTCCGGTTCCTCGGTGGGACATGTCTGGGAGAGCCTGTTGACCCCCTCGGCCGATGAAGTGGCGACCGGCTATGGCCATCTGGCGGAGTCGATCGAGGTGCCGGCCGACAAGACCTGGGTTGCCTTCAATCTGCGGCCCCAGGCGAAATTCTCCGACGGCACGCCGGTGACGGCCGAGGATGTGGCCTGGACCTATCGCACGCTGCTGACGCTGGGCCGTCCATCGATTCGGATTCAGTTCGCTGACGTAAAGGACGTGATCGTCGAGGGACCGCTTCGCGTACGGTTCAATTTCAAAACCACGCAGAACCGGGAGTTGCCGCTGCTGGTGGGTGGCCTGCCCGTGCTGCCGAAGCATTTCTTCGAAGGACGCGACTTCACCAAACCGCTGACCGACGCACCCATCGGATCGGGGCCGTATCGTGTCAGTAATTTTGAACTGGGCCGCTCGGTGACCTATACCCGTGATCCGAACTGGTGGGCGGCGGACATGCCGACCGGCCGCGGCACCAACAACTTCGATCGCGTGCGTTACGAATATTTCCGTGACTCGACCGTGGCGATGGAGGCGTTCAAAGCCGGCCGGGTCGACGTCCGCAGTGAGAACATCGCCAAAAACTGGGCTACCGCCTACGATTTTCCGGCGGTGCGCAATGGGGCGGTCATCAAACGCGAGTACACTCATAAATTGCCCACCGGCATTCAAGGTTACGCGATGAATACCAGACGCGCGGTGTTCGCCGACCCGCGGGTCCGCCAGGCCGTCACTCTGGCATTTGATTTTGAATGGACCAACAAGAACCTGTTTTATTCCGCGTACAAACGGACCGTGAGCTATTTCAGCAACACCGATCTCGCCGCGACCGGGTTGCCATCGCCGGAAGAACTGCGACTTCTGCGGCCTTACAAGGACAGCCTGCCGGCCGATCTGTTGACCCAGGCCTTTACGCTGCCGGTCACGGATGGCACCGGCAACAATCGCGAGCAACTGGTGCGGGCGCTGAAGCTGCTGCGCGAAGCCGGGTGGCAGGTGAAAGACCGCAAGCTGCTCGACGCCAATGGCCAGTCGGCGGCATTCACGATTTTGCTGGATGACCCAAGTCTGGAGAGGGTCACTCTGCCTTACGTGCAGAACCTGCGGAAACTCGGCTTCGATGTCCAGGTGCGCACCGTCGATCCGGCGCAGTTTCAGCATCTGACCGACGATTTCGACTTCGACATGACGATGATGATTTATCCCGGTTCCGACATTCCGGGCAGCGAGTTACGCGATTACTGGTCTTGCGCCGGGGCGAAGTCCACCGGCAGCGCCAATGTTCCGGGTATCTGCAACCCGGCGATCGACGCGATGATTGATCAGGTGATCGCAGCCCAGGATCGGGCAACATTGGGCACGGCGGCGCGAGCGTTGGACCGGCTGCTGTTGTGGAACTGGTATATGGTGCCGAACTGGCACAGTCAGACGTTCAACATCGCTTATTGGGATCGTTTCGGTGATCCCGGCATTCCAATCCGCGAGGGGTTCAATTTCGATACCTGGTGGGTCGATCAGCAAAAAGCGGCGCACAACGACGAGGCGCGGCGTTGACATGGCGGCATACCTGATTCGCCGCCTGATCCTGGTCATTCCCACTTTATTTGGCATCATCGCGATCAATTTCGTGATCATCCAGTTCGCGCCTGGAGGTCCGGTGGAGCAAATGCTCGCCGAATTGCGCGGCAAAGGCGCGTTGTCGAGCCGGTTGGGATCGGCTTCCTCCGATATTGGCTCGGCCGGTGCCTATCGCGGGTCACAGGGACTGGACCCGCACGTGATCGCCGATATCAAGAAAATGTTTGGCTTCGATAAGCCGCCGTTGACGCGGTTCGCTGAGATGCTTTGGGGGTATTTGCGGTTCGACTTCGGCCGCAGCTTCTTTCGTGACAAAAGCGTACTGGCACTGGTCTTCGAGAAATTGCCGGTCTCACTGTCGCTCGGTTTGTGGTCCACGTTGCTGATTTACATCGTCTCCATTCCGCTTGGCATCCGCAAAGCGGTGCGTGACGGCAGCCGCTTCGATGTCGCGACCAGCGCGGCGGTACTCGTCGGCTATGCGCTGCCGGGATTTTTGCTGGCGATCCTGCTTGTCGTGCTGTTCGCGGGCGGCAGTTTCCTGAGCATCTTTCCCTTGAACGGCCTGACCACCGAAGGCTCCAGGTCGTGGCCGTGGTCTGCCCGCGTGCTGGACTACCTCTGGCACATGGTGTTGCCGATCACGGCCATGGTCGCGGGCGGCTTCGCCAGCCTGACGATGCTGACCAAGAACTGCTTTCTGGAGGAGATCGGCAAGCAATACACAGTCACGGCCCGCGCCAAGGGCGCCAGTGAAACACGAGTGCTGTACGGCCATATCTTCCGCAACGCGATGCTGCTGATCGTGGCGGGATTTCCTCAGGCGTTCGTTGGGATTCTGTTTACGTCCGCGCTGCTGGTGGAGATCGTGTTTTCGCTTGATGGACTTGGTTTGCTTGGCTTCCAGGCGGCCATCCAACGCGACTATCCGGTCATGTTCGGAACACTGTATATTTTCACGCTGCTCGGCCTGGTGATGCAGATCATCGGCGACATGATGTACACTGTTGTCGATCCTCGTATCGACTTTGAGTCGCGGCGTTGACGCTGTCACATGTCACGCGGCGCCGGCTCGCGATCTTTCGCGCCAACCGGCGCGGATATTGGTCGCTTTGGATTTTCGTTGTGCTGTTTGGCGCGTCATTGTTCGCCGAGTTCATCGCCAATGACCGGCCATTGCTGATCCGCTACGACAACGTATGGTATTTTCCGGTGTTGACGGATTACAGCGGCGATATGTTCGGTACCGACTTTCTGCCGACCGAGGCGGATTACAGTGATCCCGACCTGCGCCACACGATTGAGGCCAAGGGGTGGATGGTGTGGCCTCCTGTTCGCTACTCCTATGCCACGACGGTCAAGGATCTGAACGTCCCCTCACCCGCGCCGCCGAGTTGGCATGACCCGTTGGGCACCGACGATCAGGCACGCGACGTTCTCGCCCGAGTGATTTACGGGCTTCGCGTGTCCGTGCTGTTTGGCTTCACGTTGACCGCGTTGACGTCGGTCGTCGGTGTAATCGCCGGCGCGCTGCAAGGGTTCTACGGCGGACTGACGGACCTTTTGGGCCAACGCTTCATCGAAATCTGGAGCGGCATGCCGGAACTTTACATGCTGATCATTCTGGGCAGCCTGATCACACCTGGCTTCTGGGTCCTGCTGATCTTTCTGTTACTGTTTCGCTGGATGAACCTGACCGGCGTTGTACGCGCCGAGTTCCTGCGCGGCCGCAACCTCGAATACGTGCGCGCCGCCAAGGCCCTGGGCGTTTCGGACATCACGGTCATGTGGCGCCACATTCTGCCGAACGCGATGGTGGCGACGCTGACGTATGTGCCGTTTCTGTTGTCGGGATCAGTGACGCTGCTGTCGACCCTCGACTTCCTGGGGTTCGGCTTGCCGCCTGGATCGCCATCGCTCGGCGAACTGGTTGCGCAGGCGAAATCGAACCTGCAGGCGCCCTGGCTGGGTATCACCGCGTTCTTTGTCTTGGGTGGCGTTCTGACATTGCTGATCTTCATCGGCGAGGCGGTGCGCGACGCATTCGATCCCAGACGGCTGCCGACGGGATGAGTCTGCTGGAGGTGCGGCATCTGTCGGTCGGGTTTGGCGCCAAACGCGTGGTCGATGATGTGTCGTTCACGCTCGATCGCGGCGAAACCTTGGCGCTGGTTGGGGAATCCGGATCCGGCAAATCACTGACCGCACTGTCGTTGCTGCAACTGCTGCCACGTGGCGGAAGCAATCCGACCGGCGCCATTCAATTGGACGGGAATGAAATGGTGGGCGCCGCTCCCGCCGTCCTGCACAAGGCCCGCGGCGACCTGGCGGGCATCGTATTCCAGGAGCCGATGACGAGCCTCAATCCACTGCATCGCATCGGCCGACAGGTGGCGGAGGCGATCACGTTGCATCGCCGGTTGTCACGCGCCGCGTTGATGCAACGGATTGTCGGAGTGCTGGATGAGGCAGGATTTCCCGACGCCGCGCACCGATTGGATGCGTTTCCGCATCAGTTGTCCGGTGGTCAGCGGCAGCGGGTCATGATCGCGATGGCGCTCGCCAATGACCCGGCACTGCTGATCGCGGATGAGCCGACGACCGCGCTGGATGTCACGATCCAGGGACGGATTCTGGCGCTGCTGGCACGACTGAAGGCGAACCGTGGTCTCGCGCTGCTGCTCATAACGCATGATCTGCGCATTGTTCGCCGGTACGCCGACAAAGTATGCGTGATGAAGGATGGCGCGATTGTGGAAGCCGGGCCGGTCGCCGAGGTGTTCGCCGCGCCGGCGCATCCTTACACCAGGATGCTGCTCGATGCGGTCCCGCGGGGCGCACCGCCGCCTTTGGCGGAAGCCGCGGCGCCACTGCTGCGTATCGAATCCGTGAAAGTGCATTTTCCGATCCGTCGAGGCGTGTTGCGCCGCGTCGTCTCGGTCGTTCGCGCTGTCGATGGCGTTTCATTGACGGTGCGGGAGGGTGAAACGGTTGGTCTGGTCGGCGAATCCGGGTCCGGCAAGACAACGCTGGCTCTGGCGGCGTTGCGACTGGAGCCAGTGCAAGGGCGCGTCGTGTTCGCCGGACAGGATGTCGTTCAACTCGGCCGCGCCGCCATGCGAGCGCTGCGAGCGCGGATGCAGATCGTGTTTCAGGACCCCTACGGGAGTCTGTCGCCCAGAATGACGGTAGGCGATATCGTGGCGGAGGGCCTGGGCGTGCATGAACCAGGCTTAAAGCGGGCAGAGCGGGATCGGCGCGTGATCGAGGCGCTGGAAGAAGTCGGTTTGCCCGCGGCCATGATGGAACGCTATCCGCATGAATTCAGTGGCGGCCAGCGGCAGCGCATCGCGATCGCCCGGGTTATCGTGCTGAAGCCCGCTCTGGTGGTGCTGGATGAGCCGACCAGTGCGCTCGATATGTCAGTGCAGGCGCAAATCATCGCATTGCTGCGCGACCTGCGGGAGCGGCACAATCTGGCCTATCTGTTCATTAGTCATGACCTGAAGGTGGTGCGGGCATTGGCGCATCGGGTGGTGGTGTTGCGCGAAGGCAAGGTCGTGGAGGAGGGCACGGCGGACGAGGTATTCACCCGCCCGCGCGAGGAGTACACGCGGTCGCTGATGCAGGCGGCATTCGACCTGGATTGATACTGTCAGAGCAGCGCGCCGCGGTCAGGTGGGGCCCACCATCTGGCGTGACGTCGAGTTGCCCGCGGGTCCTCGGGTCGAGCTCCAGGGCATGCACACATCGTGGCGCTGAACCGTCACTTTAGCCCGGTGTTTGGACGGTGGCGTCAGAACCACGGCAAGTAATACCAACCCGCGTTGACGCCGACTCTCTGGGCGATAACAACATCGAGCGTCATCAATGCCATACGCATGTGGCGAAGAATCAACCTCAACGCGGGTTGGTATAAGATTTCTGACACGGAGAAGACAGGGAAAAGGCACGGATTTTCACGGAAAAGGAAGTGTGGCGCTTCGATCACACACCGCTCGAAGCGTCCAAAATTCTTGCCTCTCCGTGAGAATCCCTGCCTTTTCCCTGTCTTCTCCGTGTTAAAGCCTTGCTTGCTTTCGGCTGGCGATCCAACTGATGACCGCCAAAGGCGGACATCTGAACTCAAGATGTGTGACCCTCGGGGACGGAACGTGATGACGCCCAGTCACCAGGCTTCCTTGCCTTTGACCGGGCGCACCATCGCGGCTTTGTCGCGTTGCTCGGCCTCATGTTTGTCGAACATCAGGCGGGCAGCGCTGGATCGCTTTTCCGTCAGTTCATCTCGGTGATCCGTGCACCAATTGAACGAATCGATTCGCGGACGGTTGTCGCCGGAGAAATGCGGCATCACGTAACGCTGATAAAGTTCGTACGAGCGTTTCGTTTGCTCGAAGTCAGCCCAGTTGTGAACTTGTTGCAAGAAGGCGCCGAAATCGCCTTGTTTGTCGTATAGCCGCTGGATCAGAGCGATCGCATCATCCGGCGTGCCGATCACGCCATAGTTATTTTCCACGAACCATTCAGCGGCATCCTTGCCGGGCGGCACGATGAACCGAGGCTGGTTGTTGTTGAGATAACCCAGGTAGGCCTCGAACCCGTACTTCACATTCTCCATCGCCTGAGCCCGCGTTTCCGCGATATGCATCGGGCCAACCAAACGAAGACCGGCTGGGTTCATTTGCCTGCCCTGCTCGGCGGCGATGTCGTTGGCGATCTTCCAGTTCGCGCCCAGAGCGTCATAGCCAAACGGGTTGGTCGCGGCGACACAGATCATACTCAGGCCGTATTTGCCGGCCAGGCGGCCACCGGATGGGGTCACCGCACTGACCACCGCGACCTCGGGGTGTGGTTTGGTATAAGGCAGGACATGCGCACGGGCACCGACGAAGTTGTACCACTCCGTCCGCTCGGTGACGATCTCTCCTTTGAAGAAGCGCAGGATGACATCCAGTGCCTCCGCCATGCGGTCGCGCTGCGTGTTCGGATCAATCCCGAGCATCAGTGCATCCGATGCCAAAAGCCCAGGACCGGCGCCGAACATGATCCGGCCGCGCGTGTGATGGTCGAGTTGGATGATGCGGTTCGCCGTCATCAGTGGATTATGATACGGCAACGAGATCACGCCGGTGCCGAACTTGATCCACCGCGTCCGCTCGGCTGCCACCGCGATGAACAGCTCCGGTGAACTGATCAACTCCCACCCGGCGGAATGATGCTCGCCGATCCACGCTTCATGAAACCCAAGCCGGTCGAGCCACTGCATCAGTTCCAGATCGCGTTCGATGCACGCGGCCGGATTTTCGTTCATCGGGTGGAACGGCGGCAAGAACGCGCCGTGACGAAGCGGGATACCGGCCATGGGTCATTTCCTCCAAAGGGGACATCGTGTTCAGGCGATGATATCAGGGATCACCGGATCGCAAACCCTGCCCGGGGGATCGCATGGGGGATAATGAGCCAACAATCTGATCGCGTGGACCGCCGGGTCTGGGTCATCGCCGCCGCTTGTTCGTGCGGTCCGTTGATGTCCGGCCTCGATTCGACGATGGTGAATGTGTCGCTGGACACTCTCAGTTCCGCGTTCGCGGTGCCACTGGGCACGATCCAATGGGTGACCAGCGGCTACCTGCTGGCGCTGGCGTTGTCGTTGCCGTTGAGTGGCTGGCTGGTGGACCGGGTCGGGGCGCGGCGCATCTTTCTCGGCTGCTTCGCCGGCTTCATCGTGTGCTCGGTCCTGAGCGGGTTGGCCACCACCATCCAGGTGCTGATCCTGTGCCGGGTGCTGCAAGGCATCGCGGGCGGCTTGCTGGCGCCGATGATGCAAATGATGATGGCGCGTCACGCCGGACGGCACATGGCGCGCGTGATCGGCGTGGCGGCGATGCCCGTCATGGTCGGTCAAATGTTTGGCCCGAGCCTCGGCGGCGTGATCCTCGGTCAATTGGGTTGGCGATGGATCTTCTTCGTCAACGTGCCGGTCGGTCTGATAGCGATCTGTTTCGCGTGGTTCGCGTTGCCGCGGGACGAGATTACCAACGCTCGCCGGTTGGATCTGATCGGATTCGCGATGATTTCGCCCGGCCTCGCACTGCTGCTGCAAGGGTTGGTCTCATGGGCGCACGGGGACGCCACGGCACCGCTCAGTCTTGTCGCCAGCGCGCTGCTTTTGGCCGGCTTCGTCTGGCATGCGCTGCGCCGTCCGGTCACGGCGTTGATCGACCCGCGACTGTTCCGAGCGCGCGTCTTTCGCGCCGCCGCCGCGACGCAGTTCCTGTCAAATGCCATCAATTTCGGCGGTCAATTGCTGTTGCCGCTTTGGTTCCTGCAAATCCGCCAGGCCACACCGACCGCGACGGGATTGATGTTGTTTCCACTCGGCCTCGGTATCTTTTGCGGCCTGCCGATCATGGGCCGGTTGAGTGAACGTTTCGGCGCCCGAGCGATTTCGGGCGGCGGCGCCGTGCTTTCTTTCCTCGGCACATTACCTTTCGTTTTCGCGAACATCGATACGCCTTACAGCCTCTTGGGCGTTGCCATGTTTGTTCGCGGTTTCGGTGGCGGTTCGATCACCATTCCGTCAGCCGCCGCCGCCTACGCCTCGGTCCCGCGCGAGTCTCTGGGCCACGCGACCACGGCCATCAACATCTGCCAACGATTTGGTGGGCCAACCGGTTCGGCGGGTCTGGCGATCTTCCTGCAATTCGCGTTGCTGCACGC
>CALFNB010000658.1 GCA_937902425.1 uncultured Acetobacteraceae bacterium | reverse complement strand
GGAAGGGCAAGCGGTGCAACCACCAGTTCAGCGTGACCAGCGGCACCATCTTCGCGAACCGAAAACTGCCGATCCGCGATTACCTCGCCGCAATCTGCATCTTCGTGAACGCGGTCAAAGGCGTGTCGGCCCTCCAACTCGGCCGCGATCTGGACATCCAATATAAGAGTGCGTTCGTGATGGCGCACAAAATTCCGGGAAGCCATCGGCGACAGCCAAACCCAAGGCGAGTTGTCCGGCGAGGTCGAGATTGATGGGGGTTATTTTGGTGGACACGTCAAACCCGCCAATGAGGGACGCGCTGCAAGCCGGGCCAGGGAAGATGACGGCAGGCGTCAATCACTGGTGGTCGCTCGCCAGCGCGGCGGTCGCACCTTGCCGACCGTAGTGGCGAAGGAAAGCGACGCGGTGCCATTCATCCGCCAGCACGTGACGCCCGGCACCGTGGTTCACGCCGATGAGGCTCCGGGTTGGGACCGCCTGCACGGGAATTTCGAGATGCGCCGGATCAACCATTCCGTGGCCTACAGCCTGGACGGCGCTTGCACCAATCAGGCCGAGTCCTTTTTCTCACGGATGCGCCGAGCGGAACTCGGCCAGCATCATCACTTTGCGGGCAAATACCTGATTTCCTATGCGTCTGAGATGGCGTGGAAAGAGGACAACCGGCGGGTGGACAACGGAGCGCAGCACAAGGCGGTCACCGGGATGGCGCTGGCGCATCCGGTCAGCCGGGTATGGGCTGGCTACTGGCAACGCTCTGCCGGCTAGGGCTGAGTTCCCAATACCGCATCGATTGCGGCAGTCTCAAATTCCTGGCATTCAAGATCGGCAAACGGTATCATTTCGATCTGTAGCCCGTCTTCCGACATCCAGATTTCGAACTTCCGATGATTAGAGCCCTCAACTCGACGCCATCTTGCGCGTTCTAATCGGCGGTGCCCGTCACCGACACTGCATCTCCCCGGACCCATTTATGCGTGCCTTCAATAAGGTTATGCCATCGCGTACTCGGCCGAAAAACTGTAGCTATTATGATCTCTTACTTGGTGAGTTGCAATCTTCGGCGCCCGAGCCTTAGCCGCCGCCTTGGCCTTGACTGCCATATAAAGAGGAAAAAAGGCGTTCAGCGCACTCACTAATTCGGCTTCCACATTTTCCCCCGGATGAACGATCAAGCGAAATCCCGTCAGATCGTTACTCGTGATGTAGATGCGGCCGTCGTCCATCCGCTTCCCATCAAAGGTAAATGTCTCGGTAGGCATGGTACTCATCCTGTCTTTCGTAGGTCTCCTGATCGGCCTGAATCACCGTTTAGTGAAACAGGTTAAAAAATCGCAATCCGGCATTTTCCCCTTGACACGAATCGGAGACATCCCGGCCGTAGAGCGACTCAGCAATGTGGCGCCGTCAGCCACACACGTCAACCTAGCCTTGTCAACATTTCCACGAAGTTATCTAAGCAAGATTCGTGCCTACGATAGAACAATAGCATTAACAAAGGGTTAACCTAAGGATGAATCCTGCACGAGAGGAGAGTGTAAAGATTTTCGACAGAAGGGTGATGTGCCGATTCGTGTTTACTGGCTATTTGCCAAACCATTGCCCGATTCGCCCCCATCTCCTTGCCCACGGTCCCGTTCAGGTTCTGCCGCGCCAGCGCTGTCCGAACCTGCTCCATCATCCGCTTGACCCGCTTCCGGTCCCGGTGGTTCAGCCCGACAGTTTCCATGAGGACGACCGTCAGCGTCCGGAGCGTCATCGGCTCTGGCGCCTTTCGCAGGATGGTCAGGATCGTCCGGGTGATCCGGTTGCCAGCGCCGATCGGATTGACCGCCGGACTGACAGCACGGTGAGAGGGGTCAAACAGCCGGATGGCGTTGTCCAACGATTCGATGTCCGACACCGTGCGTTGAATGATCGCCTCGGCGCGTCGGACCTCGACTACCAGTTGATCGCGGCGGCGGTGCAGGTCATCAAGAACCGGGTCAGTCATGGTATCGTCCTTATGCCGGTCTATAACCATAACATAAGGTAAAATAGTTTACAATGGTGTTTTAGGTGCGGATGCTACATAATACCGCTTCGCGCTCCGGCGAGGGGGCATCGCCCGTGCTGACATGGAGCGACGAGGCGGATGTCGTGGTGATCGGCGCCGGTGCCATGGGACTGCCCGCCGCCATCATCGCGCGTGAGGCCGGCGCGTCGGTAATCGTGGTCGAGGCGCAGCGCGATATCGGCGGCCATGCGATCACCGCCGGAGGCAACGTTCCGTTGGGCGGTGGCACCAGCGCGCAGAACAAGCGCGGGATCGAGGACTCGCCCGACCTGTTGTTCCGCGATCTCACCGACTGGTCGGTAGTGGAGCCCAATGGCTTTCCCGACTACCGCTATAACGACCGCGAAATTGTCCGGGCGTTCGCTGACAACTGCGTCGCGACCTATGACTGGCTGGTCGCGCATGGGGTGGTCTTCGTCGACAAAGCACCTGACGCGAGGGGCGGCAACGCGGTCGGCAACTCCGTGCCGCGAGAAATGCATGCCGCCGTCATGGACTGGCCCATGGTGCAGACCGGCAGGCCGGCCAATCCCGCCGTACAGGCCACCACGTCCTCGGGTAATGAATGCGGCCGCTGGAAGTCGCGGCGAAGCAAGCGGGTGTGCGGATCCTGCTTGAGCACCGGATGGTCGCGCTGCATCGGGAGCCACCGAACGCCGGCCGCGTGCACGGCATCGCGGTGGAACACGGCGGCGCCACTTGCAACATTCGCGCCCGCGAGGCGGTGATCATCGCGACCGGCGGCTCGACCGGAAACGTGAATTTTCGCCGCATGTTCGACCCCCGCCTGACCGAGGAATACTGCGGCCTGGCCGGAATGCCCTGGTCGGATCAGGACGCCAGCGGGGAGATCGCGGCGATGGCGATCGGGGCCTCGCTGTGGGGCTTTTACAATCAGGTCGGCGAGGTCGGCTTCAACATAACCAAACCGGGTGCGATCGGCTGCCAGTATGGCTACCAGAATCTGCGCTGGATGCCGGGCAGTGCGGTGTTCGACCGGGCGCGCGCCACCGGATTGCGAGTTGGCGACTGGCAGGACGTGATCACGGTCAACATGCTGGGGCGGCGCTTCTACGACGAAACCGCCCCGGGATTCACCACGAACAATTACAACTCGATCAATCCGTATGAGCCGGGCAGCTATCTGAACGCGAAGAACGTGACTTTCAGTCCGAACAACTGGCTCAACGCGGCGATGGCCGGGATCGGGGATGGCCACAATGGCGGCGGCCCGATCTGGGCTATTTTCGACGCGGACGCGGTGCGGCGTGAGAACTGGGTGACGGCACCGCCGTGGGTTGACCGCGAAGCAGGCTTCTTCTTCAGCGCCGACAGCATCGCCGGTCTCGCGCGCGAGATCGTGATGAAATATCAGCGCGTGCCGATGCCGCCGGAGAATCTGGAACAAACCGTGGCGCGTTACAATTCATTCGTGGACTCCGGCGCCGACGCCGATTTCGGCAAGCCCCGACCGGCGCACAAAATCGTCACGCCGCCGTTCCATGCCGCCTGGGCCACACCGGTGCCGCACGACACGCGCGCGGGCTTGCGCATCAACGCGCACTGCCAAGTGATCGATATGAACGGCCAGGTCATCCCGGGCCTGTATTGCGGTGGCGAATCGGCGGGCGGTTTCAGCCAGCACGGACTGGCCCGTGCCGCCTGCCAGGGCTACATCGCGGGGCATCACGCGGTGCGGGGATAAGCGACGCTCGACGAAGGTCGTGTCCGACGGAATCCGCCTGGGATCACCCTCACTGACCCATATCCATCGCAGATCTGAAGTCCCGCCGCTCAGAACCCAAACTCGTCCGCCATCGCGGTCAGGTCGCCCAACGCCTCCCGGCGGATCGACGCCAGCCTGGTCTGAAACGACCGTAGTTCCCTGGGCGACAGCACATAGTGGCCGCCGTCCTTGCGCGACGACAACTCACCGCGAGCGATCAGGCGCATCACGGAAGGCCGCGCCATGCGCAGCCGTTCCGCCGCCTCGGACGGGCTGAGATCGGCGATATCTCCGGTCGCCGCCTCCGCCACGCCTTCCATGACGGCCAGCAGAGCGCCCAGAGACTCAGCTGTCAGACCCGGCGAGAGAGTTCCATCGGCCAGCAACGCGCGCAGCGCTTCGACCGCCGGTTGTGCCTGTTGGATTGTCTCGGCCGAGATCGTGTCCGGCAGTTCGATATCCATTCGGAGACCCTTCCTGGGGCGGCCCTCCGGTGGGCGGAGAAACTGGGGCGAGCAACGGGACTCGAACCCGTGACATCCAAGACCACAACCTGGCGCTCTGCCAACTGAGCTATGCCCGCCATCCAGGGGGCGCGGTGTAGTCCGGCGAGCCGCCTGTCGTCAACGATGCAGGCGACGGCGACGGGAACAGCCTGGGTCAGCGCCGCTCGCCAAAGTGCTTCTTCAATCGCGTGAGTGCCTCATCCAGCACCTCGGGCCGCTTGCAGAAGGCGAAACGGGCGTAATGCCGTGGTGCGTCAGGCTCGTCATAGAAGGCGGAAACCGGGATCGCGGTGACACCGGCATGCTCGGTGATATGGCGGCAGAACGCGACATCGTCGCCGTTGAACCGCAATGGCGTGAAATCGGTCGTGATGAAATACGACCCATTCGTGGGCAGCACGTCGAACCCGATCTCGGCGAGGCCCACCGCCATCTGATCGCGCCGCGCCTGCAGGTTCGTCGACAGCGAGGCGAAGTAGCTGTCGTCCTTGCCCAGACCGACCGCGACCGCGCGCTGCAGGTTCGGTGCCGTGGTGAAGGTCAGGTTCTGATGCGCCTTTTGCACCAAAGGGGTCAGGTTAGCGGCGGCGGTAATGTAGCCGACTTTCCACCCGGTCAACGAAAACGTCTTGCCCGCGCTGCCAATCCGCATCGTGCGATCGCGCATGCCGGGCAAGGTCATCAACGGAATGTGACGCTTTCCGTCAAAAATCAGATGCTCGTAGACCTCGTCGCAGATCGCATAGCTGTCGTGGCGCAATACCAGGTCCGCCAGGAAGTCCAGTTCCTCGGCTGAGAACACCTTGCCGCACGGGTTCATCGGCGAATTGATCAGGATGGCCTTGGTCTTCGGCCCGAACGCCGCCTTCAGCGCGGCACGCGGCAACTCCCAGGCCGGCGGGGCGAGCCGCACGATGCGCGGGATGGCGCCCAGCATGCGGACGACGGGGACGTAGGTGTCGTAGAGGGGCTCGATGAGGACGACCTCATCGCCTGGATCGAGCACGGCCATCAGGCAGGCGGTGATGGCTTCGGTGGCCCCCGAGGTCACCGTCACTTCCGACGCCCAATCGACATCCAGTCGGTAGAACCGGCGGTTGGCGGCGGCGACGGCCTGGCGCAACTCGGGCACGCCGGGCATCGGCGGATACTGATTGCGACCGTCCCGCAGCGCGTCGGCGGCGGCCTGGACGACGTCCTCGGGCCCGTCGGTGTCCGGAAAGCCCTGGCCGAGATTGATCGATTTGTGCTCGGTCGCCAGCGCCGACATGACGGTGAAGATGGTCGTTCCGATCGACCCGAGATAGGTATTCGCTCCACGCATCAGCCCGCGCCTCGTTCTGGCCATCACAGGGCGTTGGCAATAGCGCGGATGAGACCGCTTGCGAAGCGGCGCCGGCGAACCGGGTGAGCGGCCTGGGTGAGCGACCTGGGTGAGCCTGGGGGCCATATAAAAACGAGATATAAGAAACATCATAGGCCGCCCAAAATCTGGGCAATCGGCGTCAATCCCCTCGCGTGGCGGTGAGCCATTTTCCGGTCGGCATGGCGGAAACACCCGCTCGCGCCGGATCGCGCGATAACACATTGATACCTGGCACGCCCCGTGCAAACCTCACGTGCTGTTCGTGCCGCCGTGCCCATCCGGCCGGGCGCGCGGCGGCGTTTTTGGGAGACCTGGTTTACGACCGGGCATGGAGCGATGAAGAAAATCGAGGCCGTCATAAAACCGTTCAAATTGGACGAGGTGAAGGAGGCACTGCACGAGGTCGGGTTGCAAGGCATCACCGTGGTCGAAGCGAAAGGCTTTGGGCGCCAGAAAGGGCATACCGAACTCTATCGCGGCGCCGAGTATGTGGTGGACTTTCTGCCCAAGGTGAAAATCGAGGTGGTCTGCGAGGACCAGGTGGTCGAACGCGCGGTGGAAGCGATCATCAACGCCGCCCGGACCGGTCGCATCGGGGATGGCAAGATCTTCATCTCGCCGATCGAGGAAGTCATCCGTATTCGCACCGGTGAGCGCGGCGAAGCAGCCATCTGACCCGCGGAGACTGTGTCACGATCGATATCGATTGAATTCCCGTTGAGGTGCCCGCCTTTACCGGACTGGCGCCTTGACGGGACCGGGCCCGTTCGCCGGGAGATTTCCGTCAGGGAATCGCACAGGCAAGCGAACCGCCAAAGGCCCCCGGCGGATGACGAATGCGGGGCCGCTCAGGAGGGTTCGCGTTGTGCGAGCCCGTGGTAGCCGCGCGGCTGGTGATCCCCGCGTGGCGTTCATGACGTAAGGACGGGGAATCAGCGTAATGGTTAAAAAGCCGACCGAAAGCTCAGGCCTGAGCAAGGTTCAGGAGATGATCTCCGAGCATACCGTGGAATATGTGGACCTGCGGTTCACCGATCCGCGCGGCAAGTGGCAGCACACAGCGCAACACGTCTCCACGATGGATGAGGATGCGTTCCGTGACGGCATCATGTTCGACGGTTCGTCGATCGCCGGTTGGAAGGCGATCAACGAGTCCGACATGATCCTGATGCCGGACACCGACACCGCCGTGATGGACCCGTTCTCGGCCAAGCCGAGCATGATCCTGTTCTGCGACATCATCGAGCCCTCGACCGGACAGGGCTACAGCCGCGATCCGCGCAGCACGTCGAAGAAGGCCGAGGCCTACGTGAAGTCGTCCGGCATCGGCGACGCGGTTTATTTCGGGCCGGAAGCGGAATTCTTCATATTCGACAGCGTGAGATACGGCACCGGCGGCAACTATGGCATGTATCAACTGGACAGTCAGGAAGGCCCGCAGGCGTCGATGAAGGAATACCCGGAAGGCAACATGGGTCACCGTCCGTCGATCAAGGGCGGCTATTTCCCGGTACCGCCGGTCGATGCGGACAGCGATCTGCGCGCCGAGATGCTGTCCACGATGGGTGAGATGGGCGTGGCGATCGAAAAGCACCACCATGAGGTGGCGCAAAGCCAGCACGAACTCGGCATGAAATTCGGGCCGATGACCCGCATCGCCGATCATCTGCAGATCTACAAGTATTGCATCCATAACGTCGCCAACAGCTACGGCAAGACAGCGACGTTCATGCCGAAGCCGATCTATGGCGATAACGGTTCGGGGATGCATTGCCATCAGTCGATCTGGAAAGGCGGCAAGCCGCTGTTCGCGGGCAATGGCTACGCCGACCTGTCGGAGACCTGCCTGTATTACATTGGCGGTATCATCAAGCATGCCAAGGCGCTCAATGCGTTCACCAATCCGGCGACCAACAGCTATAAGCGGTTGATCCCGGGCTTCGAGGCGCCGGTGCTGCTGGCGTATTCGGCGCGCAATCGCTCCGCGTCGTGCCGCATCCCGTATGCCACCAACCCGAAAGCCAAGCGGGTGGAGGTGCGGTTCCCCGATGGGGCCGCCAATCCGTACCTCGCGTTCGCCGCGATGCTGATGGCTGGTCTGGATGGGATCAAGAACAAGATCCATCCGGGCGACCCAATGGACAAGGACCTGTACGACCTGCCACCGGAGGAACTGAAAGGCATCCCGACCGTTTGCGGCAGCCTGCGCGAAGCTCTGGGCGCGCTGGAAGCCGACCATGAGTTCCTGCTGGCCGGCGATGTCTTCGGTACGGATCAGATCGAAAGCTATATCGAATTGAAGTGGAGCGAAGTGTATCGTTTTGAACATACACCTCACCCGGTTGAATTCGAGATGTACTACTCCGTCTGATCCCGCGCGCCCGTCTGATCCGACGCCATCGACTGGCGATAAACGCCCCGCCGTCCACTGGATGGCGGGGTTTTTTATTGTACAGCGCAGCAAAGCCTGGAGCCGATGCAGTTGCTTGTTTGTTAGGCAAAGCAACCTCAGATCGGCGGCACGGCGTATCGCGACTGTTGCGCGCCGGGGAATAACGCCGCGTTCAGAGGTAAGTTTACAACCGGCGCATCGGCGAGATCAGGCTTTTCGGTTGGCCATCAACACTTGGCACGATTGTTGAATTGTAAATCCCGACCCGCCCAACCTGGACCGGCGGCGGCAACGGAGACGGACGATGCAATCCTTAACAGCACAGGGCAGGCGATCATGAAACTGATCATAGCCATCATCAAACCCTTCAAGCTCGACGACGTGCGGGAGGCACTGACGCCGCTTG
>CALFNB010000657.1 GCA_937902425.1 uncultured Acetobacteraceae bacterium | reverse complement strand
GTCTTACTGAACCATGCCATGCGCGCGTGCCAGCGTTTCAAGGCGCGGCAGCAGAGGTTTCAGGTCCTCATCAATCGTGGTGAACAGAATCGAGTCATCGATGCCGAAATAGCCGTGTATGATACGATTTCGAACGGCGGCCATTGTCGCCCACGGGATGTCCGGATTGCCCAACTTAAGCGCTTCGGGTAGGTGCTGGACTGCCTCGCCCAGAATCTCGTAGGCCCGCATCACCGCGAAGCGTGTCTTTTCGTCGGCCAAATAGTCATCGCCAAATAGTCATCGAGTGTCATCCCCTCGGCGAAGCGGATGATCGATCGACAGGCCATTACCATATCGTTCAGAAAATCGCGGTGGTCCCGGATCGCCGTCACAGAGTGACAGCCTCGGCCCGAACGCGGTCGCCGATATAGGGTTTGAGTGCCGCCGTTGAGACGAGATCGATCCGCAGTCCAGTGATTGTGGTGAGCCTGTCTTCCAGTGCGAGGAAGGCGGAAAGCGGCACTGGTCGGGCGAACTCGACCAGCACATCGAGATCGCTGTCGGGGGTCGCATCGTCCCGCACGTGCGAGCCGAACAAGGCGAGCGAGCGGATCGGCCACTGTGCCCGCAGACCGGGTAGCGCCGCGCGCAGGGTCGCAATGATGTCGCCAGGCTCCGTCATGATGGCGGCCCATAGCAGAATTCCGGCCGAATTGGCAGCCCGACCGTGTCAGCCGCGCGCGAGACGCGTGGTCCGGTAAATCGCGGCCAGCGAAACGGTAAGCCCGATACTGTCGAGAATCAGGTCGCCGTCCTCGATCACCGTCGACGCCGCCGGCCAGTTCCCGTCTTCGTCCCGGCGCAGCAACTCGGCCCGGACCCCGGCGCTGCTGAGAATCAGTATCTCCCGCAGGCTCGGGATGGTCGTGTATGACCAGACGTTTCGCCAGGTCTCGGCGCGGTTCGAGGGAGACAGGATTTCCACGATCAGCACCGGATTGCTGACGTCGTATTCCTCGGTCTCGTACCGCGTGCAGGTTACCGCCAGCTCGGGGATCCGGAAATTGTCATTGGCTCGGACCCGCGGAATGATACCGGGGAACGCGACAGCGGAGCACGGTCCCGCGAGGCGGCTGCTGATCCGACTCCCGAGTTCGGTCAACAGTGCACCATGGGTTCGACTGGCGGGCGCCATCGCGACCGGTTCGCCGTCAACCAACTGCCAGCGGCCCGGGCCTGGCGCGTCCCACGCCAGGAACTCGGCCACGGTCATCGCCGCGGGAGGCTTCAGGGCTGAACTCATGGGCTGACCATAGCCCACATCCGCCAACGCCACAAAACAATTGCCCGGCGCCCGACCCGGCGAGCCACCCCCAATTCCATCCTTGAAGCGCCCCACACTTTCCGCCAAGGTGCCTCCGTCCCAGCCACCCGGCGCGGGAGAGAGCGGGCGTGTGCCCGCCGCCGAAGGCGCAACCGGCCCCCGGAAACGCTCAGGCAACAGGGACCGCGCGGGGAACAGGGATCTCTGGAAAGCCGGCACGCGCGATCACGCACGCCGCACCGACGGAGTAAGGGACCGCATGTCCCGAATCTCTCAGGTCCCGCGACAGAGGGGGGTCACGCCGCTGGCATTTCGCCGGCGGCATGATCTTGCGCGGAGACCTGAGTGTCGGAAACCTTACAGACCACCCCTCTCGAGCAATGGCACCGCCACCATGGCGCCCGGATGGTGCCCTTCGCCGGCTACTCCATGCCGGTGCAATACGACTTCAAAGGCGAACTCGCCGCGCGCTGCAAAGGCGGTGTGATGGCCGAGCATCTGCATTGCCGTGAACAAGCCGGTCTTTTCGATGTGTCGCACATGGGGCAGGCGATGCTGCACGGCCACGGCACCGCCGCCGCGCTGGAGCAACTGGTCTGCGGCGACATCGCCGGGCTCAAACCTGGAAGGCAACGCTACACCCTGCTGACCACCGCCACGGGCGGCATAATCGACGACCTCATGGTCGCCAACCTGGGTCCCGAGGGCCTGTTCCTCGTCGTCAACGCCAGCCGCAAGGCGGTGGACTTCGCGCACATCGGCACCGTCACGCCGGTGAAGCCGCTGGAGGACCGCGCGCTGTTGGCATTGCAGGGGCCCGCGGCGGCGGCGGTGATGGCGCGCATCGCCCCCGGCGCCACCGACCTGCCGTTCATGGGCATCGCCCGCCTGATGGTCGCGCAGGTGAACTGTCTGGTCTCCCGCTCCGGCTACACGGGTGAGGACGGCTTCGAGATTTCCGTCCCGCGCGGCATGGCGGTGACCCTGGCGAACCGTCTTGTCGCACAGCCCGAGGTCGTTCCGGCGGGCCTTGGCGCGCGCGATTCATTGCGGCTCGAAGCCGGGCTTTGTCTGTACGGCAACGACATCGACGAAACCACCTCACCCGTCGAAGCCAGCCTCACCTGGGCCATCAGCAAACGCCGCAAGATGGTATGGGACTTTTTGGGTGGGGCGGCGATCCGCGCACAGCTCGATAACGGTCCGTCGCGGCGCCGGGTTGGCATCCGTCCCGACGGCCGCGCGCCGGCCCGTGAGCACACCGCCATTCTGGCTCCCGATGGCCAGGAAATGGTCGGCGAAATCACCTCGGGTGGTTTTGGACCGTCGCTGAACGCGCCGATGGCCATGGGCTACGTTCGACGCGACCTGTCCGATGACGGAACGAAATTGACCTTGATGGTGCGCGGCAAACCGCTGCCCGCGACTGTCGTTCCGCTGCCGTTCGTGCCTCACCGCCATGTCCGTTGAACAGGAGCATCCAATGCCAGGAAAGAACTCCGACACGCGCTACACCAAGGAACACGAATGGGTGCGGCTGGATGGCGATATCGTCACCGTCGGCATCACCGATCACGCGCAACAGCAGCTCGGTGAGCTGGTGTTCATCGAATTGCCGGAACTGGAGCGCGATGTCGTGGCCGGGGAGGCCTGCGCCGTGGTCGAGAGCGTCAAGGCGGCGTCCGATGTTTACGCTCCGCTGGCCGGCCGGGTGGCCGAGATCAACGAAACCATCGTGGAAGATCCGGAAATCGTCAACAACGATGCCGAGGGCGAGGGCTGGTTCTTCCGCCTGGAAATCGACGATACCGCCGCGTTCGAGGAACTGATGGATCAGGAGGCCTACGACGACTACCTGGAGACTCTGTGAGCATGGATCTTCTCGCGGAACTCGAGGCTTCCGATCAGTTCGTCGCGCGCCATATCGGTCCGGCCGAGGCCGAGATCGCCGCGATGCTGCGCGTGATTGGCCGCGTCAGCCTGGACGATGCCGCCGCCGCCGCCGTGCCCGAGTCGATCCGTTCCAATCAGGTATTGAATTTGCCACCGCCGGTAGATGAGGCCGCGGTGATCGCCGAACTGCGTGGTCTCGCGGCGCGTAACGTGATGAAGAAGTCGCTGATCGGCATGGGCTATCACGGGACGGTCACGCCGCCGGTGATCCTTCGTAACGTTCTTGAGAATCCCGGCTGGTACACCGCCTATACGCCCTACCAGGCGGAAATCGCGCAAGGCCGGCTGGAGGCGTTGGTCAATTTCCAAACTTTGATCTGCGAACTGACCGGCATGGAGATCGCCAACGCGTCGTTGCTGGATGAGGCGACCGCGGCGGCCGAGGCGATGGCGATGGCGCATGCCATCAGCAAAACGAAATCGGATGTGCTCGCGGTGGCCGATGATGTGCACCCGCAGACCAGGGCTGTGCTGACCACGCGGGCGCGCGCGGTTGGCATTTCGCTGGGTCGCGTCGGGGAGGGAACGCCGTTCGCGATCCTGCTGCAATATCCTGGCACGACGGGTGAGGTCCGCGACCTGACCGCCGAGATCGCCGCCGCCAAGGCGCAGGGTGCGCTGGCGATCGTGGCGGCGGATCCGTTGGCGATGGTTGTGTTGAAATCGCCGGGCGAGATGGGGGCGGACATCGTTGTCGGGTCCTCGCAACGGTTCGGTGTGCCGATGGGGTTCGGTGGCCCGCACGCCGCGTTCTTCGCCACCCGCGATGCATTCAAGCGCCATATGCCGGGCCGCCTGGTCGGCGTGTCGATCGATGCCGCCGGGGAGCCCGCGATGCGGCTGGCGTTGCAGACCCGGGAACAACATATTCGCCGCGAGAAGGCGACGTCGAACATCTGCACCGCGCAGGTGCTGCTGGCGGTGATCGCGGGGATGTATGCCGTGTGGCATGGCCCGGACGGACTGCGGCGGATCGCTCGGCGGGTTGGTTTGCAGGCACGTATGCTGGCGGATTGCGCGGTCCGCGGTGGGCATCGGGTTCGTTACGGATCGTTTTTCGATACGATCGTGGTGGAATGCGCCGATCCGCCGGCGATGTTGGCGGCCGCTCGCGATGCCGGGTTCAATTTCCGGCGCGTGGATGACGGTGCCGTGGGCATCGCGATTGATGAGACCGTGACTCGCGCCGATCTGACCGCGCTGGCGTCGGTTCTGGGCGCGCCGTTGGCCGGGGCATTGCCTGACCCGCGGTCACGCACCGGATCGTTGTTACCGCAAACAGTCTTCAATCGGTATCACGCGGAACATGAGATGCTCCGCTACCTGAAACGGTTGGAGAACAAGGATATCGCGTTGAATCGATCCATGATTCCCCTGGGGTCGTGCACGATGAAACTGAACGCGACCGCCGAGATGATCCCGATCACGCTGCCCGGGTTCGCCGAAATCCACCCGTTCGCGCCGGAGGATCAGACCGCGGGGTTCCGCTCGCTGATCCAGCGCCTGGCGGACTGGTTGCGGGAACTGACCGGCTTCGCCGCGGTCTCCCTGCAACCCAATGCCGGATCACAGGGTGAGTACTCCGGTTTGCTGGCGATCCGGCGCTGGCACGCATCCCGCGGCGACACACACCGCGATGTTTGCCTGATCCCGTCATCGGCGCATGGCACCAATCCCGCCAGCGCCGCCATGGCGGGATTGCGCGTGGTGGTTGTCGGCTGCGATCGCGACGGTAATGTCGATCTCGGCGACCTGCACGCGAAGGTGGAACAAAATCGCGACCGCCTGGCCGCGCTGATGATCACCTATCCTTCGACACACGGGGTTTTTGAAGCTGAAATCCGTGATATCTGCACTGTGGTGCATGAGGCTGGCGGCCAGGTTTATATGGACGGCGCCAATATGAACGCCCAGGTGGGACTGACTTCGCCGGCGTTGATAGGGGCGGATGTTTGTCATTTGAATTTGCATAAAACGTTTTGTATCCCGCATGGCGGCGGCGGACCGGGCGTTGGTCCGATCGGCGTCGCCTCGCATCTGGTGCCGTTTCTGCCGGGTGATCCGTTGGATGTGGATGCGGGCGCTGTCTCGGCGGCGCCATTTGGCAGTGCGCTGATCCTGCCGATTTCTTATGCTTATATTCGCATGATGGGCGCGGCGGGACTGAAACGCGCCACCGAGGTCGCGATCCTGAACGCCAATTATATCGCGGCCAGATTGAATGAGTCCTATCCGGTGTTGTATCGCGGCCGCAACGGTATGGTGGCGCATGAATGCATCGTCGATTGCCGCGGCTTCCAGGCCGAGGCCAGCGTCATGGTGGAGGATATCGCCAAGCGTCTGCAGGATTTTGGCTACCACGCGCCGACGATGTCATGGCCCGTCGCCGGCACGTTGATGATCGAGCCGACGGAATGCGAATCGAAGGCGGAACTGGACCGCTTCTGTGACGCGATGATCGCCATTCGCGCCGAGATCGCCTCGATCGCCGCCGGACGGATGGACAAAGCCGACAACCCGTTGAAACACGCGCCGCACACCGCGCGCGAGGTCACCGCGGATGTCTGGAACCACGCCTATTCCCGCGAGCAGGCGGCGTTTCCGTTGCCGTTTGTCGCCGCGTCAAAATACTGGCCGCCGGTGAAACGGGTCGACAACGTCTACGGCGATCGCAACCTGGTTTGCACCTGCGCGCCCTTGGAAGCCTACGCCGAGGCGGCTGAATAGCGCGTTACCGGGGCCGCCGTTCCGGCACTCGCGCGTGGGAGCCGCCGTGTTCCGGCCATTCCCACGGGCCGTCGACATCGACGCCTTTGGAGCGCAGCATTTCGATATGATCCTCGGCGTTGTCCTTCGGTTTGTAGCCGAGAAAGTCCCAGTTGGTATCGGCGATCTTGATGCGCGTGTTGGCGGAGTAGCCATTCACGATCAGGCAACCAGGGTCCGGATGCCGCAGCGACGCGTCAACCATCCGCGCCACGTCTCCTGGGCTTAACCACGTCGCGAGCGACCGCTGATCGATCGGCAGCGTGCGATACGTGCCGATCCGCATCGAGACCGATCGTATCCCATGCCGATCGAAATAATTGCGCAGGATCGACTCGCCGTACACCTTGAACGCGCCGTACAGACTGTCCGGCCGCGGCGGCAGTTCCGGCGAGACTCGTTCCGCGATCGGATAGCAACCGAATGCGTGATTGCTGCTGGCGTAGACGATCCGTTGCACACCGGCGAGTCGCGCGCTTTCAAACACATCGAACACGCCGCGGACATTGACCCGAAACAAATCCTCCAGCGAGTAATCCGCGCCGACGCCGGTCAGATGCACGACGGCGCTGACGCCTTGCATCATCTTTTCGATGGCCGCGCGGTCACCGACATCGGCGACGATGGCTTGCTCGTTTGGCGTCGGGTCTTTGATCGGTCGCGCGTCGGTCAGCCGCAGATGCGACCAGCCGGCCCGCAGGCCAACGCGTAGCGCGGTGCCGATGGCACCAGCCGCGCCGGTGATCAGGACGGTGTCCTTGGTGGGGTCGATCATGTGTCCGCCAGCATCGCCAGGATGTGATCGCGCGCCGCGATGTCGCCGTCATCGTGCACCGGTTGGATCGTCACGTGCGTCGCGCCCGCCGCGAAGTGCGCGCGCAGGCCTTCCTTCACTTTGTTGGCACTTCCCCACAACATCATCGCATCGATGAACGCATCGGAGCCTCCGTTACTCAGGTCCGCATCGGTAAAGCCAATCCGCAACCAGTTGTTGCGGTAGTTGTCCAGCGTCATGTACCGTGAGAGTTCCTTGCGGCCCAGTACGCGCGCTTTCATCGGATCTGTCTCCAACGTTACCTTCTGTTCGATTGCGCACCACTTTCCTGGGCCGAGGATTTTCGCCGCCTCCGCCGTATGTTTCGGCGTGGTGTTGTAGGGCAACGCGCCCTGGGTCATTTCGCCTGACAACTTCAACATCAGCGGGCCGAGCGCGGCGACGGCGAGCGGGAATTTGTCCGCGCCAGGTTCCCCTTCGCAGATCCCCTTCAAATAGCGGCGCATCGCCGGGATTGGCTTTTCATAGGTGTGGCCTCGGATTCCTTCCACCATCGGCGGATGGCTGACACCGAGGCCAAGGATGAACCGATCGCCATACAGGTCGTTCAACGTGATCATGCCGCGGCGCGAGGTGAACGCGTCTCGCGCATAGATGCTGGCGATCGAGCTGCCAATCTTGAGTTTCGATGTGCAGGACAGCATGAAGCCGGCAACCGCGAACGATTCGTAGCCGCGTGATTCCGGATACCAGAGCGTATCGTATCCAAGCCTTTCCACGGTGCCGACGAATTCTCTGATCTGCGCCGGTCCGCCGAGCTTATCGGTGGAATACCATGCGCCAAGCCGGCCGAGTTGCATGTGTTGTCTCCATTTGGTTCACGGGGCGACGATGATGCCGCTTTCCGCCAGACTGTTGATTTCCGGTTGCGTGAAGCCGGCTTCGGCCAGCACTTCGGCATTGTGCTCGCCCACTTTGGGCGGTTGCCGCGTGATGCCGGGCCGCTGATGATCGCCGAATTCAATCGGCAACGCGGGCAGTCCGACGACCTTACCGTCCCCGCCACCAAAGCGCGAGACGTAGACATCGAGCAATCCACCGGTCGCGAGCAGATGCGGATCGACGAACATGTCCTTCGGCTGCCCAACCGGAGCCCAGGATACGTTGGCTCGTTCGCAGCGGGCTTCAATTTCTGGTTGGGGGTATTTGATCAGAACTTCTCGCAGGGCCGGGATCAGCCAGGATCGTTCCGCGAGGCGAGTCAGGTTGGTTGCCAACCGAGGGTCGGCGGCGAGTTCCTGAAGGCCGAATTCCTCGACGAACCGGGTCCATTGCTGGTCGCTGGTGACGCCGATGAACAACTGGCCCTCATTCGCGGTGTCGAAGACCTCGTAGATGGCCCAGGCGCCGCGGCGGGCAGGCATTGGGCGGGCTTCGAGGCCGGTGGCGGCCATGCCGGCCATGTGCGTGCTCATGAGAAACGCGGCACTTTCGAACAGAGCGCTGCTGACGCGTTGGCCTTTGCCGGTAAGGTCGCGCTCTCGCAAGGCGGCCTGCGCGGCGACCACGCCGAATACCGCGCCCATGATGTCGATCACCGACGCACCGGCGCGCAGTGGCCGTCCAGGTGGACCGGTCATCCAGGCCAGACCGGTCTGGAACTGCACGACTTCGTCCAGAGCGGGCCGATGCTCATACGGGCCGGCCAGATAGCCTTTCAAGGCGAGGTAAATCAGGCGATCGTTACGCGGCGCGAAGTGCTCATAGCCGCACTTCAACCGTTCCATCGTGCCGGGGCCGTAATTCTCCAGCACGACGTCGGTCTTTTCGACCAGGCGGTACATCGCCGCCTGGCCGTCCGGATGCTTAAGGTCGATCGCGAGGCTGCGTTTGTTGCGGTTGAACGCGGCGAAAAAACCGGCGCCGAAGCCGCCCAGACGGCGCGTGTGGTCGCCGGTCGGGGCGGGCTCGACCTTGATGACATCAGCACCGAGTTCCGCGAACAGCAGCCCGGCGGTTGGCCCCATGACGGTGTGGGTGAACTCCAGTACCTTCAATCCCGCCAGGGGCCGAGCCGACATCAGGCCGCCATCCGCCGGAACGCGTCCAGGCTTCCGGCGTGGATCAGTTCACCCGGCAATTGATGGCCGACGATATCCTCCGCCATACGGCCGACCTCGATCAGTTTGTCGAGATCGACGCCGGTATCGATGCCCATTTCCTCGCAGAGCAAGACGAGTTCCTCGGTGCAGATGTTGCCGGCGGCTTTCGGCTGGCCGGCGAAGGGGCAACCGCCCAGACCACCGACCGTCGAGTCGAAGCGGGTGACGCCCATCTTCAATCCGGCATGCGCGTTGGCCACCGCGAGGCCGCGCGTGTCGTGCAAATGCAGCGAGATTTTCATGTCGGGCCAGCGTTCGCGTACCGCCGCGATGACGCGTTCGATGCGCACGGGCGTGGCCCAACCCATCGTGTCGGCGAGCGAAAACAGCGAGATCTTCGCGCCGGTTTCGTCGGCGATCTTCATCCCGTCATCCAGCGTCTTGACCACCTGAGCCGGCGGAATATCGCCCTGGTAGTTGCAACCGAACGCGGCCATGACACCGACGCGGGTCACCGGAATCCCCTTGGCGAGATGCAGTTCCGCGTGACGCTTCATCGCCTCCACATTATCCGCGTGCGTGCGATTGAGGTTCTTCTTGGTGAAGCCCTCCGACGCGGTCAACGAAATCGACCCTCTGATGGTCAGCTTGTCCTCGAACGCCAGCGCGCGATCGAGGCCGTTGCCGTTGAAATAAAGTCCGGTGTAGTGCACGCCCGGTTTGGCGGTGAAGCCGGCCACGACCGCCTCGGCATCCGCCCAACCGGGCACCAGCCGAGGATTCACGAATGAGCAAGCCTGGATGTGATGCAGGCCGGTTTCCGACAGCGCATCGATCAGGCGGATTTTGTCCGCCGTGCTGATCGGGCCGGGTTCGATCTGAAACCCCTCGCGCGGGCCTTCCTCGTGGATTTCAACATGGTTCGGCAGGTCGCTCATGGTCGGGTCCTTTCAGATGACTTTGGCGGCTTTGAAGCGTGCGACGTCGGCTTTGCTGTAGCCAAGCTCGGTGAGCACTTCCTCGTTGTGCTGGCCAAACATCGGCGGCGGGCGGTCTACCTTTGGGCCGCCATGGGCGAAATTGAAGGCGGCGACCGGCACGCTGAACGACCCGGGCACTCCCGGAGCATTTTCATGCTTGTGCAGCATGTTCCGGCTGACGATCTGCGGATCGGCGAGCGCCTCGCCCATGGTGCGCACCCGGCACGCCGGAACGTGGCGTTCTTGCAACCATTCTTCCCACTCGGCGGCGGTGCGCGTCAGCATGATGTCTTTCAGCACTTTGACCTCGCGGTCATGGTCCGCGTGGCGCTCGTCGTTGGTGCGCTTGATCATCTCCGGCCGCTCCAGCACCGTCCACAGCCTGCGTTGCTGGCGCAGGTTGGAGGCGCCGACCATGACCATGCCGTCCTTCGTTTCATACGCCTGACTGGTGGCGTGGCCGGTCGTGTTGCCGGATGGTTTGGGATGCTTGCCGTTGCGCAGATAGCCGGTGATGTGGCTCGCCATCAGGATCATCGCGACATCCAGCATCGCCATGTCGACGCGTTGGCCCTGGCCGGTTCGTTCCCTTTGAAACAACGCGGCCGACAATGCGTACGCGCCCATCGTCCCGGTCGCGTAATCGATCGCCGGGGCACCGATCTTGATCGGGTTGGCGTTCGGCGTGCCGGTCATCGCCATGATGCCTGACGTGGACTGGATGACATGGTCGTACGCGGTTTGCACTCGCCGCGGTCCACCCTGACCAAACGCCGAGAACGAGGCGTAGATCAGTTTCGGATTGATTTTCTTCAGGTCCTCATAGCCAAGTCCAAGCGCTTCGAATGCTCCGGGCCGGTAGTTCTCCACCAGCACATCGGCGGTCGCGACCAGCTTCTTCAGAATCTCCCGGCCCTGTTCGGTTTTAAGGTTCAGCGTGATGGCGCGCTTGTTCGATCCTTGCGTCAGGAAGCCAGTTCCCATGTTGGCATGGTTCAGATCGTTGTCGCTGCCGGAGTCCCGGCTTTGATCGGGTTCGTCCGGATGTTCCACCTTGATCACATCCGCGCCCATGAGCCCAAGCTGATACGCGGCGAACGGGCCCGCCAGCACGTGGGTGATGTCGATGATCCGAATGCCTTCGAATGGGCGTTGCATGCTGTTCCTCCGGGATTCTCGCCGCCGAAGGTGCAACCTTGCCCCGGTGCCGTCAACACGCTTGGATGACGTATCGCATGAGGGAGGGCGGACATGCCGGTCGATCTGATCATCGAAGGCGCGGTGGCGAAAGTGGTGCTGAACCGGCCGGAGCGGCTGAATGCGTTGACCTGGGAAATGCGCCAGCAACTGCGGGAGCATTTTTCCGAGTTGCGGTTCAATGAGGCCGTGCGCGCGATCATCGTCACCGGCGAGGGCCGCGCGTTCTGCACCGGTGCCGACGTCGGACGCATGGAGCGCAAGGATTTGCGTGGCGAGCGGGAAAAACTCCAGCAGGGCAGCCATTCCTACATCCGGGTGCTGACCTCGATCGAGAAACCGGTCATCGCCGCCGTGCGAGGCCCAACCGTCGGCATCGGTTGGAGCATCGCCATGGCCTGCGACCTGATCGTAGCCTCCGAGACCGCGCGGTTCTCACAGATCTTCCGGCGGATCGGTCTGGCGCCGGACGGCGGGGCGATCTGGTTTCTGTTGAAACGAATTGGCATGGCGCGCGCCAAGGAACTGGTGTTCACCGGCCGCTTCGTCGATGCCGCCGAGGCGTT
>CALFNB010000656.1 GCA_937902425.1 uncultured Acetobacteraceae bacterium | reverse complement strand
CCTCTGATATCATCTCGACCGCTGTCTCGTCGGCCGGTGTCGGTTCTGACGATGCGGCGGCCTCGGACCGTGTCTCATCGACCCCCGTCTCCTCGGATCCCGTCTCCTCGGATCGCGTCTCGTCGGACCGCGGCTCATCGGACCGCGGCTCTTCCGCCGGCGTCTCCTCGACCGGCGTCACCTCCGCCGGCGCCGCGGCCGGCACCAGCATCGGCGGCGGCGGCGGCGGCGGGGCCGATCGGGCCACGATGGCAGGCCGCGGCGCCGGCGCCACCGCCACCAGCATCGAGTGATCGAGAACCAGTACGTCCTGCTGCTGCTCAGCCTCCTGGCTCGGTGGGGCAACGAGCGCGGCGGGCGGGTCCTCCTCGCTCAGGATGCGCCGGATGGAGGCCAGGATGTCCTCCATGGACGGGTCCACGTTGGCCGAGGGTGCGCCACCTGGCTGCCCCCCACCGGGTTGCGCCCCATTCTGTTGCAGCTGTGATCCGCTCATCGATCTCCTGCTCCGCGCTCCGGTCAGCGGCCGGGTTGGTTCGTCGCATAATCTCCGAGGCCCACCCACTTGTCGCGCACGGCGTTGTAGTAAGCGGTCTCGTCGTACAGTGGCACCGGCAGGTGCATGTCTCGCGCTGTCAGACGGCCAACCGCCGCCGCGACCGCATAGGATGCATTCACCAACTGTGCCAGGTTCTGCACCAGCGACGTCCGTGAGTTCAGCAACTGCTGCTGAGCATTCAACACGTCGAGCGTGGTACGGCTCCCGACGATAGCTTCGCGCTCCACACCTTCCAACGCGATTTCATTCGCGCGAATCGCCGAACGCGTGCTGTCCGCCGCGGCACGGGCGGCGACCAATGTCTCCCATGCCTGCACCGCGTTCTGGATGGCGGTGCGCCGCGCGTCATCGACCTGGCGTCCCGCTTGCTGCACCAACTGCCGCGCCTGCCGCACGCCGGCGTATTCCGAGCCGCCCTGGTAGATCGGCACCGCGAGGTTCGCGGTCACCTGATAGCCGTTGCTCTGCGTCGACCACCCGGAAACGTTATTCTGTTGGAACATTTGTCCTTGCAGGGTCACCGAGGGCAGCAGCTGCGCCAGCGCCACGTCGATCGAGTCCTTGGCGGAGGCTTCGTTGAATTGCGCCGCGATCACCTGCGGATTGTTGACCGCCGCCGCCTTGATCGCCTCGGTCTCGTTCTTCAAACCGAGATCGAGTGGCTGCGGTGGAATGAGATCGCGGGGTGGCAGGACACCGATGATCTGCTGGAACGTTCCGCGCGCGGTTTCCAGCTGGCCTTCCGAGGTTTCGCGTTGCGCCGTGGCACCGGCCAGCGCGGCCTCCGCCTGCGCGACGTCGGTGCGCGTGATCTCACCAACCCGGAACCGGTCATTGGTCGCCTGCAACTGTTTGGTCAAAACCATTTCGTTGTTGCGGTTCAGATCGAGTTGCTCCTGCGCCTGAATCACACCGACATAAGCATTCACGGCATTGGTGAAACTGGTCTGCTCCTGCGCGATCAGCGTCGCGCGTTCAGCCATCACCTGGTTCTTCGCGCGGTTGATGGTCGCCTGATTCTTGCCGCCATTGTACAGGGTTTGCTGCGCCTGGACGGTCGCCGAGCCGATCAGCCGGTCGGATGGTGAGTTCAGCGTGCTGTGCGCCACGAAGCTATAGGCGCGTGTCGTGCCGTTACCATACCCGCCGGCGCCGCTGAATTGCACGGTGGGCCTCCAGCCGGCCAGGGCGGCTGGCACGGTTTCATCGGTGGCGCGCAATTTGGCGCGCTCGGCCCGCAATGCCGGCTGATAGGAATAGGTCGCGGCCAGCGCCTCATTCAACGTGCGCGGCACACCGGTCGCGACCATGTCCGTCGCGGAGATTGGTTTTGACGGACCCATGCGAACGGTCGTCGCCCGCCCAGAGGCCGGCTTCATCGCCGGTGTTTTGGGGCTCATCGTGGTTGTGGGAGAGGCCGCCGCCGATGTGGGCGCCGCCCGGGGGACTGATGCCCGAGGGACCGATGCCCCAGAGACCGATGGAGGGGCCGCTGGAGTGGCCGCCGGAGCAGCCGATGATGCCGCGCCGGGCGCGAGCGGCGTTGGCACCAATTGACTCTGACCCGGTGGGGTCTGCGCCAACACCGGCCCGGACACCAGCGTGGCGCACAAAGGAAGAAACAGACCGAAACGCGGACCCATGCGACACCTTATATTCAGCAGCCTATGGACATTCAGAAGCCTATGGACAGTCAAACGCCAACGGCGATCCGAACCGCCGGCCGTCCACCGGCCGCCGGTTCACCACCGTTCACAACCCACCGGCGAAGCTGTGCCACAAACCGCGCGCCCGCGCCATGACGTTGCACATGCTCCCGCATCCGGCGCCCGCCCTGTCAGGTCGTTATCGGCCATTGTTGTTACAGATCGATTAACGCGAGGCGGACATACGCCGCTGACCACGAGGAAAAAGCGAGGAACCAACCGATCAGAATTCGAACGCCGGCGCCACCGCGAAGGGCGGCAGTACTGGGCTGCGACAATCGAACAGTGCGCGCACCGATACACCGGCCGGCGTCGGCTCCG
Organism: uncultured Acetobacteraceae bacterium; assembly: GCA_937902425.1. Lineage (GTDB taxonomy): Bacteria > Pseudomonadota > Alphaproteobacteria > Acetobacterales > Acetobacteraceae > Rhodopila. Next base: position 2,198 of record CALFNB010000656.1, on the reverse strand, counting down.
CGTGCACCGCGAGGCTGGAACGGCTTGTTCCGCCGCTCATGCCGTTGGGCCCGACGATCGTCAGCAGGCGGCCGGTCTCCCGATTCAGTTGGCTTGCCACCGCGGCGGGAACCTCGGGCACCGCGCCGTCAATCAGAATGAGATCGTACGGCGCTCCCGCCGGCCATCCCGCCGGCAACGGACCGCTGACCAGCAGGACCCCCGGCGCGACCGCGGCCAGAGCGTCCTTCGCCAGATCAAACAGCACCCCAGGTTCTTCCAGGGCGGTGACCTCGCAGCCGAGTGCCGCGAGCAGCGCGGCGGAGTAGCCGGTTGCCGCGCCGACGACCAACGCCTTCTCGCCAGCCGACGGCGCCGCGGCCTGCAGCAACCGAGCCAGTGCCATGGGCTGGAGCAGCACTCGCCCGCCGCCCAACGGCACGTTCTGGTCGGCATACGCCAGCGCGAGCTGCGCGTCAGGCAAGAATCGCTCCCGCGGCAGGTGACGCATCGCGTCCAGGATACGCCAGTCGGAAACCCGGTTGGGGCGGATCTGACTGTCCACCATGCGGTTGCGGGCCTCGATCAGGAAGGCGTCGTACTGGACTTTCGGGGCGGACGGGGCTTTCGGGGCGGACGGGGCCATCATCGTTTCGATCTGTCAGGTTTCGCGGGCTTATACAGGGCTGGCGCGCCGAACGCCAGGCTGGATCGAGGGATGGTCCCCGCCGTGTCCGGCGCCGATGCGGGTTTCTGGCGCGGAGTGGTGAGGTGGATTCTCGCGGATGAACCTGCTAACTCCCTCCCGGGAGGATGAACCGGTCGGGTTTCTCGGTTTTTCAGGCCTGAGCGTGCCCGGGGGTCCGGTGGCAGAGTGGTGATGCATCGGACTGCAAATCCGCGGATGCCGGTTCGATTCCGGCCCGGACCTCCAATCAATTCAGCGGCTTAGCGTCGAATAGTCTATTTCTTCAAGGGCGCCCCCGATTTCTTCAAGATTGGCACCTGCCATAGCTTTTGGATTCGGGATGTTCTTTGGATCGATCTTCAGACGGCGGAAAGTCGCTCCGACCTGTCGTGAAACCCTGATGGAAGGACGCTCAATCGCCCACCAGACACCGAACGCCACCACAAAAATGGCGGGTACAGCGGGTAGTACCGCCCACCGACCGAGCACCATGAAAAGCCCCGTTAGCACGACCCAATGCGACAGGAATAAACTGTAGCCAATGCGTCCGAGCCATAATGCCAAAGGCGGTGCAGTATCGGGTAACGAGAGTTCAAATTGCGAGCAGGCGATGCCAATTGCGAAGAAGGCAAAGTAGACGATGGACACATAAATTCCGTCCATCATGAAAAGCGACACCACAAATAGCGACGTTGAGACCGCCAGGGCGGCTATGCGATTCCATCTCGCAATCCATACCAGCACCGGCAGCAAAGGGGTCGCCCACGCCTCTATGTAAAGTGTCCATGCCGGAAGATCGATCTTGGCCAGCGACTGCAATCTCGGCGTCGGCCACCAGATGAGTTCTTGCCAAGTAGGACTATCACCATACAGCAGATACCCACTCGTCAAACAGACAGCATAGACTGGCCAGAGCCTGATGAAACGGCGCACGAAAAACGCCAAGACATTCCCATCGTAGCCTCTGGCCAGAACGTAACCGGACAGGATGAAGAAGCAACAAACCGCCAGAGCGGCTACACCGTCCAGGACGTTGAGACCTTCCCACATCAAGATGTGATGCGCCACAACCACGGACGCCAGTATGCCCCGGATGGCGTCGAGGAATGGAATACGGTTCATCCGTGACATACTTGTCGTGCAGTGTTTTCAGAATGGTTGCGCCATAGGCCGGTTCGGCCCGCCAAGGCTTCAAACCAGCGGGATAGGGTCACCACCTGCGGTGACCAACTCCCATACTGCCCATGTTACCATTTCTCAAGAATGCGTAAATGGATCGCGAAACAAGCAAGGGGTAACACGGATTTTCAGGGATTAAGGCCACGGATTACAGGGAGTGGGGCGGCGCGATGGTGCGGCCAGACTCTTTGTCGGAGTCGCTGAAAAAGCAATTTGGGCGCTTCGCGCGCATCCGTATTCCGTGTAATCCGTGCCCTTAATCCGTGAAAATCCGTGTTATTCTTCCCTCACGCCACAGGAGTGAACCCCTGAACTGAGACACGGAAATAAGACACACTGTTCGACAAGGAGA
>CALFNB010000655.1 GCA_937902425.1 uncultured Acetobacteraceae bacterium | reverse complement strand
CGCCGCCGTAGCCGAAGCCGCCGCCGCCGCCGCCGCTGCCGCCGGCAAGACCATTTGTGAACGAGTTGCCGCCGCCGCCGCCGCCGGCCGCGGTGCCATGGCCGCCGTTGCTGTTGAAGCCACCACCGCCGCCACCGCCGTCGCCGCCGTTGCCGCCGAGGCCGAAGTTGCCGGCTGTGCCGCCGAACGCGCCGCCGTAGCCTGGGCCGCCGCCGGCGCCGGTACGGCCGCCGCTCCCACCGCCGCCGTTGAAGCTGCCGCCGCCGCCGCCGCCCGCGATGGCCAGCTTCAGGTTGGTGGTGCTGTCGAACACGAAGCTGCCGCCGCCGCCGCCGCCGCCGCCGCCGTGGTAGAGGCCGGCGGCAGGACCGCCCGCGCCGCCCTGGCCGCCGACGGCGATCATCAGCGTGTCGCCCGCGGTCAGGCTGAAATCGCCGCCGATCTCGGCGCCCAGGCCACCAGGGGCGCCGCCGGGGCCACTACCGCCTTGCGCGCCGAAGACCAGAATGTCGTAGATGCCGGTGGCCGGCACGATGAAAGGGGCGCTGAAGCCGCCGGTATAACCGTACACCGTCGCCCGGGCGGACGGGGCACCAGCGGTGAGAGCCAGAAGTGACGCCCCTGCAAACAGAATTTTCTTCATGTTATTTACCTTTTCGTTTCTTGCTTCCAAACCTTACTCAACATGAAAACATGCGCGTTGGCCGAACCCTGTGAAACCGGCGGTCATGGCCATCGCCAACCCGCGCAGTTGTCTCAATGTGTTGTCCTACGAAACTAATCAGGCTCCTCCCCGCTCACCATAGACGCACACCCAGTCCAATGCAAAAACTGTGCCGCGATGCAGAGCCATGATAAATCAATGACTTCGCGGTAGGCTGGCTGGCTATCGTCTCAATAGTGTAAAATTTTCCGACAAAGTGGAGGCGAAACACCGATCGATCCCTGTGAAAGTTGTCGTCCATACCGACTCGGCTCGTTGCCATCACCATCAAGGTTAGATCGGTCTTTACCAGGCAAAAACTGCGCCGCGGCGGTCGAGACGACGCCAGAGGGCAAGCCGGTTCGGGCGAAGCTCGGACGGGGGTGATGGTTTCTCCGGCAAGGCGATTTCCGGGCTCGCGAGGCGGAACCTCGACCCAACCCGCACGGTCGTCAGTGACGGACCGCACTGATTCGGCGGCGTAACCGAGGCAGGATGCGCCATCAGGACGGGGTCAGGACCCGCGTCGGTCCGGGTTCCAGCTTTAAGTTGGGTCAACCCGCCCTTGGCGACATCAAGGCCGCGATCACTGGCACCTGCCGTTCCATCAAAGCCTGTCCCGCGCTATCAGGCGAGTTCGAATATCGCTTTAACCGTCGATACGATCTGGCAGTGATCGTGCCGCGCTTATGCTGGGCGTGCGTGCGCACCCCGCCCATGCCCTACCGGCTTCTGAAACTGGCTGAGGTTTATGCGTAATCAGGAAGGATTTTGGGCGCTTCGCGCGGGCGTGCGATCGAGCACCGCGCGACGCGCCATAATTCGCTTCTCCGTGGTCCTCCGTGGCTCTCCGTGTTCTCGGTGGTTGAAAACTTGCTTGCCTGCTCGTGGGCCGAGGCGGACAACATGGTCACGGCCGTCAGGTCGGCGGCGTCAGGATCTGGGCGGAACCAGGATGTGTGACTCTTGCAGGGTCAAGCCAGAGTATGATGTGAGGAAGCCAACAATTGCCATAATGAAAACCGCTGGACTTCAATCCGCCAGCGGTCCGAGCCCATACGCATCGCCCTCGCGACGCGTCGAACGTGTAGAACGTGGACATCGTCAACCCGTCTCTGGCGCGCACCTCATCGCGTGCACGTGATGCCATCCGCCGGTGAGCGTCACGAGCAAGCCCGGAGTTTGTTTGATGATCAGATCGAGGTGAGGAACAAGCCGTTCGTCGCCATTATAATCGTATTTGATGTGAACGACGCCGCGCAAGTCACGGTGCGGGAAACCTTGGTAGCCGCCGGCCTGGCTGGCGCGATCGGCATCGCACCACCGGCGCGACCCTGAATGCTTCCAAACGAAACGCGGTCATTTCGTGCATCAGGCGAACCCGGGCGCCACCTCCTCCATGAATCGTGCCATCTCCGTCTTCACCTGGGCGTGCGGTTTGAGCCCAACGTTGAAATACAGGATCACCTCGTCGATGCCCGCCGCCGCGACGTTCCGGAGAATTTCGCCGATGCGCGCGGCTGAGCCGATCAGTACCGAGTTCTCGCCGAGGTCCTCCGGGCGGACGGTACGCAGGCGGGCGACCATGTCGATGAAGTATCGATAGCTCGGCGGTGCGGTGGCGGGATCGCCGGGGAACGCGGGGATGACGCATTCCTGGTAGTACCGGATCTGACGGGCGCGCGCGGCGGCTTCCTCGGCCGCGGTGTCGGCGAAATGGATGAAATAGCTGCACATCAGCCGCCCGCGCGGTTTGCCGTGGCGGGCGAGGGTCTCCTGATACAGGTCGGCGACCTGGCGCAAGCCGCCGAAACTCATCGCGGCGGCGAACGGTGCCACGATCAGGCCGCAGCCCAGACGGCCCGCCAACTCGATCGATGGTTTCGAGAACGACGCGACATAAGCGGGCAACGGCTTTTGCAGCGGCCGCGGCGTGATCGAGACGTCGTCGAACCGGTAATGCCGCCCGTGGTGGGAGATCGGACCATCGGCGTCCCACAGCCGGCGCACCACCTCCATGCCTTCCTCGAAGATCGACTGGTTGTTGTCGAAGTCGATGCCGAGCGGCTCATACTCGCGCCGGTCATAGCCGCGGCCGGCGGCGAAATCGACGCGTCCGCCGCTCATGAGGTCGAGGCTGGCCCATTGCTCGGCGACCCGGATCGGATGATGCAAGGGCAGAACGGTCACCGCCGGGGCGAGGCGGATGCGCTGCGTGCGCGCGGCGATGAAGGCGAGCGCCAGATCGGGGCAGGACAGCACGCCGAGCGTGGAGAAGTGATGCTCGCCGATCCAGGCGGAGTGCATGCCAAGCCGGTCGGCCTCGATCGCCTCATCGATGATGTCGGCCACGAACTGGTTCGCCGGGCGCGCGTTGTCGCGGTAGCTGTTGTCGCTGAGGGTGAAGTAGCCGAATTTCATGGTGGCGGGTCTTTCGGGCGTGGGCATCGTCCGTTTCCGGACCATGTGCATGCCGCGTTTGGCGTGAGCGAGTCCAGACCGGGGCGAAAGACAATCCGGCGACGGTCGTGCTATATCAGCTCGTGAGCGGAGAAATCCCGGAATGAGCGAGCGTGCCGTGACACGAATGTCAGCCGAGGAATTCCTGGACTGGGGCCTGCGCCAGGACCAGCGCCATGAACTTGTCGATGGCGTTCCGGTGGCGATGGCGGGAGCGAAACAGCGGCACGATTTGATCGTCATGAACGCCCAGGCCGGGTTGCACGCGCGGTTGCGCGGCAAAGAATGCCGGAATTTCTCGGCGGATATCGCGGTTCGCATTCCCGCCGGCAACATTCGCAGGCCCGACGCGGGCATCGATTGTGCTGCTTTTGACGATGACGCGACAACCGCCGGAGCCCCTTTCCTGGTGATGGAGGTTCTGTCTCCGACGACCCGCGAGTTCGACAGGCTTCGCAAGCTGGAAGAATACAAGACTGTCCCGAGTATGGCCCATATCGTCCTGATCGATCCGGACCTGCCTCAGGTTTTCCATTGGTCCCGCGCGCCTGGTGGCGACTGGCGCCATTTGTTGTTGGAAGGTCTGAAAGCGATCATCCATCTCCCCGAGATCGACTGCGCTCTGGCTCTCGCGACCCTGTACGATCGTCTGACGTTCAGGTCGTCGCCGACTCTGGTCCGCGATGATGGCACCGCAGTATGAGGAATAATAACATGCCGCCGCCCAGATGTCCGCCTGTTCCGTCGCGGGTACCGGCGAAACCCCACCGTGTCCTTGGCCGCGACGCTGAGGTTCAGGCCCTCACCGAAGGCGGGATGGACCCCACGCCACGACCACCTGAATGCCGAGCTTGAACAGGATGTCATGTGGCGCTTCCCAAACCCGAACGAGACTGGCTCGGACGCACGAGCCGACCGCTGGGTGTCTCACGAATGACACAGAACGTTATCATGCGTGAGATTCGTTGTA
>CALFNB010000654.1 GCA_937902425.1 uncultured Acetobacteraceae bacterium | reverse complement strand
CCTGCCCGGCGGCAAGCGGATGAAGACCGGCGCCTGGGGGACGGACTCCTCGGTGTTGCAGGGTCTGGCCGATCAGGGTCATGAATTGCCCGCCCGCATCCTGGAATGGCGGCAGTTGCAGAAATTGAAGTCGACTTATGCCGATGCACTGGTGGAACAGATCAATCCGGAAACGGGCCGCGTGCACACCAGTTACGCGATGGCGATCGCGCAGACCGGGCGGTTGTCCTCGACCGATCCGAATTTGCAGAACATTCCGATCCGCACCGAGGAAGGCAGCCGCATCCGCCACGCCTTCATCGCCGAGCCGGGCAACGTGCTGGTCAGCGCGGACTACTCGCAGATCGAGTTGCGGTTGCTGGCCCATGTCGCCGACATCCCCGCGCTGAAGGAAAGTTTCGCCCGCGGCGAGGACATCCATGCCCGCACCGCCAGCGAAGTATTCGGCGTGCCGATGCAGGGCATGGACCCGATGACCCGCCGCCGTGCGAAAGCGATCAATTTCGGCATCATCTACGGCATCAGCGGCTTCGGTCTCGCCCGGCAACTGGGGATCGGCCAGGGCGAGGCCCTCGGCTACATCAAACGCTACTTTGAGCGCTACCCCGGAATCCGCGATTACATGGAGCACGCCAAAGCGGTGGCAAAGGAAAAAGGTTACGTCACCACACCGTTTGGCCGCCGCTGCTGGATCTCCGGCATCGCCGATAAGATGCCGGCGCGCCGGTCTTACGCCGAGCGGCAGGCGATCAACGCTCCGCTGCAAGGCGGCGCCGCCGACATTATCAAGCGCGCCATGGTCCACTTGCCCGCGGTGCTGGCGCGCGAGGCTCCATCGGCGCGGATGCTGTTGCAGGTGCATGACGAACTGCTGTTCGAGGTTCCCGAAGCCGACGCCCCCGGATTGGCCGGCGTGGCGCGGCGGGTCATGGAATCCGCCGCCACCCTGTCCGTCCCGCTCGTCGTCGAAACCGGCACCGGCCGCACCTGGGCCGAGGCCCACTGACGCCGATGGCCGCCGCGATCATTGTTGATTGCCTGACGGTCTGGTTGGCGATCGGTGTTATCGTGGGGGTCACGTTCCTGTTCCTGGGGATCGGCCGGATCGATCCCGCCGCGCGCGGTTCCTACGCATTTCGGCCGCTGCTGCTGCCTGGTCTGGTGCTGCTGTGGCCGTTTGTCGCGTTCCGCTGGTTCGTGCTGTCGCGATGAGGCGCCGTCACCGTGACGCGCACCGCGTGATCTGGCTCGTGCTGGCGGGCCTGCTGCCGGCGGTCGTGCTGTTGTCTCTGGCGCTGCGCCCGATCGGTCCAACCGAGGCCCCGCAAATCCAACTGGCACCGCCGAAATGAGCGAACGTTACGCGCCCGTCGGCTGGAACGTCACCAAGATCGTTTACGATGCGGTCGCTCTTGCGGTGACGGGCGTTTATATCAGCGTATTCTTGTGGGTGGCGCCGTCGTTTCAACATGTGACGCTGCCGCTGGACGAGTATACGATGCGCATGAACGCGTTCGGCACCTGTGCGTTCCTGCTGCTATCAGTGATTCTGTCGATCGGCCCCGCCACGCGGTTGGACCCGCGCTTTCTGCCATTGCTTTACAATCGCCGTCATTTTGGCGTGCTGACCGCCGCGGTCGCGACAACCCATGCGTACGCGGCGCTGGACTGGTATTTCAGCTACGGCCCCTATGACCGGTTTGAAATGCTGCTGCGAGGCAATACCAGCTTCTCGCAGACGCAGGGATTTCCGTTCGAAATTTTTGGCATCTTCTCGTTGCTGGTGCTGTTCCTGCTGGCCGCGACAAGTCACGACTTCTGGTTACGCTTCTTGACGCCACCGCTGTGGAAGGCGCTGCATATGACGCTTTACGCGGCTTACTTGTCCGTGGTCGCGCATATCTCGTTGGGTGCATTGCAGGCGGCACAGAACCCGTTTCTGGCGGTGGTGGTAGGGTTTTGCGTGGTGGGTGTCGCGGCGTTGCACGTGGCAGCGTCGCGCCGGCGCGCGACCGAGGCGGCGTTGATGGACGGCTGGCTCGATGCCGGCCCGGCCGAGGCGATTGGCGAAGACCTGGGCGTTGTCGTTACGCCACCGAATGCCGAATCCATCGCGGTCTTCCGGCACGCCGGTCGGCTGTCCGCCGTAACGAATCTCTGCGCGCACCAGAACGGTCCTCTCGCGGAGGGCAGGGTCATTGATGGCTGCATCACTTGCCCGTGGCACGGCTACCAGTACCGGTTTGAGGATGGGTGCGCGCCGCCTCCATTCACCGAGACCCTGGCGACCTTCCAACTCCGTATCGTCGATGGCCGCGTTTGGGTGGATCCCGTGCCGAAGCCGCCCAGTACCGTCGTCACGCCGGTCCCAGTCCCATGAAGCCGTTGTTCGTCGGGTGGTCGGGCCGGAGCGCGTTGCCGCATCTCGGCTTTCTGGCACTTCTGTTGTTCACGTTGGTCGCCGGCTTCGGTGTTCTGGCGTTTACCCTGGGGGTCACCGTCGACGATCCCGGAGGCGGCGATTTCTCCGGCGACAAAGACATCACCGGCGTGCTGATCGCCGATCCATATCCGATGATCGTGACCGACAAGGACCAGCACACCGTCATTTTGTCGGGCGGTGGCAAGCGCGGCGTGCAGGCGGAAGCGCGTGCCCTGGACGGCAAACATGTGCGGGCGACCGGTGGCGGGGTCAAACGAGGCGACCGCGATCTGCTGCTCGTCGATCAATTGCGACCGGCGCCGGGTGATGCGCCAGCGCCGCTGCGCGAACCACTGGGCACCTGGCGCCTCACCGGCGAGATCTGCGATGGCAAATGTTCACTGGGCGTGATGCGGCCGGGCAACAAACCGGCGCACAAGGCTTGCGCCAACGTGTGTCTGTTGGGTGGGGTGCCGCCGGTGTTCATCACCACGACTCCGGTGTTTGGGACACAGTATTTGCTGATGGGCGATCCCCAGAACCACGCGCTGCCCGACGCGCTGCGTGATTACGTCGCCATCACGACGCGAATGGATGGAACCCTGGAACGGATCGGTGACGCTCTGCTGTTCCGGACCGACGTCACACGGGCGGTGGTACCATGATCTGGCGTTCCACGGCGCAGATTGTGGTGGCGTTCGTCGCGGCGGGACTCGCGATCTGGTTCAGTCCCGATCTTCTCGTCCCGCTCGGCCTGGGCGAGTTCGCCCGTCTGGGTCAGCTTTGTTTCGCGATCCTGGTTCTGTCGGTGCTGGATGCGGTGTTCGTGAAGCTGTCGACGGATCATGCGATCGGACCCGCGGAAAATCCGCCGCCCGATCGCTGATCCTTGCTGTCATTCCGCCGCGCGGACCAGGCCGGGCGCCAGCTTGGCGGAGGTCTCCCGCACTCCGACGATCGTGATAACGGCCCCCAACA
>CALFNB010000653.1 GCA_937902425.1 uncultured Acetobacteraceae bacterium | reverse complement strand
TGGCAAACGCCGGCGTTGATGCGGCGCTGATCCATCCGCCGAGCTGGGACCCTCGGTCGCGCGACGTCGCGGTCGAGGCGACACGCGCTCACCCGGATCAGTTCGCCATTCTGGGATATCTACCGCCGGACCAGGCGCGAAGTCGTGCCCTGATGGACAGTTGGAGAAGCCAGCCCGGTGTGCTCGGGTTGCGTTACGCCCTGGTTCGGCCGGAAAAGCAGACCTGGCACGCCGATGGCACGATGGACTGGCTGTGGTCGGCGGCGGAGCAGGCCGGAGTGCTGATCGCCCTCATGGCCAGCCGGTTCTTTCCGCTGGTAGGCCAAATCGCCGAACGGCATCCCGGACTGCGTTTGATCATCGACCATCTCGGCCACGTCCTCGGCGGCAAGGACGATGCCGCATTCAGCAAAAATGCTGAACTATGCGGTCTGGCCAAGTACCCCAACATCGCGGTGAAGGCGACCGGCGCGCCTGGCTACTCCACGGCATCATATCCGTATCGCAACATACACGACCATATGCATCGTATTTTCGATGCGTTCGGACCTGACCGGTACTTCTGGGGCACCGATATCACGCGTATGCCCTGCTCCTATCGTCAGTGCGTAAGTATGTTTACCGAGGAACTGCCCTGGCTCGCCGGCCGCGACCTCGAACGCGTGATGGGCCAGGTCTTATGCGATTGGATCGGATGGCAGCGCGAGGCGTAATGACCGGCCGTTACGTCACAAAGGAGGAAACCGAACATGGCGAAAATCACCTTCCCCATCGAGGCCTCGCATATTCTGATGTTCGCGCGCGCCATCGGCGATACCAATCCGGTCTATCATGACCCGGAAACGGCGAAGCACAGCGAAGTCGGCGGCATCATCGCGCCACCAACGTTCACGGCGGCCGTGGCGCAATTCAATCCGGACGGCTCCCGTCCCAGGCCCGGTGAGAAGTGGTTTGGTTCCGGAAAAGGGCCGACCGGCATCGAAGGCAAGGCCCCGTCAACCGGCGGGCTGAATGCCGAACAACATTTCGAATATTTCCGTCCGTTGCGTCCCGGTGATGTACTTACCGCCGAGACCAGGCCGGGCAAGACCTGGGAGCGCGAGAGCAAGCGCGCCGGCAAACTGTTATTTTCTGACCGCATAACGGAATTTCGCGATCAGAACGGAGAGCTTGTCGTCTCTGTCCGAAGCGTCAGCGTAAAGACCGAACGTCCAGTGGATTCAAGTTGAGCGGTCACGGACAATGGCATTGAGGGCAATGCGGATCGAGGTCTGCGACATGCTTTCAGAGCCGCTATGTAAACAACGAGTGCAAATGCAGAGAGTTTCGAAGGAACGCTGGTCATGACCACCACCATAAAGCCATTTCGTATCGCCGTCAGCGATGAAGCCAACGAAGATGACACCCAGCACTGGATCGAGTTTGCCCTGGTGGCACGGGATTTAGCCGGGGATCAACCGCTTGATTCGATCCCAATCGCCAGACTGATAGCGGAAACGTCCGTCGATGCGTTCGCCGCGCAAGGCGCCAGGATGTGAGAGGAGAGAACGCCGGCCAGAGGATCATTCTCACGGCCTCATTGGTGGCCACGGCGTTTGGTGGATCATGAATTATCCGGCGGCAAAACAGCAGGATTCTTCAACCCAGGAAGTTCTTGCCGGCCTGGTCGAGCGGGTCACGTTCCATAACGCCGAGAACGGCTTTTGCGTCCTGCGGGTCAAGGCGCGCGGCCATCGCGATCTGGTGACGGTCGTCGGCCATGCCGCGACGATCGTCGCCGGGGAATGGATCACCGTATCCGGCGAGTGGGTCAACGACCGCACGCACGGTCAGCAGTTCAGGGCGCGGTTCATGCGCACCTCGACGCCGACGTCGATCCAAGGCATCGAGAAGTATCTTTCGTCCGGCATGATCCGGGGCATCGGGCCGGTCTACGCCAAAAAGATGGTCAGGGCCTTCGGCGAGAAGGTGTTCGATATCATCGAGGGCGCGCCGGACCGGTTGCGCGAGGTGGATGGCATCGGCCCCGTGCGCGCCAGACGCATCACGACGGCCTGGGCGGAACAGAAGATCGTGCGGGAGATCATGGTCTTTCTGCACAGCCACGGGGTCGGCACCGCGCGATCGGTTCGCATCTTCAAGACCTACGGCGCCGACGCCATCCAGGTCATGACCGAGAACCCGTACCGGCTGGCGCGCGATATTCGCGGTATCGGCTTCAAGACCGCCGACGCGATCGCCGGGCGGCTCGGTATCGAGAAAACCGCCATGATCCGGGTTCGCGCCGGGATCTCCTATGCGCTGGTCGAGGCGATGGACGAAGGCCACTGCGGCCTGCCCACGGTCGAACTGATACGGCTCGCCATCGAACTGCTGGAAGTGCCGGAGGAGCGGGTCGTTCCCGCGCTGGATCTCGAACTGACCGAGGGCACGGTGATCGCGGACACGGTCGGCGACATGCCGTGTGTGTTCCTCGGCGGACTGTACCGGGCCGAACAGGCGATCGCCGGACGATTGCTCAGCCTGATCAACGGAACGCTGCCCTGGCCATACATCGATCCGGAGAAGGCGTTACCATGGATCGAGCAAAAGACCGGGCTGGCGTTGGCCGAAAGCCAGGTTGCCGCCGTCCGGCTGGCCCTGCTGTCCAAGGTCCTGGTGATCACCGGCGGACCGGGGGTGGGCAAGACCACCATCGTCAACGCGATCCTGCGCATCCTCGCCGCCAAGGGCGTGAACCTGCTGCTCTGCGCCCCGACGGGCCGGGCCGCGAAGCGCATGACGGAAGCCACGGGCTTCGAGGCGAAGACCATCCACCGGCTGCTCGAGGCCGATCCCCGGGCTGGCGGCTTCAAACGCGGCACCGACAATCCGCTCGCATGCGACCTGCTGGTCATCGATGAAACATCCATGGTCGACGTGTTGCTGATGCGGGCGCTGATGGAGGCGATTCCGGACGAGGCCGCGCTGCTGATCGTCGGCGACATCGATCAGCTTGCCTCGGTGGGACCGGGACAGGTGCTGGCCGACATCATCGCGTCCGGCGCGGTGCCGGTGGTGCGGTTGACCGAGGTTTTCCGCCAGGCCGCGCAGAGCCGCATCATCACTGCCGCGCACCGGATCAACCGGGGGGCCATTCCCGACCTGGCGAAACCGGAAGGCGACAGCGATTTCTATTTTGTGCAGGCGGACGACCCGGAGACCGCCGTGCCGTTGATCATCGAGTTGGTGAAGACGCGCATCCCCAGGCGCTTCGGCCTGGATCCCATCCGCGATATCCAGGTCCTGTGTCCAATGAACCGGGGCGGCGTCGGCGCCCGCTCGCTGAACATCGAACTGCAGGCCGCCCTGAACCCGGCCGGTGAGCGCAAGGTCGAACGTTTCGGATGGACGTTCGCAC
>CALFNB010000652.1 GCA_937902425.1 uncultured Acetobacteraceae bacterium | reverse complement strand
CGTTGCTCGCCGATCTCGGCACGCTGACGAAGAACACGGTTTGCTTCGGCGGGAACAGTGAACTCACAGTCCTCGCGAAGCCCACCCCGGTGCAGAATCGGGCGCTCGGATTGCTGGGGGCCGAACTGGCGGCGATGTAGGCAGCACGCGGATCATGATCCGTGAGCTATCAAAGAGTTACGGTTCCTGAAGCGCGAAGTTCGGTTTAGACACACAGACAATCCATTGAATATCAAAATAACGGGAACTAACCTTGTATCAGCTATCGCCGCAGGCATCTCTGTATTCGCACTGCGCCGATTTGCGCCTGACACAGACAGAATCCTCGATAGAGTCATTGGCACGTTTGTATGGATGGCTTTCATTATCGGCGGTGCATGGGTGGCGTATCGGTGGGTTCGCCGTCGGCGGATGCGTAAGCCTGATACCGTCCAGAGCGCCTTGGCGGGATACTGGCAAGTTGGCGCCACCTGTCCAGACTGCGGACGCTATCAGCGGCTTGACCTCGCCAGCCTGGCAGAAGCCGGTCATGGCGATACGCCCCTGATCCGCCTCCCGCTACGGTGCGAGTGCGGTTGCCTCAGGTCTCAAATCAACGTTTTCGGCAGGTCGGGATTCGATTCAAAATAGCCCCGCCGAATTCCCTTGGTATCTCACGGTAAGAAATTCAGGTTGATGTGATTCCTGCCGGAGTCCCTCTCAACGGAGCCTGGTTGACGGTCACGCCGCCGATGATGCGGCCAAGATGTTCAAGCCTTCGTGATGCCCATACCGGAGCGTGTGCCATGTCCCAAAAACCCCCGAAAACGTTGAACGAATCCTTCGACTCGCTCTTCGCGGGTTGTGTGTCAAGCGGGAAATTGTGGGACAATCGTTGCACCATGCACCGCGCGCGCGAGTATGACGAAACTCAGGTGCGCGACATGCGTCGCACGACCGTTTCGGATGGCGTGCCAACGGTGCCGGAACAAGCGGCGGCGTGATCCGCGTCCTCGCCACGCTGCTGATCCTGCTGGCGCCGCGACTGGCGCTGGCGGCCTGCGCGCCGGTCGCCTCGGTTGGGCCCGCGATCTGGCACGCGGCGGCGGCCGAGGATCCGACCGTGCGCATCACCTTCCTCGGCCACGCGAGCTTCCTGATCGAAACGCCGGACCATGCGCGCGCCATCACCGATTACAGCGGCGTCTACACGACGGAGCCGCCGCCCGACCTCGTTACGATGAACCACGCGCATCCGACGCATTACACGCTGCATCCCGATCCGCGCATCGGCACCGTGCTGCACGGCTGGCAGGAGGGGTCAAAGCCACCCGCCTATGACGTGGTGCTGCGCGACCTGCGGGTCACCAACCTGCCAACCAACATCCGCGAGTGGGGCGGCGGGACGGAGATCAACGGCAACTCGATCTTCGTGTTTGAATCCGCCGGCTTGTGCATCGCCCATCTCGGACATTTGCATCATCTGCTGGAACTGGCGGATCTCGACGCGCTTGGTCATATTGATATCGTGATGATCGCCGTCGACGGCGCGTTCACCATCGGCCAGGACGACGCCCGTACGGTGATCGAGCAAATGCATCCGCGGATCGTTTTGCCAATGCATTATTTCGGCGCGGCTACCCTCGCGCGCTTTCTCGACATGATGCGCGACACTTACGCGATCGATGTCCGGCATGACCCAACCATCGAGGTCTCCCGCATGACCCTGCCCGACCAGCCGACCGTCATCGCGCTGCCAGGCGGTCCCTGAGCGCGGCGGCGTCCTGGTGGCGCGAGGTACGGCGAGTTGAATTGCCAGTTGGCCTTGCTGTGCTGTCGACAGATCGCGAGGACACTGACCAGAGGCATGGCGTTCGCTCCAGCCATGCGCATTCATCCTTTATCGACTACTCCGACGAGCCCCGGTTCCTCCACCAAACCATCATTCTTTGGTCGATATGTGATGTCGTCGGCGATTCGTGTCGCGACCGTCCCGTCAACACGCTCGGCCCCAAACGACACTTTGGTGACAGGACGATAGAATCGTTTGTTGAAGAGACTGAATGTGCCGCCGAGAAATGCCTTGAACGAGTTCGTGATAACGCCAGCGACATTCGATGCCAGGACTTCCGGTATTCCCGCCGCGTCAAGTTGCAACCAGCGGCCGCGTGCCTTCTCCAGCATCCAGCGGAGCGTGATATCAGATAGTTGCCGAGCTTCGTACCCGCCACCAACATCGGCATGTGCCCCATGAACCAGCGCTGTTCGATCACCTGCCGCGGCTTCTCCTTTGGTGCCCAGAGCGTGACCTTGTATGGTTCGCGATGTTCATCGACCGCGACCGCGTGAAAGGCGTTTTTAACCAGTCCACAGAGTTCGACATCGTGGAATTCAAACGCCATTTTGTTAAAGGTGTTAAACGATTCAATCGGAATGCCAGATGCGCCCACGGTGTCCCACACGCCAACGCATTTGATCTGGATCAGAGGCGATTTCCACTTCGCGCGAAAGGCCATTGCCGCCTCGCTGTCAGGTCCTTCATCGCGAGCGCGGTAAAGTTCGTATGCCTCCAGCATGACGGGGCTGTCGGGACCATCGCCCGATCCGCCCGCGGGCAACGGACCGCGATTCCGTATCATTCCAACGAGGCCACGCGCCGTGTACGCTCCACGACTGAAGCCAAAGACGAACACTTCGTCACCCACCTCGTAGGTATCCGAGAGAAACTTATAACCTGCCCTGATGTCGCGTGAGAGACCAAGGCCGAAGGCGCCGCCCGCGACACGGTCGTACCAGTTCGTTCCGACACCTTTGTCGTACCACTTGGTTTGGGCGAATTCCCCCGGGGCCACCTCAGATGGCGATCGCCGCCGCACGGCGCGGTAAAACCGGCAAACATTCGTCTCGACTCCGGCCTGAGGGTCGACGTGCTCAATCACCGCTTGCATTTCGTCCTGACCAGGACCGATCAGCCTGGCAAACCGTTCGTGCGGATTGGCGAGGCCGGAAAACTTCTCGGCGGGCGTGTCCACGTGCCGTCGAAACAAATGACGGTGCATTTTGGCATAGGCTACCCCCGGACATCAGGTGTCCGCTAAAGAATACCTGCGAACGCGAACTTTGAACCGCGAATTTCCTTGATCTGGATCAACGGGCCGCGTCGCGGGAAGACAACCTCACCTTTCAGATCGCCAGCCTGGCGAATGTCGTCCCGGCGGCGCTTCGCCGTCAGGTCACCCGCGGGCCATGACGTCGCCGGCGCGTCATGGACGCCTGTTCGGCTTCAGGACCGCGTCGTCCTACGCCGGCCTGATGTTCCATGGGTACGGGCAAGGTCCCTGCAACATGCCCGTGATACTCTTCCGGAATACCGTTCTGATAAAGAATTGACCCAGTGGTATACTGGGCGCCTCCTCCAGCGCCAGGGCGCCGATCGCGCGCGCGATACGGGTCTGGCTGGCCGCGTCGGGCGCCGCCAGCCAGTCTTGCACCATCGCTTCCAACTTTGGCCCGTCCCACCAGCCGAACCAGCCTTTGCTCCCTTGACCGCGCACAGGTTGCGCGACGGCCGGATTGTTCCAGCCGGAGGCCGAGCCGGTGGTGTGGAAAATGCTCCAACCGCCCTTGTCCACCCGCTCCCGCGACGCGCGGCGTTGCACGACCGTGCCCCAGTCGGATTCCTGGAGATCGACCTTCATGCCCAGTGAGGTGAGCAGACTGGCGGTCACCTGGCCGAGAGGGCCGATCAAGGGAAAGTCGGTGGGGTTGATGACGACGACAGGTTCACCGGCGTAACCGGATTCCGCCAGGAGCTGGCGGCCAAGGGCGAGGTCGCCGCGGATCAAGGACGCGCCGGCGTCGTCGGTGGCATAGGTCGTGCCGCACGGAAACAGCGACCGGCAAATCCGCCAGAGTTCTTTGTCGTCGCCCACCGCGGCGCGCATGTAATCTTCCTGGTTCACCGCGGCCATGACGGCGCGCCGCACCTTCACGTTGTCGAACGGAGGATGCAGGCAGTTGAAGCGCAAGATGCTGGTGCGTCCGGAGGGATCGGCGATCATGCTGGTGACGTTTGGGTCGCGCAACATCACCGGCAACAGATCGTTGAACGGCCGTTCCCACCAATCCGCCTCACCGCGCATGATGGCGGCGGAGGCGGTGGATGGATCCGGGATGACATTCCACTCGACCCTGGGAAAATACGCGATCTTGCCGCCGGTGGCCCATTCCGGTGGCTCCTTCCGCGGCACGTAGCCGTCGAACCGCGCATACGCCACGCGCGCGCCCGAGACATATTCGTCCGGCAGGAATCGGTACGGACCTGAACCGACCACCTCGGTGATCGCCTTCATCGGATCGGTCCGGGCGAGTCGCTCCGGCATGATATAGGGCACCGACGCATCCGCCTTGGCCAAGGCATCGAGCACCAAGGGGAAAGGCCGCGTCAGGTGGATTTCCATGGTCCGGTCGTCCGGCGCACTCCATTTTTCCACCACCGCGTCGAGGATCTGGCCCATTGCGTCGCGCTTACACCAGCGTTGGATCGACTCCGCGCAGTCGATACCGCGGACCGGCGTACCGTCATGAAACGTCAGCCCCTCACGCAACCGGATCCGCCAGATCCTGGCGTCCGCCGATACCTCATGCCCTTCCGCCATTTGCGGTTTCGGCCGCATGTCCTGAGCCGACGCGTAAAGCGTATCATAAACGTAATATCCGTGATTGTTGGTCACTGTCGCCGTGGTCCATATCGGATCGAGCGAGGTCAAATTGGCTTGTGGAATGAATCGCAGGGTCGCGGTCTTCTCGGCCCGCGCGATGGCGGGAGCGGCGAGAGCGGCCAGCATCAAAGTTCGGCGGCGCATGGACAACATCCTGGTCTGAGACGCCTGAATATGGCATCAAAGCGCCGAGAGACAACGCCCCAACGCCAACCGAGGAAACGCGACCATGACCGCTCGCACCACTCCGCCGTTCCGTGCCGATCACGTCGGCAGTCTGCTGCGGCCCAAGGAATTGCAGATTGCCCGCGCCGCCTGGAAAGCCGGGAGCATGACGCACGACGCGCTGCGTGCCGTCGAGGATCGTTGCATAACCGCCGCCATCGCGAAGCAGGAGGAGATCGGTCTGCGCGCCGCCACCGATGGCGAATACCGCCGCGCCTACTGGCACTACGATTTCGTCTCCGGCCTGGACGGCGTGGAAATTTACGAACCCGAACAGAAAATCCAGTTCAAGGGCGGCGTGCCGCTCGGCCACGTGCTGCGCGTCAACGGGCGCATCGGTTTCAGCAAGCCGATCATGCTGGACGATTATAAGTTCGTCGCCTCGCACGTCCACGCGGCGGTGCCGAAACAAACCATCCCTTCCCCGTCGGTCGTGCATTTCCGCGGCGGACGCAATGCGATCAACAAGACGTCGTACCCCTCGCTGGATGGGTTCTTCGCCGATCTGGGTGAGGCCTACCATAAAGCGGTCGGATCGTTCGGCGCCGCCGGTTGCGACTACCTGCAGATCGATGAAGTCAACATCGCCTATCTCTGTGATCCCGAGCAGATCGCCGCGCTGAAGGCCCGCGGCGAGCACGTCGACAATCTGCTGCACATTTATGGCGCCATGCTAAATCGCGCGATCGAGGCGCGGCCCGCCGGCATGACCATCTCGATGCATCTCTGCCGCGGCAATTTCCGTTCCACCTTCGTCGCTACCGGTGGTTACGAACCGGTCGCCGAGGTGCTGTTCAACCAGATCAACGCCGACGCATATTTCATGGAATACGACTCGGATCGGGCCGGCGGCTTCGAACCACTGCGTTTCGTACCGCGCGGTCGGAAAATCGTTGTGCTCGGGCTGGTGACCAGCAAGACCGGGGCGCTGGAGTCCAAGGACGAACTGAAACGCCGGATCGATGAGGCCGCGAAATATCTGCCGCTGGAACAATTGGCGCTGTCGCCGCAATGCGGCTTTGCTTCGACCGAGGAAGGCAATACGCTGACCGAGGATGAGCAATGGGCGAAACTGCGCCTGTGCGTCGAGGTCGCGCGCGAGGTGTGGGGCGGGGTTTAGGCGTCAGGGCGCTGCCCTGAAACCCGCCAGGAGGCGCATTGGTCCGCTTCGCGGCCCAATCCTGGACCTCCGTCAAAGGGCGAGGCCCTTTGAAATCTGTC
>CALFNB010000651.1 GCA_937902425.1 uncultured Acetobacteraceae bacterium | reverse complement strand
ACGCGATTTCCGTTTGGAGGAGGCCGTTGCCCCCACGCGTCATCGCCACACAGGAGGCCGCCGCGCTGATCCGGCGGTTGCGGCAGGAGAACGGCCCACTGGTCTTCCATCAGTCAGGCGGCTGCTGTGAGGGATCGGCTCCGATGTGCTTTCGGCAGCGAGACTTCCGCACGGGAGCACGCGACGTATTGCTGGGAATGATCGAGTTGTGTCCGTTTTACGTCGGCGGTACGGAGTTCGAGTATTGGGCGTACTTCCAACTGACCATCGGCGTGACCCATGGCGGCGGCGACAGTTTTTCGATCGAGGCCGCCGATGGTGTGCGATTTGTCACCCGATCACGCATGTTCACTGACACGGAAGCCGCTCTGCTTGATAGCGCCGGTCCACCGCCGCGCGGACCAGACGCGGGGACGCACGAGCTGGCGAATAAGGTGGCAACGAGACAATCATAAGTTGTAGAGTGTGTCGAGCAGCAACGGAGGTCCGCATGGCGGGGGGAGAGCCACCCATCGGTACACAGGCCATGCTCTCGCTCGACGGCCTGCGCGCGCTGATTGAGGCGTTGGCGGAGCGGGGTTATCAGGTCCTCGGGCCGACCGTGCGAGACGGTGCCATCGTCTATGATGAGGTCGCGAAACTGGCCGACCTGCCGTCCGGATGGACCGACCAGCAGGACGCCGGCCGGTATCGCCTCGAACGGCGCACCGATAACGCGCTGTTCGGTTACGCCGTTGGGCCGCAATCGTGGCGCCGCTTCCTGCATCCGCCGATCGAACGAATGTGGCGGGCGCATCGCACCGAAGACGGGTTCGCCATCGACGCGACGGCGGTGGAGGCAGAACCCTCGAAATTCGCCTTCCTCGGCGTGCGTGCCTGCGAAATTCACGCGATTGCCATACAGGACAAAGTGCTGGTCGAGGGACCGTATGTCGATACCGGCTATCAACGGCGACGGCGGGACAACTTCCTTGTCGCGGTGAATTGCGGTCAGGCGGGTGGCACGTGCTTCTGCGCGTCAATGAACACCGGCCCGAAGGTGGACGCGGGCTTCGATCTCGCTTTGACCGAACTTCTGGATGAGAGCGACCATCGCTTTCTGATCGAGGTTGGCAGCGTCGCGGGCGCCGAAGTGCTTTCCGCGCTGCGACACCACGCGGCGTCACCGGAAGACATCGCCGCGGCCGACGCGGTCGTGGCGCGGACCGCCGGTAGCATGGGACGCGTGCTGGACACAAAAGGCCTGAAGGAACTGCTGCAAAGCAACCCGACCCATCCCCGTTGGGACGATGTCGCGGCCCGTTGCCTGTCCTGCGCCAACTGCACCATGGTCTGCCCGACCTGCTTCTGCACCACGGTCGAGGACCACTCCGACCTGACCGGGCAGACGGCCGAGCGTGTGCGCCGCTGGGATTCATGTTTCACGGCGGATTTTTCCTGGATTCACGGCGGCAGCGTGCGGCCTGAGACAAAGTCGCGTTACCGTCAGTGGATCACCCACAAGCTCGCGAGCTGGATCGACCAGTTCGGCACCTCGGGCTGCGTCGGCTGCGGGCGCTGCGTCACCTGGTGTCCGGTCGGCATCGACATCACGGTCGAGGCGGCGGCGATCAGGGCAACCCCGGCCACGTCAACGGAGACTGATCATGGAAGGACTTGAACGCATCGTCCTGGCGCATCCCTTCTTCGCCGGGCTGGAGGCGGAGCTGGGTCCGGTTGTATCAGGCTGCGCCCGCAATCACCGGTTCAATCCCGGCCAGTACCTGGCGCACGAGGGCGATCCGGCCGACGAGTTCTTCCTGATCCGCCATGGCAAGGTCGCGCTGGAAATCCTGCCGCCAGGGCAATCACCTGTCGTGTTCTCCACCGAGGGCGAAGGCGACATCGTCGGGACGTCCTGGCTGGTACCGCCGTATCGCTGGCGGTTCGACGCCCGCGCCGTGGAACTCACCAGGGCGATCGGCATCGATGCCAGGTGCCTGCGCGATAAGTGTGAGGCCGATCCTCGTCTCGGTTACGAGATGATGAAGCGAATTGCTCCGATCCTCGAGGGGCGGCTCGGCGACATGCGGTTGCAGATGCTGGACGTCTACGGGGAACGCGCCAGGTGACGGAAGCCGATCCATTCGTTCCTCTACCGTATCGCGTCGGGCGGGTGCGGCGGGAGACACGCGACATCACCACGCTGGAACTCGCCCCGGTCACCGGAGTGCGGCCGGATTACCGGCCTGGCCAGTTCAACATGCTCTATGCGTTCGGCATCGGTGAGGTGGCGATCAGCGTGAGTGGCGATCCGGCGGTCCCTGGCGGCTATGTGCATACAGTGCGCGATGTCGGCGCGGTGAGCGGTGCGATCGCGAAACTCAAAGCGGGCGCCATGCTGGGATTGCGTGGGCCATATGGCACGCCCTGGCCGGTCGAAGCCGCCGAAGGCAACGACGTCGTGTTCGTCGCCGGCGGACTGGGCCTCGCACCGTTGCGACCGGCGATCTACCGCGTACTGGCTCGGCGGGAGCGGTACGGCCGGGTCGTTCTGCTTTATGGCACGCGCAGCCCACCCGACATCCTGTTTCGCCAGGAACTGGAACGTTGGCGTCGCCGTCTGGATGTCGAGGTCCTGGTCACCGTCGATCGCGCCGATGCGGAGTGGCGCGGCAATGTCGGTGTGGTGCCGAAATTGATCGCGCGGGCGGGTTTCGATCCGAATGGCGCGGTTGCCATGGTTTGCGGACCCGAGGTGATGATGCGCTTCACCGCCAATGCCCTGCATGCGAGCGGCCTCGCGCTGGACCACATTTACCTGTCGATGGAACGCAACATGAAGTGCGCCATCGGTCTGTGTGGTCATTGCCAGTTCGGACCGGATTTCGTCTGCAAGGACGGTCCGGTGATGCGCTACGACCGCATCGCGGACATTCTGACCGTACGGGAGATCTGAGATGGCGGAACGACGGCGACCACGGCTCGCGGTCTGGAAATTCGCCTCCTGCGACGGCTGCCAGCTTTCGCTGCTTGATTGTGAGGACGAGCTTCTCGCGGTGGCCGATGCGGTGGAAATCGCGTATTTCCCTGAAGCTTCCAGCGTGATGGCGAAAGGGCCATACGACCTGTCGCTGGTCGAGGGCTCGATCACCACGGCGCATGACGCCGAACGCGTTCACAAAATTCGCCGGCAATCGAAATTCCTCGTGACCATTGGCGCCTGCGCGACCGCCGGCGGTATCCAGGCGTTACGCAACTTCGCCGACGTGAATGAATTTGTCGCCGCTGTTTATGCGTCGCCTCAGTACATCAAGACATTGGCGACCTCGACACCGATATCCTCCCACGTGAAGGTGGATTTCGAGCTCAACGGTTGCCCGATCGACAGATCGCAGTTGCTGGAGGTGATCTCGGCTTTCCTGGCCGGACGCAAGCCGGCGATCGGCAACCATACAGTCTGCATCGAGTGCAAGCTGCGCGGCACCGTCTGCGTCATGGTGCAAGGCACGCCCTGCCTGGGACCGGTCACGCATGCCGGTTGCGGCGCGATCTGTCCGTCGTTCAATCGCGGTTGCTATGGCTGTTTCGGCCCCAAAGAACGGCCGAACACCGCGTCTCTGGCCGCCGAATGGTTGAAGCTTGGCGCGACGCCGCGCGATCTGCACCGCGTCTTCCGGACCTTCAACGCCGCCGCGGAACCGTTCCGTCAGGAGGCCGATGCCCATGGCGACTAAAACCATCCGCGTGGACTACATCGCCCGCGTGGAGGGCGAGGGCGCGCTCGAACTGCACATCAAGGACGGGCGTGCGACCTCGGCGAAACTGGCGATCTTTGAACCGCCGCGGCTGTTCGAGGCGCTGCTGCGCGGCCGCGGTTTCGCCGAGGCGCCCGATATCACCGCCCGCATCTGCGGCATTTGTCCGGTCGCGTATCAAATGAGCTCGGTGCATGCGATGGAGCAGGCACTCGGCGTCACGGTGGACGGGCAGCTTCGGGCGCTGCGCCGGCTGCTGTACTGCGGCGAGTGGATCGAGAGCCATGCACTGCATGTCGTCATGCTGCACGCCCCGGACTTTCTGGGCTTCCAGGATGGCATCCAGATGGCCGCCAAACACGGCGACGCGGTGCGCGGCGGTCTGGCGTTGAAGAAAGCCGGCAATGAGTTGATGCGCGTGCTCGGCGGACGGGAGATCCACCCGGTGAATGTTCGCGTCGGCGGCTTTTACCGCGTGCCGAGACGGGCGGAATTCGCACCGATAACGGAACAACTGAAACGCGCGCGGGAGCTGGCTGTCGCGACGGTGCGCTGGGTGGCGGCGTTCCCGTTCCCCAACTATCAACGGGATTACGAGTTCGTGTCATTGCGACACCCGGATGAATATCCGATCAACGAAGGCCGCATCGTCTCGAACCGCGGGCTCGATATCACCGTTGATGAGTATGACAGCGAGTTCGAGGAACGCCATGTCGCGCACTCGACGGCGTTGCAATCGGTGCTGAAACGGCGCGGCAGTTATCTGGTTGGTCCGCTGGCGCGCTACAACCTGAACTTCGACCGTCTGCCAGCGGACGTTCAGGACATGGCGCGCGAATCCGGGCTCGCGCCCGTGTGCCGCAATCCGTTCCAAAGCATCATCGTGCGCGCGCTCGAACTGGTTTACGCCTGCGACGAAGCGTTGCGCATCATCGCGGCCTACGAGCCGCCAGACGCACCGAGTGTGCCACTGGAGCCACGTGCCGGCATCGGTCACGGCTGTACCGAGGCACCGCGCGGCATCCTGTATCATCGTTACGAAATCGACGACAAGGGCGCCATCGTCACGGCCCGCATCTCCGCCCCAACCTCGCAAAATCAGCTCAGCATCGAGGAGGATCTGTGCGAGGTGGCCAATCAGTCATCCGATCTTTCCGACGATGCGTTGCGTGACCGCTGCGAGCAGACGATCCGCAATTATGATCCGTGCATTTCCTGTTCGTGCCATTTCCTCAAACTGGCGGTGCATCGGGAATGACGCGGGACGGATCGATCGCCAGGATGCTGGTCGTCGGCATCGGCAATCCCGATCGCGGCGACGATGGCATCGGTCCGCTGATCGTGCGGCGACTGCTCGGCCTTGTGTCCCCCGATGTCGCGATCATCGAGCGAACCGGCGACGCGTTGGCGCTGATCGACGATTGGGCCGGGCGCGACGCGGTCATCCTGGTGGACGCGGCGGTGTCTGGCGCGACTCCGGGCAGTGTCCATCGCATCGATCTGCTGAGGGACGCGCTGCCCCCGGAACTCTCGCTGTCCTCCACGCACGCCTTCGGGGTGGCGCAGTCGGTTGGACTGGCCGGCGCGCTTGGGCTGCTGCCGGCGCATGTCATCGCCTTCGCGATTGAAGGCGCGAACTTCGATCCTGGCGCGCCGATCAGCCCAGGGGTGGCGGCAGCCGCGGACGAGGCGGTGACGCGCATCGCCGCGGAACTCCAGCGGCTGGAGGGGGAAGCCGCCAGCCATGCATGAGACCGGCCTGATCCATAACCTGATCCATCGCCTGGAGGCCGCCGCGCGCGATGCCGGCGCCGAGCGCGTGTCCGGCGCGACGGTCTGGCTCGGTGCCCTCAGCCAAATGTCGCCGGAGCATTTCCGCGAACACTTCGATGCCGAGGTGCGCGGTACGGTCGCCGAGGGCGCCACTCTGACCATCGAAGTCTCCGATGACCCCGCCGCGTCCGACGCGCTATCCGTCGTCCTGCGATCCGTCGAACTGGAGGTCTGAGGCGAAATGACCCTGTCCCAAACCATCGCGGCACCCGGCGAACGCGTGACACGACTTCGGCTGGACATGACCGGCGCGATCCAGGGCGTCGGCTTTCGCCCCTTCGTCCATCGCCTCGCCAGCACCGAGCACCTGGGCGGCTTCGTTCGCAACACCGGCGACGGGGTCTCGATCGAGGTCGAGGGTGCCCCGCGGGACCTGCAACGATTCCTCACCCGGCTCGACAGAGAAATGCCACCGCGCGCGGTGGTGTTCGAACGCCGGACCGCGCCGCTCGCACCGTGCGGCGACCAAAGCTTCGTCGTCGCGCCGAGCACCCTTGGATCCATGGGCGCCGCGGTGGTGATGGCTGACCTCGGAACCTGCGCGGACTGCCTACGGGAGATCATGGATCCCACTGATCGCCGCCATATGTATGCGTTTACGAGTTGCATGCATTGTGGTCCGCGCTACAGCATCATCGAAACGATGCCGTATGATCGCGCCCGCACGACGATGCGGTATTTCCCACTCTGCGCGGCATGCGACGCGGAATATACCGATCCGAGGTGCCGCCGGTTTCACGCGGAACCCATCGCCTGCCCCGACTGCGGCCCGAGGCTCGCGTTTTGGAACAACGCCGGTGTCGAAACGACCACGGGCCACGCGGCACTGCTGGAAGCGGCGGCGGCCTTGCGTCGTGGCATGATCGTCGCGCTGAAGGGTCTGGGCGGCTTCCAGCTTCTGGTGGACGCCGGCAATGAAGCCGCGGTGCTGCGCCTGCGCCAACGGAAACGGCGCCCCAGGAAGCCCTTCGCGCTGATGCTTCCATCGCTGGAGGCGGTGCAAGGCCTGGCGCATGTCGGCGAAACGGAACGCGATCTTTTGATTTCGCCGGAAGCCCCGATCGTTTTGTTACGAGCGCGATCCTACAATCCTTCGCTCGCCGCATCGGTCGCGCCGGACAATCCCCGCGTCGGTATCATGCTGCCGTATACGCCGCCGCATCACCTGCTGCTGCGCGAACTCGGCTGTCCCCTCGTCGTGACCAGCGGCAATCTCGGCGACGAACCGATCATCACGAATGAAACCGAGGCGCTCGAACGGCTGGCGGGGATCGCCGACTGCTTCCTCGTGCATGATCGTCCGATCCGCCGGCCGGTGGATGATTCCGTGGTGCGAGTCATGGCCGGGCAGGCGGTCATCCTGCGCCGAGCCCGCGGCTACGCGCCGATGCCCATCCCATGCCACGCGGTGACCGCGCCGGTTCTCGCTCTGGGCGGTCAACAGAAAAACGCCGTGGCGACAGGCGTCGCGGGTCAATTGTTTCTCGGTCCGCATATTGGCGATCTGAGTGCCACGCGCACCCGCGACTCATTCGCCGGCATGGCCGCGGAGTTGCCCGCTCTGCACGGGATCGCGCCCGCGATCGCGGCCTGCGATACGCATCCGGGGTACCACAGCACAAACTTCGCCGCGGCGACCGGCCTGCCCGTCGCGCATGTGCCGCATCATTTGGCGCATGTGCTTTCCTGTATGGCGGACAACGGCCTGCATGGGCCAGTCCTTGGCGTCGCCTGGGACGGCACCGGCGATGGCGGCGACGGCACGATCTGGGGTGGCGAGTTCCTGACGGTCGACGCCGAGCGTTTCCGCCGCGTCGCGCACCTGCGGCCGTTCCGGTTGCCGGGTGGCGACGCCGCGGTGCGCGAGCCGCGCCGCGCCGCACTCGGTCTGTTGCACGCCTTGTACGGCGACGATGCGCTGACCAACGCGGAATTGGCCCCGGTGGCCGCGTTCACCCCACAAGAACGTGGTGTGTTGGCAACGATGCTGAACCGGGGAGTCAATGCGCCATTCACGTCCAGTGCCGGCCGGCTGTTCGATGCGGTCGCCGCCTTGCTGGGACTTTGTCAGGTGAACAGCTTCGCGGGCGAAGCCGCCATGGCGGTTGAATTCGCGGCTGGCCGGGCACGAGACATCGTCTCACTGCCTCCCTTCGTCGTGCGCGGGACCAGGGAACCGCTGGTCATCGACTGGGTGCCGCCGCTCGCCGCGTTAATCCATGAGCGGCAGCGGGGCGCGGCGCCGGAACCGCTCGCGGCGGCACTGCACGATGGGCTCAGCGAGGCGATTGTCGCCGTTGCCAGGCGTGTTGGCCGGCGCCGCGTCGTGCTGACCGGCGGCTGTTTCCAGAACGCGAGGCTGACGGAACGAACGATCGATCTTCTGTGTGCCGCCGGGTTCGCGCCGTATTTCCATCACCGCGTTCCGCCCAACGATGGCGGACTGGCCGTCGGTCAGGCGGTGTTCGCCGCCCGCCCGCTGATCGAGGAAAAACCCTGATGTGCCTCGCGATTCCTGGGCAGGTCCTGACCATCGAAGGTAACGACGAGCTGACCCGCCAGGGCCGCGTCGCGTTCGGCGGTATCAGCAAAATGATCAATCTCGCGTTCGCGCCGGAAGCGGTGGTCGGCGACTACGTGCTGGTGCACGCCGGCTTCGCCATCGCCATCATCGACGCCGCCGAAGCACGCGAAACTCTCGACTATCTGGCGGAGATGGAAGCGGAGGACCTGTCGTGAAGTACGTCGACGAGTTCCGCGACGCGGCGCTGGCTCGCCGTTACGCCGAGGCGATCGCCCGCATGACCACGCGTCCCTGGACGCTGATGGAAATCTGCGGTGGTCAGACGCATTCGATCGTGCGGCACGGCATCGATCAGCTTTTGCCGGAGGGTGTGACGTTGTTGCACGGCCCAGGATGCCCGGTTTGCGTAACGCCGGCGGAAAGTATCGATGCGGCGGTCGCCATCGCCGGGGACCCTGGCGTCATCTTCTGCTCCTTCGGTGACATGCTGCGGGTCCCTGGACATGACGGCAGCCTGCTCGCGGCGAGGGCGCGTGGCGCGGATGTGCGCATGGTCTACTCGCCGCTCGACGCCCTTGAAATCGCGCGTGAGACACCGGACCGGCAGGTGGTGTTCTTCGCGATCGGCTTCGAAACGACCGCTCCGGCGACCGCGATGACGGTGGTGCAGGCGGCGCGCGACGGGGTGGCGAATTTTTCGTTGCTGGTGTCGCACGTGTTGGTGCCGCCGGCGATCGAGGCATTGCTGAGCGCGCCGGACAACCGGGTGCAAGGTTTCCTGGCGGCGGGCCATGTCTGCACGATCATGGGCTACTGGCAGTACGAGCCGATCGCCGACCGCTTCGGCGTGCCGATCGTGGTGACCGGGTTCGAGCCAATCGATTTACTGCAAGGCCTGTATCAGTGCATCCGCCAGCTTGAGGACGGCCGTGCCGAGGTGGAAAACCCGTACAGCCGTTTGGTGCGGCGTGAGGGCAATCGCACGGCGCAGGACCTGTTGCGGCGCGTGTTCGTGGTCCAGACGCAACGTTGGCGGGGTATTGGCGACATCGCCGAGAGTGGCTTCGGCCTGGCCCCCGAATTCGCGCACTTCGACGCCGGCCGCCGGTTTGGTTACGCGACCGTTGCACCGGAACGTCCGAGCGAATGTCTGTCCGGCGAGGTGCTGCGCGGTCTCCGCAAGCCGGTGGAATGTCCGGCGTTTGGCACACGGTGCACGCCGGAACGGCCGCTCGGTGCCACCATGGTTTCGTCCGAGGGGGCGTGTGCCGCCTATTACCGCTACCGCCGGCCGGTCGCGGTGCCAGCATGAGCCTGTCCTGCCCGATCCCCGACGCGGGGAATGACATCATTGAACTGGCGCATGGCGGCGGCGGTCTGCTGATGCACCGGCTGATCGATCGCATCATTCGCCCGGCGTTCGCGACATCGAACGACGACTTCACGCACGATGGCGCGGTGTTCGACGTTGGCGGCGCGCGGCTCGCGTTCACGACTGATTCCTATGTCGTGCGGCCGCTGTTTTTCCCGGGTGGCGACATCGGCTCGCTGGCGGTCAACGGCACGGTCAACGATCTGGCGATGTGTGGCGCGCGGCCGCTTTATTTGAGCGTTGGGTTCATCCTCGAGGAAGGGCTGCCGATCACCCTGCTGCATCGTGTGGCGGCATCGATGCGCGCGGCCGCCGATGCCGCCGGGGTCCGGCTGGTCACCGGCGACACGAAGGTTGTCGAGCGCGGCAAAGGCGATGGACTTTACATCAATACCGCGGGCGTGGGCGCTCTCCGCTCCGCCGTCGCGCCGGCGCCGCGGCTGGTGCGGCCCGGCGACGCCGTGCTGTTGAGCGGCGATATCGGACGCCACGGCATCGCCGTCATGGCCGCGCGCGAGGGCTTCGGCTTCGAAGGCGCGATCGAAAGCGACTGCGCGCCGCTCGCCGCGACGGTGATGCGGCTGATTGACGCGGGGGTCGAATTGCATTGTATGCGCGATCCGACGCGGGGCGGCCTGGCGACGACGCTGGTTGAAATCGCGCGAACAGCCGGTGTTGAGATTCGTATCGCGGAAGCATCCATCGCGGTCTCCGAACCGGTTCGCGGCGCCTGCGAGCTTTTGGGCCTCGATCCGTTGTATGTGGCTAACGAAGGCCGCTTCGTGGCGTTTGTTCCAGTTGACGCCGCGGGGCAGGCGCTGGCCGTCCTCAGGGATGCACCGGGCGGCTCCGAGGCCGCGATCATCGGCCGGGTGACAGCGAACAACAGTCGCTCCGTCCTGCTCGATGGTCTGATCGGCGGCACGCGCGCGCTCGACATGCTCAGCGGCGAACAGCTGCCGCGCATCTGCTGAACGTCTTCTATCGCCGCATCGGCCTGGACCGGCTACTATCAGCGGCCAATCGGAGGGATCGACGATGCGATACGGCATTCACCTGCCTCATGCCGGCGAACAGGCGACCCCGGCGCTGCTCCGCCGTTTCGCCGTGAAGGCCGAGGAACTCGGCCTGGACGATGTCTGGGTGAGCGAGCACATCATCGTGCCGCGCGACCAGTTCCCGCGCTCGCCGCTGTTCTACGATCCCGTGCTGACCCTCACCTGGGTCGCGGCCGTCACGCGGCGGGTCCGGCTCGGCACCAGCGTGCTGGTGCTGCCGATGCGCCATCCGCTGCCGCTCGCGAAGGAGCTGGCCACATTGCACAACCTCTCCGAGGGACGTCTCATCCTGGGCGCCGGTGTCGGCTGGCTGAAGCCGGAATTCGCCGCTCTGGGCGTGCCATTCGCCGAACGAGGCCGGCGGCTGGATGAAGGGCTGGCGATGATGCGCGCGGTGTGGACGCAGGATCCGGTCACGTTCCAGAGCCGATACATTCCGGCGGTGATCGAGGATATGACCATGACCCCGATGCCGATCAGCCCGATCCCGCTGTGGATGGGCGGCAGTTCCGACGCTGCCCTGCAACGCACGATCCGGATCGCGGACGGCTGGCATGGTTCGCGCCACACGCCGGCGGACGCCGCCCCGATCGTGCGGCGGCTGCGCGAGGCCCGGCCGGAGCCGGAATTCACCATCTCGATGCGGGTGCAGTGGGATGGCCTGGACTTTGGGGCACTGCGCGCCGAACTCGATGGCTTCGCCGAGATTGGTGTTCAGCACATCATGGTCGCACCGCGGGATCGCGATGTGGATGACTGGGACAAAGTCATCGACGGTGTCGGCAGTCTGGTCAGGTAAGGTCGGCTGTCATCGTGGCAGCCGTCGCCCGAAGAGTGAAATTCACTCTCATGACTTATCATGACTTGCGTTCCGCCGGTATTGAGTTCTGGCGAAACAAACGCCCAGCCCAGAGGCCAGACGTCTCCAGGGTTGCCAGGGCGGCAGCCAACCGTGTGGCACGGAGGCGAATGCGTCGAACAGCATCGCGCCGTTCGCCTCCTCGCCGCTCCACATACGCCAAAGTTTCTCGGCGGCGGCCGTGCCAAGCAACGTCCCAACCGCGAGGCCATGG
>CALFNB010000650.1 GCA_937902425.1 uncultured Acetobacteraceae bacterium | reverse complement strand
GTGAATCCTTGCCTCGGTCATTTGGCCCAACCGGCCATATGTGGTGCAGAGGATGTTATGCCACTGAAACATGTCGCCAAACCGGGCGATCGCATCCAGACCGCGCGGCACGACCTCGGCCCATCGTCCCGCCTGCAGCAGCGCGAACATCGCGTTGTACGCGGCGTCCGTATTGCCGCGCAGCAGCGTGTCCGCCATGTCGCTGTAGTGGACAGCGTTGCCGGTGTTCTGCCGGCGGAGCCAGAAGAACCCGAGCAGGCGGGCCATTTCTCCGCGCAACCTGGGATCCTGGACGTGGTCGATCCAGGTCTCGATCACGGCGACATCATCCGTCAGGCCATGTTGCCTGACATGGCGAATGATTGCGTGGAAACCCTTGATGAGCGCCTGTTCCTTGGTTTCCGTCGTGCGGACTTCTGACACAAATACCTCGGTTGGCCGTGCGCCTCGCGGCGGGTGACACTGTCATCGCGAGTCCTGACACGGGGTTTCGCGCAGTGTCAGTCGCGTCCGGCGGCTTGCCGGGACACGGCGATCAAGTGGAAGAACCTTGAAGCAGAACCCAGTACCGGGCACATCGGTCTGGCCAGGGAGTCTCCATTCATGTCCGCGACCCGCCGGCGTCTGCTGACGGCCTCGATCAGCCTCGCCATATCCAGAGTTTCCAGCCGGTACATCCGTCCGGCGGCGGCAGCCCAGAAAAGCATTACATTCGTGGCCTATGGCGGGTCGTTCCAGGATCTCTACGAGCCTGGCATCGTCGAGCCGTTCCGTCGGACGCATTCTGACGTCAGCGTGTTTTATGACGCCGTGCCCTCCTCGACCCAGGCCCTCGCGCTGTTGCGACGGCAGCGTGAGCGACCGGAAATCGATGTCGTGCTGCTGGATCTCGTCGCCGCGCGGACCGCCACTGATGAGGGCCTGCTGGAGCCGCTGCCGCCCGGATCGATGCCGGTTCTGGGCGAACTGGCACAAGCCAACCTGTTTTCCGGCGTCGCCGGCCCGGCGTTGTTCACCGAACCATTGGTGATGCTGTTCGATGCCGGCCGAGCCCGGCCCGCGCCGACCTGGAAGACACTTTGGAGCGGGATGGACGAGCGTTCGATCGCCATTCCCGCGCCCCCCGATTCCATCGGTGTCGCGTTCACCCTCGTAGCGGGGCGATTGTTCGGCGGCGGTAACGAGCCGCGCGCGGTCGCCGACGGCATCACCGCGATCAACGAACTATCGCGGCAGATCGTGACCTGGGATCCGCGACCCGATGTCTACCGCTTCATCGGCGGTGGCGACGCCAAAATGGGCGTCGGCTGGAACATGTCCGCGCAGGTCACCTCGGATCGCCTTGGCGGACGTCTGGGCGTGGTGTTTCCCACGGAGGGCACGATTTCCCGGGTCTCTACCGTCAACCTCGTCAAGGGCAGCCGCCAGCCCGAGGCGGCGCGTCAGTTCATCGCATGGTTGCTCGGGGCCGAGGCGCAACGGACCATGGTCGAGCAGATGTTCCTCGGCCCGGTCAACGCGAAGGCGCGCTACACCGAGGGTGCATTGTCGCGCACCGCCAATACAAGGGAGCGTGCCGCGCGCGCCATGCCGGTCGATTGGGTGGCGGTCAATTCAATCCGTGACGACATTATTCGCCGCTGGCGCGAGGTCATTCCCGGCTCTGGTTGAACTTTGCCCGCGAAGATGACAGGGTTCGTCCATAGGGAGAGAAAAACCATGAACAAGATGACCCGCAGAGCAGCGCTGGCTTCGTTCGCCGCCGGAACAATTATCGGCACCCGCGTGCAAGCGGCCAATTCGATCCGCATCGGCATGCCGTTGGCGCTGACCGGTCCTTTGGGCTCGGTCGGCGAACAAATGCGCCGCGGCGCCGAGCTCTGGGCCAAGACCGTGAACGCCAAGGGCGGTGTACTGGGCCGGCCGATCGAGCTGTTCATTTCCGATACCGGCGGCGATCCGGCGACCTGCGTGCGCAAGGCGCAGGAAGCGGTGGAGCGTGACAACTGCCACCTGCTGTTCGGCATGACCCTGTCGTCGGAAGCTCTGGCGGTGGTGCCGAAGCTCGCTGAGTGGAACGCGATATTCATGTCGTCCGACAATGGCGATGGCCGGCTGACCGGCGAGTCGTTCGTGCCGAATTTCTTCCGTGCCAATATCTCGGGTCCAATGGGCGCGCGCGCCGTTTCGCTCTATCTGCGCGATGCGCCATTCAAGAACTTCTACGGTCTGGGCATGGATTACGCCTGGGGCCGCAACAGCGTCGCGGTGTTCGAGGACGAAATGAAACGGGCCAACAAGAATTTCGTTGGGGCGGTGTTCTCGCCGACCGGAACGAAAGATTTCTCCACCTACATCACCAAGATCCGCAATTCCGGGGCGGACGCGATGTATTTCGCGCTGGCCGGCGATGACCTCAACGCATTCCTCGTGCAGGCGAAACAATACCGGTTGGGCGAAAAAGTGCAGATCATGACCGAGGTCGTCGATATGTCCTCGGTCCGGGCGGTGGGTGAGGCGGCGGTCGGGCTGGTCGGCTCCACGCGGTATTCCTCCGCGATCGATACGCCGGCGAATAAAGCATTCGTCGCGATGTGGCACAAGGAATACGGCACGCTGCCGGACAACAACGAGGGCGAGCAGTGGCAGGCCTGTCAGGTGCTGCAAGCCGGGATCGAGGCGGCCGGAAGCACGGACATCGATCCGTTGCGCGCCGCGTTGACGAAGGTGGCCATTGATGGCGTGAAAGGCCGCGTCGCGATGCGCGAATGCGACCACCAGGTGGTGCAGCCCGGCTACATCGTGCGTGTTGAAAAAGGCGAGGCCGGACCTGAACCAAAAGTCATCGCGACATTCCCCGGCGAGCGGACCGCGCCGGGATGCCGGAAGATGACCTACGACGATTGATCCGTGTTCGATCTGGCGGTCGGTTCGTCCGGCGCCCTGGCGCGCGGGTCATGCGTTTCCACGGCCCACAGCGCCGCCACATCATCCGGCGTACTGAACAGAACGTTCAGGAAATACGGGGACTCGATCCTGGTGCGGCGTGGCACCAGTTTGGGCAGCGAGCCGTCGGTATATAACAGGAATGTGTCATAACCGAAATCAGCCATGCAGCCGCGCAATACGTCCTGCGACGAACCCAACCGCTCCAGTCCGAAATTATGCAATTCGGCGATGATGTAAGGGATTTCAAACTCTCGCAACAAATCGGCGGCGCCCTGCAAAACACGGTGTTCCGCGCCCTCGGTATCGATCTTGATCAGTCTCGGCGGAGCCAGCCCCAGTCGAGCGACTTCGGCATCGATGGTGGTGGTCGTCGTAACGATCGACCGGGCATTCTCTCGGCTTTTGTGATGGTGTGGGTGTTCCCCAGGGTCCCACAACGAATGCCCGCCTTCGTTATCGCTGTTCAGGTGGAACGTGACGCTTTCGATTGCATTGCTGGCCGGATGGTCCACCACGGTCACATTCGCGGCATCGTTGAGCGCGACATTGACCGCGAGCCGTTCAAGATTGTCAGGTCCCGGCTCAAACGCGACCACGGTTCCGGCGGGGCCGACCAATCGCGACGCGAGCACGCTGAATATGCCGATATTCGCCCCAACATCCAGCACGGTGTCACCCGCCTGTATCGCGCGGGTAAACAGGGTCGCGACCTCCGGCTCATACAGCGCGCCCTGCTTGAGATAGCTGAGGATGACTCCCTCCGTCGGACGATCCGGATCCAGGTCGAACCGCATCATGAAGTCGCCTCTGGGCAGATTGACCGCGACGTTCACCAATGGCATTGCCGTGCGCCTTACGTTGGTTGCCCGAGATCACCGCGTGGTATTGGTGGCCTGTATCTTTGTATTCATCCACTCCAGCGCCGCCTGATCCGCCCCGGACGGCAGCGGAGCCGCCGGATCCTTCATCCACGCCACCGCGTCATTGATCACCGTCTCCCGCCCCAGATCGCGCATCGCCAGATGGTAATGGTCCGGATAATACGCGAGCGTCGCGTCGCCCCTGGGCAATTCCCGCCACGTCGCCAGGGTCGCTTGTTTCGGGATCAGATCATCCTTGCCGCCGTAAATGAACAGCGCCCGTGCGTGGAACGTCGGCGCCGCCGCCAGCGCGTCGTCCATGAGGTTGACCAGACCTTGCGTGGTGTCGACCCGGGTCGCGTGAATGGTCAATGGATCATTCGACAATCGAACCAATGCCGCGTGGTTGTCGCTCGCGGTGATCTTCACATAGCCGCGGTTCTCCAGCGTCAGCCCAGGAACGGTGTTGGAGGCGAGCCAGAGGACGCTTCGCAGGACGAAGTTCATCTGGGCGCGCCCCCACACGGCCGGCGCGACCAGCACGTAGCCGGCCACTTGTGGCGCATGCGGCTCGGTCGCCAGCACCATCAGCACCGCGGCACCCATGCTCTCGCCCATCAGGTACAGGGGCACGCCCGGATAGCGCTGATGCAGCAGCCGGGTCATCACGCGGGCGTCGTCCACCAGTCCCTGGGTACTGGGCCAGTAGCCGCGAGACGTGGTGCCGCCAAACCCTCGCTGATCCGGCGAATACACCGCGATCCCGCCGGCGGCGAATTCGGGGGCGGGGATTTCCCACGCGTCCCGGCTGTCGTTCATGCCATGCAGCGCCAGCACCACCGCCGCCGGCGTTCGCTCCGGCGCGCCTTTCGGAAGCCAGGCCCGAACGGGCAGACGGACGCCATCCGGCATCACGAACGCATCCGGCGTTTCCGCGGGCGCCTCCACGCGCGGGCCCGGCGGCGCCATTATGGTCGTGCAGGCGGTCAGCGACAGCATTGCCATCGTTATCCCAAGGACCAGCCCAAGGGGCAGAAATGAGAGCATGGTTGAACGCATCCGTGGCACCGCTATCATCCAGGCACGCAGCCTACCAGATCGAGGATCAAAATGCCCGACGGTCCCAACCTTCCCGTGGCAAACCTTCCGCCGGAGACCTTTCACGTCGACGACCGCACCGTCGCCTGCGACGGCGGTCCCCTGGGCCATCCCCGCGTGTTCCTCCGAATTGAGGACCGGGAGGTGGTGTGTCCCTACTGCTCTCGCGTCTACATCCTGAACGAAGGAGCCGGCCACGGCGGACATTAGCACTCCTGGGGTTGCCCCAGCGGAAACCGCGATGCACCTGGTGCTGATCGACGGCTCCGGGTTCATTTTCCGTGCGTTTCATGCGCTGCCGCCGATGACGCGGCCGGATGGCACGCCGGTGAACGCGGTATTCGGCTTCACCAACATGTTGGCCCGGCTGCTGAAGGACCACACCGGCACCCACATCGCGGTCATCTTCGACGCCGGCCGCAACACGTTCCGCAACCGGCTGTACGAAGCCTACAAGGCCCACCGCCCGCCGGCGCCCGAGGAACTGGTCCCGCAGTTCATCCTGACCCGGGAGGCGACCGAAGCGTTCGGCGTCCCCGCCATCGAACTGACCGACTGGGAGGCCGACGACCTGATCGCGGCCTATGCCAAGGCGGCCGGGGAGCAGGGGTGGCGCACGACCATCGTGTCGTCGGACAAGGATCTGATGCAACTGATCCGGCCCGGCGTGATCATGATGGATCCGCTGAAGCAGAAGCCGATCGGCCCAGCTGAGGTCATGGAAAAGTTCGGTGTCCCACCGGACAAAGTCATCGAGGTGCAGTCGCTGATCGGCGACCCGACCGACAACGTTCCGGGTGTCCCGGGCATTGGCCCCAAGGGCGCGGCGCAACTGATCGTCGAATATGGCGATCTTGAAACGGTGCTCGCCGCCGCGCCGTCCATGAAGCCGTCCAAACGCCGCGACGCGCTGATTGAGAACGCGGATAAGGCGCGGATTTCTCGCGAACTGGTGACGTTGCGGGCCGATGCGCCGATGCCTCTGCCGCTGGATGCGC
Organism: uncultured Acetobacteraceae bacterium; assembly: GCA_937902425.1. Classification (GTDB taxonomy): domain Bacteria; phylum Pseudomonadota; class Alphaproteobacteria; order Acetobacterales; family Acetobacteraceae; genus Rhodopila. The sequence continues at coordinate 1,004 of CALFNB010000650.1, read as the reverse complement.
TGGTGGTGAAGCAGCCGGACTCGGCGCACCTGGCGGCCTGGTTGGGCAGGCAAGGCTTCCGCAGCACGATCAGCCGGCTCGGCCTGAGCCCACAGGCGGTGGAGACGCCGAAACCGGCCGAGGCACCACCGGTTCCCGCTTCCGACATCGATTTTGGTAATTACGAGTCCGTTACCACCGTCGAGGCCTTGCGGATTTGGGCTGACGTCGCCCGCGCCGCTGGTTGTTTCGCGTTGGATACGGAAACCGACGGGCTCGACGCGATGCGCGCCGGGTTGGTTGGGCTGTCGATGGCGACCGCCGCGGGCCACGCGTGTTACGTGCCGTTGCGCCACGAAATCCTGGCCGAGCAGGTGCCGCTGGCCGCCACGATTGAAATCCTCGGTCCGCTGTTCAGCGACCCGTCCGTTCTGAAGGTGTTGCAAAACGCCAAGTTCGACATGATGGTCCTTGGCCGCGCCGGGTTCCCGCCGATCGCGCCGATCGATGACACGATGTTGATCTCGTTCGCGCAGGACGCTGGCGCGCACGGCCACGGCATGGACGAGCTTTCCCGGCTGCATCTCGGCCATACGCCGATCCCGTATGACCAGGTGACCGGAACTGGCCGCAATCGCATCAGTTTCGCTCAGGTGCCGATCCATAACGCGACGGCATATGCGGCCGAGGATGCTGATGTCACTTTGCGTTTGTGGTTTTGTCTGAAGCCGCGGCTGCGGGAAAATCACGCTCTGGCTTTGTATGAACAGGTGGAACGACGGCTGGTGCCCGTGCTGCTGGACATGGAGCGCGCGGGAATAAAAGTCGACGCCGATGACCTGCGCCGCATGTCGGTCGATTTCGAGCAACGCATGGCGGTGATGGAAAAGGACTGCCACCGTCTGGCTGGTTTCGAATTCAACGTCGGCTCCCCCAAGCAACTGGGTGAGGTGCTGTTCGATAAAATGAACCTGCCCGGCGGCAAGCGGATGAAGACCGGCGCCTGGGGGACGGACTCCTCGGTG
>CALFNB010000649.1 GCA_937902425.1 uncultured Acetobacteraceae bacterium | reverse complement strand
TGGGCGAAGGCGTTGGCGGCGAGCGCGCGATGCGCCTCGGGCCGGTCGTGATCGGCTTCGGCGGCGAGAATGAAATCGACTGGTACGACCCGCGTGCCCTGGTGCACGAGTTGGATGAAGCTGTGCTGCGCGTTGGTTCCCGGCTCGCCGAACAGGATCGGGCAGGTGTCCCATTCCGTGGCGGCGCCCCCCAAGGTGACGTGCTTGCCATTCGACTCCATCTCCACCTGCTGCAAATGCGCGGGCAGGCGGCGCAGTCGATCATCATACGCGAGCACACAATGGGTCCCAAGTCCCAGCGCGTTCACGTGCCAGATGCCGGTAAGGCCGAGCAGCACCGGCAGATTCTGGCGCAACGGCGCATCCCGGAAATGCACGTCCATCGCCCAGGCACCGTCGAGCAGGGCCTGAAAGCGTTCCCAGCCGACCGTCAGCGGGATCACGAGGCCGACCGGCGACCACAGCGAATAGCGGCCGCCTACCCAGTCCCGGAATCCGAAAACCCGATCCGGTGCGATGCCGAACGCGGCGACCGCTTTGAGGTTGGTCGACAAAGCGGCGAAATGCGATGTGACCGCCGCCTCACCGAGGGCACCGGCGATCCAGCCACGCGCGGCGGCGGCGTTCATCGCGGTCTCCTGGGTGGTGAAGGATTTCGACGCCACCAATACCAGCGTTCGCGCCGGATCGAGGTCCTTCACCGCTTCCCGGAACGCGTGGCCGTCGACATTCGACAAGAATACCGCCCGCATCAGCGCATCCGTCCGGCCGATCGTCAGAGCCTCGGTCGCGACCCTGGGCCCGAGGTCAGAGCCACCAATACCGATCGTCATCACCGTGCCGAAACGTTGCCCGGTCGCACCGGTTATCCGGCCCGCATGGATCGCGGTCACGAATTCCCGCATCTTCTCCCGTTCGGCGGCGGCGAGATGCGCGGCGTCATCGACCACGACGCCCCCGGGTGCACCCTGAGCGCGCCCAAGAACCGCGCGCAAACCCGAATCAGCCGGCGCGCGCAACGCCATGTGCATCGCCGCGCGGTGCTCGGTGACATTGACCGCCTCGCCAGCGAACAAGCGTTGGCGGAATCCTTCGAGATCGGCCGCCTCCGCCAGCGCGAACAGCGCGTCCAGCGCGGCTTCGTCGATCGAAGAGCGGGAAAAATCCAGGGTGAGATCATCCAGGCCGGCACTGAATTGCTTGGAGCGGGCCGGATCAGCGGCGAATAACGGTGTGATCCGGCGTCCGTCCGGGCGGGCGGCGAGCGCGCGAAGCCTGTCGAACGCCGCCAGCCGGGCGGTGGTCGGGCCGATTGAAGCCGAATCCGAGTGCGGTGGCATAGAGGTGGTCATGTGGTGATGTTAGAGGAAATTCACGCCGAAGGGAACAAAGGTGGACGGTCAAAGGCCGAGGCGATATTATACTTGACTGCCCCAACGCCAGGAAGTAGGGTGCCTTCATAGGAGGTCCCCATGGCCAAGTCAGCCCTTTCCGCAGAACACATGCACGATGAAGCCGCCGCTCTGGCGTTCATCGAGGCGCGGCTTTGGCCGAATGGTCCTGCGTGCCCGCATTGCGGCGAGACAATCCGAGTCGGGCGCATCAACGCGAAGGGCTTCAAGATCGGTATGTGCAAGTGCTACGCCTGCCGTAAGAAGTTCTCTGTCACCAACAAGTCCGTCATGGAGTCCAGCCACATCCCGCTTCATGTCTGGCTTCAGGGCATGCACCTGATGTGCAGCAGCAAGAAAGGTTTTAGCGCCAACCAACTGCACCGCGTTCTGGGAATCACCCTGAAAAGCGCTTGGTTTCTGGGCCACCGACTCCGCGAGGCGATGCGGACCCTGGCTGTCGAGCCCATGGGCGGCTCCGGTTTGACGGTCGAGGCTGACGAAACCTTCATCGGTGGGAAGGCTGAAAACCGGGCGTTTGGCCCGATTCCCCCGAAGGTGGCCGTCATGTCCCTGGTCGAGCGCAATGGTCGGGTCCGCAGCTTCCACGTCCCGAACGTAACCGCCCAGAACCTGCGTCCGATCATCGGTCGGCACGTGCACCGTGATAGCCGGTTCATGACGGACGAGTCGCGGATTTACACAGAGATGGGTTGGAATTTCGCGGACCATCAGGTCGTGAACCACAGCGCTAAGGAATACGTTCGGGACACAGCCTACACAAACACGGTTGAGGGATATTTCTGAATCCTGAAAAGAGGAATCTACGGCATTTATCAGCATGTTAGCGAAGCGCATCTGAGCCGCTACCTGAGTGAATTCGACTTTCGATACTCCAACCGGGCCGCGCGAGGATACAGCGACGCCGCCCGCGCTGATCTGGCCATCATGGGCATGGCCGGCAAGCGGCTAACCTATCAAGGAACTCGTGGCACGAGGTCAGCGGCGCCTCTCTTCTAAGCCGGGGCGGGATCACGCGTGGCGGCGGAGTTCCTTCGTCGTCGACGATCGGCAGAGTGAATTGGATCTGGATGGGGCGGCGGAATGACTCCCGCCGCCCCTTTCGCTATCCTGGAGGGTGCGAATCTAACCAGGAGCGAAAATCATGGAAGCGTGGGAAAGGTACGAGCTTGCCGATAACGCCGTGAAGAAGTTTGAAGCAACCCATGAGGCGAAAAAGAAGGTAATCATCGACCTCGCTGAAATCTTGAAGAGGTCTGGCTGGAGCGGGGTGCGATTTGCCAACCCCAATAGCACGCATGATGTGGCTCGCGAGATTCAGGAAGTCGTTGCGCCTGATCACGAGGCGATCGACCCAACCGCACTTGACCTGGGAGGTAACGTTAAACAGGTTGTTCAACAGTATCAAACACTTGTTGCAGAACGCGTGGCCGCCTTTGGCGCGCTGCCACAAGGACTTCAGGATCAACTTCGTGCGCAGCGAGGTCAGCGCCCTGTTCGATCCAGGTAACATGTCCGTCGCTTCCAATAAGGGAGCGAACGCGTCCATCCTGTCCTTCCAGAGTCACGCATATGTCGGCTCCGGTGAGCCGCTTGGCCAAAGCGGTAACCGCGATAAAGGTTGCTGCCGCGAGTTCTTTTTCAGAGAGCGCCATGGCGCGATCCTCCTTCCCGTGCTACATGTGTGGCACAGGCCAAGCCTTAAATAGTGGCCTCGACATTCGCGCGGTCCCTGGCTCGACACCTAACCGCTTGATTCTGCTATCTGTTCATTGGCAACGCTCCCCCATCATAAGGAGCGCGAGAAAATATGTCCAGACCCCTACCGGACGAAGCCTCCATGATCGTTGACGAGATCACGCCGGCGATGATCGAGGCTGGCACGGAAGAGTATGGCCTCTTTGACGCCTGCGATCGTCCGGAATGGGTTGTCTGTGCGGTCTACCGCGCAATGGCGGCCGCCTCCCTGTCACGGCAGGTCGAGCATGTTCCCGACAACGATCCCACTATTGCTTAGGAGTCTCTGTGCTATCGTATGGCAGGCAGAAAGATACCGTGTCCTCGGATGCCGCTTATTGCTCGCGGCCGGCAGTTCCTCAATGGGGACCATTTCCAGATAACTTTTCGGAATGAAGGAGCCTCCCGTGTCGGGTGCCTTCAGTCGCTTGCACACTTCCGCGACCTCGGGCGTTTCAAAAGGGAAGGAGTTTCTGGAATGGGCGAAGCCGTTCCGCAGTTCCCTTATGAGGTTAAGGTCGTGGTACGTATCTGGCCCGAACCAGTTGAACGCGTATCCCAGCAAAATCTTGGCTGAAAAGGTTCCGATCGGGGCCATCGCCCCAAACAGTAAGCGATACTCTTTCACAGGATATGAGGGCCGCAGTTTCAACTGAAGGAAGGCTTGGAGCGCGTTTTCCACGAAGGACGCCAATAGGACGGCTCTTGCCCGATCGCTGCCACCGTACAACTCGGCCTCAATGTCCGATAGCCCCGCGAGCGTTACATCTCCCCGGCAAAGCGCCTTGAAGTCCCGGATATGCTTTGGGTCGTCAGCCATGCTATTCTACCCCTCATGCCAGCCCGGAAACCGCCTGACCCCAACGAGAAGCCCCAACGCGAACGGTTCATTGAGTTCGCCCGCGAGGTTGGCGCGTCCGAGGACCCCGAGGAATTCGAGCGGATTTTCACCGCGGTCATGAAGCCGGGCCAGCCGGGTACACCGGTGCGCTACCCGAGTCGGAACAAGAAGCGGGCCGCACCGTAAGACACGGGAAAGATTACCACATTAAATCAGGGGCAGCAAAGTATAATATCGCCAAGGCCGATCGAAATGAACAAAGCACAAACGGTTGATCCGGAATAAACCGCACCCAGATAATATTTGGCGAAGCCAGATGACAGTTCAGTGTATCGTTAGTATCATTCTTTCCCGAAAGTCCAAACTTTTCCCCAGTTCACAACTCGTCAATTAATTGGTCCCATTGGTGAAATGACGGGAATTCCACCCAGGGTTGTCGAAAGCCACGGAGAAGAAATGTATCGTTTATGTATCATGTGCTTTGATACTTCACGCGGACGCCGGAGGTAATGAAATCGCGTCGACAATCGCCAACTTCCAGCGGCAAACCAGCGGCCAGTGTGAGCGTGGAGTCGGCCGTCGGGTCTGTACTCAGGCCAGGCTGACTACCGTGGCGAGTAACTGGCGCAGTCGGGCGGCGCCGGCGGGGCCTTTGATGGCTTCCCGCCAACTGGCCTCGGCCACGCGTTGATGCGCGGCGATCGCTTCGTCCGCGCCCGTGATCATCGCGACGCCAGTATGTGCATTTGGGTGCGAATCCGGGCGGAATGGGTTCACACCCAGGCTGACGCGGTCGCGGGCGCGGAGGATCTTGAACGCGGACGTCGGCTCAGCCCCGGCGAGCAAGCCGAATTGCAGACCCATCGGCTCGGTTTCCATCAAACTGGCGATGTTTTCCACTTCGGAGACCGCCACATCGCGGCAGATTCGCTTGACGCGGTCGGAAACCGCGACGCCGGAGGCAATGCCGTGTTCCAGCAATCGCCGAACCTCGCCGATCGACAACATCGCGATGATTCCTGGCCGCCGCATCGCGTACATCCGCTTGCGCGCGGCGAGGATATTCAGCGCCTGCTCGGCGGTGCTGCGCATCGCCACGCGCTCCGGTCCGGCCTGATCCGCGGCCTCATCGAACGCCTCGCCCAGTACCGCGTCATACGCGTCTGAGGTGGTCAAATAACAGACCGGGCCGAACAACTGCAGGATCTGCTCGGCGGTTTCTTCCACCTGGCGAATGCGCTCGAAATATCCAATCGGACGATTGTAGTACTCGACGCCGATACCCAGCAGGGACAACGGCGAAATCTTCAGAAGTTCGGCGAGACGTTTGATCGTATCGAGCTTGATCACCTCGCCCTTCTCGTATCGGTACAGTGCCGCGCGCGAGACCCCGAGTCGGGCCGCGATTTCCTCGGCCCGCAGGCCTGACTCGAGTCGGTAAGCCCGCAACTGCTGACCAATCTCCGTGAACCGCATCGACATAACGAGGCTCTCCTCCGGGGGGCGGCGCCAGGCCCATCAACCAAACGTTCGAAGCCTTGACGATGAGATCGGCCGGAAAGACCAGGCCCGAGGGGTCGGATAACCGGGAGACTTTCTTGGCTGGAATCTCATAATCGACGCCATGAGACAGGGTATGCTTCTTGCTACGGAAATTCAACCCCTATTCATCCTGTGCGACTCGTTTCAGACGGCATGACCAAACATCATCACAGCGACGCTGGTTCCATCGAAGAATTTCATTCGCGAAAGGAATCGCTGTCGTCCGCCCCCGTTATTCAGGCTCCCCGATGACAAAACTACATTTGAGTTCCGCGCGAATCGCCCGCGTTGGCGAACACAGTGCCACGGGCACGGGGTCTTCAGATGCCCGTGCCCCAGGGGCGCCCCTGTCTGGAATCGATGCCTACGTGCCGCGAATCGCGTGCTTCGCCATGCCCTCAAGCGCCAGGATCATCGCCGAGTGATCCAGGTCGCCCCCGCCGTGCGCCATGCAGGACGCGAACATCTGCTGCGCGATCGCCGTGTTCGGTAAACTGAGTTGCAAATCCTTCGCGGCGCTCAGCGCCAGATTCAGGTCCTTTTGATGCAACCGGATTCGGAACCCGGGATTGAACGTGCCGTTGAGCATCCGCTCGGCATGCACCTCCAGAATGCGCGAAGAGGCAAAGCCGCCCATCAGCGCCTGCCGCACCCTCGCCGGATCCGCGCCAGCTTTCGACGCGAAGACCAACGCCTCGGCGACCGCCTGGATGTTCAGCGCGACGATGATCTGGTTGGCGACCTTG
>CALFNB010000648.1 GCA_937902425.1 uncultured Acetobacteraceae bacterium | reverse complement strand
CCTCACGATGAATACGTGTTTCCAAACGGTGCCTATGACCTCGACAGGGCGGTTCGCGACATCGTCCTTCCCATGGGACTTCCCACTCCTTTAATCCTCATTACGTCACTGCCTTTCGGGGACCGCGAAAAATCCACTGAACCGGATTGTTTTTACTTTTCCGAGGAATATCCAGGTTCAATTTCCTTGATCAGCACGTATTTGTGGACCTCATTGCAGCCGGACGCCGGACTGCAGCGCTATATCCTGATGATGCTTTCGGCAGACATACTCAGCCGCCTAACGGAACTGCGTTGTCATACCGAGACCTCGGGCTGTATGTTTGACTATTGCGGTCATGCCGAGGATGCCTTGCGCGTGTTTGAAGGCACGGGCCTGTGCAGGGCCTGCGACCAATCGCTAATGAAGCAGCTCCGAGCGGGGGCTGCCGACATCTTTCAGATCGCCGCCGCAATTCGAATTTTCGATCGAGCGAAAGGGATTCGCAGATGCTTTCTGGCCATGCCGTTCTCGTCGGCATTTCAGAAAATTCACGAAACCGTGGCCAGGTGCGTCGCTGACGCCGGATGGCTGGTCGTGCGCGCCGATGAGATCGCCCGGCCGCGGCACCTAACGGATGCGATATTCCAAGCGATATTGACATCCGATCTTGTCGTAGCCGACATCAGCGGCAACAATCCCAACGTTTTCTACGAACTCGGTTTCGCCCATGCGGCGGGTTGCGACATCATCATGTTGTGTCAGACGGCCCGGCCAAACGTCTCCCATTTGACGTTTCACATGAGCGGACGCTTTTCTACCGCGCCACTGACGAGGGAATAGCAAAGCTTGGGGAAGACTTGGGGAAGCTGGCCGCGCAAGCATGAAGCCGCGCCCGCCGGCGGGAGTGCAACCCGCCCGCTCCCTACCGCGCCCTCGGTTTCCCGCGGTGTCCGGCTGCCGAGATTTGGCACTGCGCCCTTACTCATGCGTGCCGATCAAGCCCCACATCGACTCGTTCGCGATCACCTGTTCATTGCGCCCTAACAATACCGCGCTCCCTCATGACCTTCGCGTATCGCCCTTCATACAGATCCCTGGTCGCCGGGAAAGGCAAGACCGCGGCCCAGACCTAGCCTATCCGGTCGGTATAAGAGCCCCTTTGCACCAGAAATCGGCGCTCCGAGTGGATCGTCGGCGATCCGGACAGTGGCGTCGCAACGCTTTGGCTCTCCGGTAATCCTCGATGGCCGTGAACACCGACGGGAACCATTCCACGGGTCACGGCGCGCCCCCTTTGGCGCCGATGCGGGCATCAACGATACGCAGAAGATGGTTTGCGAGAAGGATAATCTCGACCGCCTCTGCCGGATCGTTCAGATCCACATCCCGGTGGGAATGCGGGTTTTTGTAGGAGCCGATTGCGCCGGCGAAGAGCTCCATGCGTGCGACTTGCTCGCCACGCTCCGCGCCATTATCGGTGAGCGGTCCTCTGTCGGGAGCAAAAGCTTCGCGCATGAGGGCCACGCCAATCAGATTGTTCCCGAGCCCGGCTGCCTCGCGCACAATTACTTCAACCGCCTTCATCGCCTGAAACGCCGCCACATCGAATTCCCCGCGCATGAACGCCAGCCAGACCTTATCAGCGATACGCGCGTGCAGCGCGTCTTTCGGTACCATGCGCGCGACGGCATAACGCGCGAATTCGGCTTCGCTCTCAAAACGTCGCGCACGCCGGCTCAGACGTCTCCAAGGGAGCGGACCTCTGTTAGCCCCGACAATGAGTCCCTGAGCCTCCAACCACGCCCACGCTTCGGTTAGGGCGAGGTCGACCGCTTCCCGACGCTCGCGCGGATAAGCCGTCTGCTGATTGGGCAGCGTTGTCTGAGGCCACAATTCGTCGTTCAGTTGTGACGGAAGGAAGACGTCCAGCGGGGGATTTCTCCGGCGGACGAGAAACAGAAGCTTCGCACCCAGTGCTTCGGGTTCCAACGCCAGGAGTACCTCGACACCCGGAATGACTCGAGGAAGCTCGTACATATCCTCATGATAACGTCCCCAATAGCGTAGGATGGCGCCCCTGGCTCAAGAGGGTTCAGCTGTGGTCGGATCGTCGGCTACTCGGAGAGAGCGGCAAGCGGCGGCCCGGTCGATCACTCCCGTGATGTCCCGGTCACGTCAACTTGACGCATCACGCGCTAGCCGCGGCAGTGGCGTCTTGCCGGTCTCAGGTCGGGCCGTCCCCACTCGGAAACTGGTCCCAAACGGGGTTTGAGGCAACGTGTCCGGATGCCAATCACCCTTTAGGCAAATCGTATGGGCGCTCAACGGGCTTTAAGTGCTATTTTGCGCCGCCCGCACCAGCGCGGGCGCCCACTCGGGCGTTCCCGTGGCGTGCAGGTGCGTGTAGGCCGCCCAGACATTGCCTTTCATCACGCCGTCCCGGCCGTCGTAGCACCCGGCGCCGCGCAGCACGGCGCAGGCGGTCTCGGGCCGTTCGCCTTCCGCGATGCGCGAATAGTGGAACTCGTGGCCGCGGAGTTCGGCGCCCACCGGCAAAAAGGGGTTAAGGCGGTCGACCCGCAGGGTCGTGTACCCGTGGCCCTGCGGGCGCGCGAGCACTTCCACTTCGAATGGCAGGACGCCGGCCATGGGCCAGCGGTGGCCGCGCCACCGGATGGCACGCGCGAGCGCCATCAGGCCGCCGCATTCGGCCCATATCGGCATGCCGTCCGCGGCAGCCGCCCGAATGCTCCCGAGCAGCTCTGTGTTGGCGGCGAGCAGGGCTCCGTGGGTCTCCGGGAAGCCGCCCCCGATGTAGAGGGCGCGCAGGCCGCGGGGCAGGGCATTCGGCAACAGGGAAGAAATGCGGACCAGTTCCGCGCCAGCCGCTTCGAGCGCCTCCAGGTTCTCCGGGTAATAGAAGCTGAACGCGGTATCGTTGAGGTAACCGATCCGCACGCGCTCGGCGCCGCGCGCGGCTGCGGTCCCGGCATCCCGTCCTGCGTGAGAGTTGACAACGAGCGCAGGAGCGCGACCGGGGGGTCGCGCGCGGACGAGGGCGTCCGCCCTCCTGGTTCCCGGTGGGGCGGGTTGCGGAACGTCCGCGGCGATCTTCAAGATGGCTTGCAGGTCGAGCCGGCCCTCGGCGAACTCTACGATTTTCCGTTCCAGTTCCGCGATGCCGGCGCACTCCAGGGGACCGACGAGGCCCAGGTGGCGATCGGGCAGCAGGTTCCCATCGGTCCTCGGCAGCGCGCCCAGAACCGGTATGCCGCACACCTCTTCGATGGCCTCCCGCGTCACCGCCGCGTGCCGCTCTCCCGCAATCCGGTTGAGGACGACGCCAGAGATGCGTAACTCCGGGTCCATCATCCGGCACCCCAAGACAGACGCGGCCGCGGTGCGGGTGACCTTGGCCGCATTGACTACCAGGATGACCGGCGCACCAAGCGCGCGCGCCAGGGCCGCGGTGCTGTGAGTGCCGCGCGCGTCCAGGCCGTCGTGCAGGCCGCGATTACCTTCGATGAGGTTGAACCCTGTAGGGTCGGCATGGCGCGCGAAGGAGTCCACGGCTCGATCGAAGCCCATTAGGAAGGTATCCAGGT
>CALFNB010000647.1 GCA_937902425.1 uncultured Acetobacteraceae bacterium | reverse complement strand
CGGGGGCCAGCCGATTAACCTGATCGAAAAAAATCGGCTACCGAAAGCGTCGCTAATATGACCTGGATCAACGATAATTCCGATTTGTGAGAATAACTGGAGAAATCGCCAACTTGCCCACTTCATCCGTTAAGCTCGTTCGCATTTGATTGGGCGCCGTCACGGAAGTCGGCATGTGCGAGGTAATGGCTGGTGTATTTCGGGAATTTCGTGAACCGCCGCATTGGGTCTGTCATCCCGGGAGTTCGGGGCAAGACACTCGGAGAGGAAGGATACATCGATGTGCCTACTTCACGCCAACGCCACCATTCAGCATACGAGTGAACGACTCTGTGTGCCGAATTTGCCGGCAGCGGTATCCGTACGGGACATTGACTGCCTGAAACATCTGCTCGAATCGCCACCCCTGGATCTCGCCTGGGACGACGCGATCCGCGCTGCCGCCGCGCGGCTCAAGGAGAGTTGGTTACTCCCGGAGACCCGGAATCATCCGGCGGTTGCGGCGCTGGCGGTGGAATTGGCGGCATTTCTCTGTGCCTATGGCTTGCTCGCCGACGAGGTTCGTCGCGGACGAGCGCAAGCGGACAACCCGGCCGTCGTCACGCAGCCAACGGAAGAGTCCCGGGGCGGCACATTGTGGAGTGAGCCGCCGGGGTTCGCCATCGCCACCGACAGCGCGCCGAACCTCGGACCCCTCTTGGCCCGGCCTGGAGTGGACGTGTGATGCAACCGAGGCGGAGCAGGAATTCGACGTCGCCATGAAGGGTCGGATGCACCAGCGTCCGCCAAAGGGCAGGTCCGAGCGGATGGTTTGAACACCCCCCAAACGCGGGCGGCGTTTGGGTTCCGCGGCGCTTGAGTGTGGTCGGGGCGGATATGCGGGCGTAGAGTCCTCTCCGGCGCCGACCGAATTCCGAAGTTCGCTCGACTCGGTCAGCCTCCGGCGGGCGGCGCGGCGCATCAGGTTGTTCTGCTCTCAGAGAGGAAGACCCCATGGACGTCGTCCCGTCGGACCACGGGCCCGCCGCGTCCGGGCTGCGCGAAGCCATCCGGCGGCACGCTCGATACTCCCTTGCGCAGCCATTGGAGACCCTCACGACACGGCAAATCTTCGAATGTGTCAGTCTGACCGTGCGTGACATCATGGTCGACCGCCTGCTCGAGAGCGAGCAACGCTATCGGCGGGCGGACGCCAAGCAACTCAGTTACCTCTCGATCGAGTATCTCCCTGGGCGGTATCTCGCCAATAACCTGATCAATCTGGGTCTCTACGATGTCTGCCAAGAGGCGCTCGCGGAGATGGGCATCGCGCTGGAAGCGGTGGAAGCAATCGAGCCAGACGCCGCCCTCGGCAACGGCGGGCTGGGGCGGCTGGCGGCCTGCTTCCTCGACTCGCTGGCGACGCTCGGCATGCCAGGCCACGGTTACGGGATCAACTATGAATACGGCCTGTTTCGCCAGGAGATCGATCGCGGGGACCAGAAGGAGAAGCCGGACAACTGGCTCGCCGTCCGGTCGCCCTGGCAGATCGAGCGGCCGGAGGAGGCCTGCTTCGTTCCGGTGCATGGCCGGATCGAGCATGCCGTCGATCGAGCGGGGAATTACAACCCGATGTGGATGGACTGGCGGCTGCTGGTCGGCATTCCGTATGATATCCTCGTCGTCGGCTACGGGGGCCGGACAGTGAACCGGCTGCGGCTGTACTCCGCCCGGTCGTCACATGATTTCGACATGCAAATCTTCAACGCGGGCGACTACCTGAAGGCGGTGGAGCAAAAAATCGCTTCGGAAACGATCTCGAAGGTGCTGTACCCGTCCGATGCCATCCCGCCGGGGCAGGAGCTGCGGCTGATCCAGGAGTACTTTCTCGTCGCCTGCGGCCTGCGCGACATCATCCGCCAGTACGAACGGGACCACGCGACCTTCGATGCCTTCCCGACGAAGGTCGCCATTCATCTGAACGATACCCATCCCGCCCTCGCCGTGGCTGAATTGATGCGTTTCCTCATCGACGAGCGCGACCTGGCATGGGACACGGCCTGGCAGATCACCCAGGCGAGCATGGCATATACCAACCACACGCTGTTGCCGGAGGCGCTCGAAAAGTGGCCGGTCGCCCTGCTGGAGCGTGTCGTGCCGCGGCACCTGCAGATCATTTTCGAAATCAATCGCCGATTCCTCGAGCACGTGGCCACCGTGCGGCCGGGCGACCGCGAGAGCGCGCGGCGAATGTCGCTCATCGAGGAAGGGCCGTCGCGGCAGGTGCGCATGGCCCACCTCGCCATCGTGGGCAGCCATTCGGTGAACGGCGTCTCCGAGCTGCACAGCAGTCTGGTGCAGACCGCGCTGGCCCCGGACTTTTACCGGCTCTGGCCGGAACGTTTCAACAACAAGACGAACGGCGTCACGCCGCGCCGCTGGCTGCTGCAGGCGAATCCGCTGCTGGCGCGGCTGATCAGCCGAACGATCGGCGATGGCTGGATCACCGACCTCACCAGGCTCCGCGCGCTGGAGCCATGGGCGAGCGATGGCGCATTCCGCGACGAATTCATGGCCATCAAGCGCGCCAATAAGGCGCGGCTGGCGCGGGTGATCGAGGAGACGACCGGAGAGATCGTCAACCCGGATTCGTTGTTCGACGTTCACGTCAAGCGGATTCACGAATACAAGCGGCAACTGCTGAATCTCATGCATATCGTGCACGCGTATCTGAGCCTGATCGAAGACGGCATCGCGCCGACCGCGCCCAGAACTTTCGTGTTCGCGGGGAAGGCGGCGCCAGGGTACTGGGCTGCGCGGCAGGTCATCAAGGCGATTTGCGGCGTCGGTTCGGTCATCAACAACGATCCGCGCGTCGACGGGCAGATCAAGGTCGTGTTCGTTCCCGACTATCGCGTATCGCTGGCGGAACAGATCATTCCGGCCGCGGATCTGAGCGAGCAGATCTCGACCGCCGGCACCGAGGCTTCGGGCACCGGCAACATGAAGCTGGCCATGAACGGCGCGCTGACGATTGGCACGCTCGATGGCGCGAACATCGAACTGCTCGCCGAAGTGGGAGCGGAGAATATCTTCATCTTTGGGCTCACCCGAGACGGCATCCAGACATTGGCTACCAACGGGGGTTATCGCCCTCGAGACCTGTATGCACGGGACAATCGGGTGAAGCGGGTCTTCGATGCATTCGCTTCCGACCGGTTCTGCCCCGACGAGCCGGGGCTATTTCGTTGGATCAACGAGTCCATCCTCGATCGCGGCGACCATTATTACCATGTGGCCGATCTCCCGGCATACATCGATCAGCAGCAGCTTGTATCGGAAGCCTTTGGTCAGCCTGCCGCGTGGGCGACGAAGGCGATTCTGAACGTCGCCAGGATCGGCCGGTTCTCCTGCGATCGCACGGTCGCCGAGTACGCACGGGACATCTGGCGGATCCAGCGGGTCGAGGACTGACTGATGGCGGTGGGCGACGTGCGGGAAGCCCCTGACGGAGGGCGCCAATGATGCCGGTCAACATTTCGCGGCGACGTGGCGCCGGGTACTGGGCGGCGATTGTGGGCGTGGCTGGCGTGACCGCGATCTGCGCGCCGTTTCACGCCACGCTCAGTACCACGACCGTCGCTCTGGCGTATCTCCTTGTCGTCCTTTTCGTGGCGACCGGCTCGGGCAGCAAGCCCGCCACCGTGGCGTCGGTGCTCGGCATGCTCTGCTACAACTTCTTCTTCCTG
>CALFNB010000646.1 GCA_937902425.1 uncultured Acetobacteraceae bacterium | reverse complement strand
GCCTGTACGGTGATGCGTTTGCCAGCGATCGGTGGGTTGTAGCAATGGAACGTGCAACGCGCGTTCACCGACCCGTCGTCGTGATATGCCATGTGATAGGCGTTGACATCCACCTTGTGTGAGATGGTGGGGAACGCGGCCTCCGGGTCCATGACGCCCTGGCGAAACTCGTCCATCATCTGTTGTGTCAGCACATAGGAAAATGAAGGCAGCTTCTGGCCGACCTCCAATGTGTCCCAGTCCAGTAGCTTTGTTTCATGCTCTCCCGCATGCGCCATGCTGATTTCCTCTCCGTGAGCGGCCTGAACTCTCGTTGATTAGACCAGTCGCCTCGCCGGGGGAAGCAGCGTGGCCCCGGCGTCATCCGCCGGGGCCACCGGCTTTTCAACGAACGGCGGTCAATTCTCGCGCCGTCAGTGATTGCATCGACTGCAATCGCCCGAACAGCACATCCGCCGGAATTGGCGATCCACTGCTGCTGAGGCAATCCGCGAATTTCTCATGCAACTGATTGTCCGTCAGCGGCCGCTCGGCATGGCCGCGCGCCCGTGTTACCTTTTCGCTTCGCAGCACCTGGCCTGATGCGAGCTCGATCGTCACCTGCTCCCACGGCGACGAGCCGGGGTTGGCATCGTCGGTCTCATCCGTCAGGTCGCGTTCGACCTTCCGCATCAGGTCCTGCACGTCATTACGCTGCACGAACGGATCGGTCAGCTCGGCCAGGCTCACTCGATGCGCGATCAGTCCGCTCGCCATCGCGAACTCCATGCTGAACTTCGCGGCGAGGCCCGTGTCGGGCTGCCGGTTGCGCAGCACGTTGTTGGTCAGCGAACTGAAATGCACCGAGACCTTTTTCACCTCATCTGGCTTCACCGGATGCGCGCCCACGAGATCCAGCATCGCGTCGATCGCCCGGTGCGTGCCGTAGCAGGCGGGGTATTTCTTGATGCTCAGCCCGTGCTTGATGATAGCCCAGTCCTCGCCGAGCTTACCGTCGCCGGCGCGATCGGGATTATTTTGTGGCGAGACGGCCGACAGGAATCCTTGCGGGTGCTCCAACGCGTCGGTGTTCGCGGTGAAGCCGGCCTCCGCCAGCCGCGCCGCCATGATGCCGGAGTGCGCCGACTTGCCGGCGTGGAACGGTTTCGTCATCGTGCCGAAATTGGACATGATGCCCGATGCCTGCGATGCGCCCAGAGCGATCGCGATCGCGGTGCGCTCGGCGTCCAGTCGGCGGAGTTTGGCGCAGGCCGCCGCCGCGCCGACCGCGCCGAAGATGCCGGTCGGATGGAAGCCTTTCTGGTGGTACAGCGGCACGTCGCGGCGGACCAGTTCGGCCCATGTTTCGTAGCCGGCGACGTAGGCGACGAGCATGTCCTGGCCAGTGCGGCCGAGCACTTCGGCCTCCGCCAGGATGGCGGGGACCAGCACGGTGGACGGATGGCCGCGGAGCGCCACGTCATCGTAATCCATCGCGTGTGCCGCCGTCCCATTGATCCATCCGGCCTCCGGCCCAGTACTTTGTTCGGCTCCGAAATAAAGTGTCGCTGGACCTTTTGCTGGCGCCAGCACGCCTTTCAGGATTTGCGTGCAGTCCTCATCGCGGCCGACGATCATCGTGCCTATGCAGTCGATGAAGCCCATGCGGGCGATGCGGATCGCTTCTTCCGGGACGCGGTTCGGCGAAAGATCCGCGACGAACTGGCCGAGAGCTCTGGTAAGTGCCATTGTCAGTATCCTCCTGTAGCAGTCAGTTGTTTCATCCGTCAGGAACTCGCCGGCCCAAGGCAGGCCGGATCGAAGGGATAAGGCACCGCTGGTCCGCCGCGGCACGGCAGCACCACCGTCGCGTTTCCAGGGGTGCCTTCGACGCCCTTGTGGTTACGCAGGCCGATCTCCAGCTGGACCACGCCAAAATCGCCGCGACGTTCGGTGGCGGTGACACGGCCCCAGGCCGTGATCGTGTCGCCGGGATGGTTCATACCGCGGAACTGGAAGCGCGTCTTCCACAGCCACCCGCGTTCGCCCGCCCAGTCCGTCAGCAACTGGATCAATACGTGCTGTTTCCAGGAGCCGTTGACCACGACGTCCGGCAGCTTGTCATGTTCGGTGGCGAACTTCCAGTCGTAATGAATACGATGCCAGTTCTCCATCGCCGAGGACCAGCGCATGACGTGCGTCACGCTCATGGGCCCTTTCACGACGGTTGGGATGTCCTGTCCAACGCTGACGTCCTCGAAGCAAATATCGCTCATTTCGGACTCCCTCAGCGCATGATCGATGTGGTGGTGGCGGTGATCAACGGGACTTCGTTATCTGTCGTGTACATGTCGGCGGCGATGATGAACACCATCGCTCCGTTTTTCCCGTCGCGCTGATAAATGTCGAGATAGGTACTGCTGCGGTAGATCCGTTCACCCACCCTGGCGTAACGGAAGAACTCGTATTCGTAGCCGCCGTTCAGCATGCGTTTCAGCGGCAGATTGACCGGCGGCAACCCACGGTAAGTGCGGACAAGGCCGTCGAAGTCCGGATCCTGCCGCATACGGTCCAGCGGGTCGGGATCCGTTGGCGGACGGCGGAAATGGTGTGGCGGATAAGCCGGCGGCGCGACGAGGCCGCCATAGCGACTGCCCGCCGCCCATCCCTCATCCCAATAGCGTGGCGCGGGATCCATGATCGCCTGAAAGAAGCGGCGCACCTCGCTCGCTTCCACGGGATGGTACGCCAGAATCGGCCCGTTATGGGTGCCGATCACGGACTTCACCTCATCGGTGATATAGTTGACCCGCATGCCTGATCACCATTCATTGAGGTGTTGTTCGTGAGAAAAGCGATGCGGTGTCCTCGAGGCCGGTCCGACAGCGTCCCGCCTCCCGTGTGACGCAGGGGACGTCGTCGTTCGAAAGGCGATGGCGCTGGCGTTCATCCTGTTAATCTTGTTCAGCCTTTACCGCGGCGCAGCGTCATGGCATTGATCCAGATCAAAGCCTCGGGTCCGCACGGGACCAGTCTCCCGCCGCTCATGTGTCCGCGCAAGCCCTGCGTACGGTGTCCTGGATGGAATCGCTCGGAAAACGATCATATGCTGATGCTTCAATTCACGTCACGTCGCCTGGTGCCGGCATGAGCGGTTCGTCCGACGCCGCGACGGCTCAGGCTCTGCTCGATCGTTTCGAAAATGCCGCGCGGCGTCAGGAAACGCCCTGCGGCGACGGACCGATGGTCTGGCGCGTCTGGGGTTCCGGCCCGGTCGTGCTGTTGCTGCATGGCGGCGCGGGATCGTGGCGGCATTGGGTTCGCAATCTGGACCATCTGAGCCAAGACCACACCATCCTCGCACCGGATCTGCCCGGCCTGGGCGATTCCGCCCGCGCTCCCGACCCGATCGACGCATCCTCGATCGGCGCCATCGTCACCGCTGGTCTGGACCAGGTCGTAGGATCGAACGAGCCACTGGATATCGCGGGATTTTCGTTTGGCGGCGTCATCGCCGGCGTGACCGCCGCGAATTGGGGGCCGCGCGTCCGGTCGCTGACCCTGATCGGCACCGGTGGGCTCGGGCCGCCCAATCGCTCGGTCGAACTGGTGCGCGTGCGCGAAAAGACCGGCGACGAACGGCTGGCCGCGCACCGCGAGAACCTGTTGCGCATGATGCTCGCCAACCCCGGCGGCGTCGATGCACTGGCGCTGGAGGTTCAGGAGCAAAACTCGAAACGGGCGCGACTCAACAGCGGCTTCATGTGGATGTCCCGCATTCTGCATGAGGTCTTGCCGCGCGTGCATGGTCACGTCCACGGGATGTGGGGCGAGCACGAGATGCCCGACCGCGCGATGCTGGACGCTCGCATCGGCTTGCTGCGCGAAGCACGCCCCGATGTCATGGTCGAGATCGTTCCCGACGCCGGCCACTGGATGTTCTATGAAGCGGCCGGTTACTTCAACACGGCGTTCTCGCGCATCCTGGCGATGTGATTGCTATTTTTTCGGTGCCGGCACCGGCACGCCGGGGACCTTCACGTTGACCGAGACCAAGGTGTGATGGGTCGTGAAATATAGCGTCTTCCAGTCGTCGCCGCCAAACGCCATGTTGGTCGTCGCGTTCGCGCCGTGCACGATCCGGCCAAGCTTCTTGCCGGTTGGATCCATGATCCAAATGCCTCCGGAGCCACCGCAATAAACGTTGCCGGCGGTGTCGACTTTCATGCCGTCAGGTGCGCCCGGTTCCTCGCCTCGCAAATCCGCGAAAATCCGATCCGTATGTTTGGCCAGCGTTCCACTCGGCGCGATGTCGAAGGCCCTGATATGTCCGCGGCGGGAATCGTTGATATAGAGCACCGTTTCGTCAGGCGAGAAGGCGAGCCCGTTCGGCATGACGAAATCATCGGTCAACAGGGTCCTGGTGCCGAGATCAGGCGTCACCCGGAAGACGCCAGCGAATGTCCTGTCCCACTCCTGCGGTGCGGCGTTGCCGGTCCAGGGATCGGTGAAATAGACGCAGCCATCGGATCTGACCACGACATCGTTCGGCCGGTAGAGCCGCAGTCCCTGGAAGCTGTTCATGATGACGGTGACGGCACCATCGAGTTCCCGCCGCGTGATTCGCCGCGCCGCGTTTTCGCACGCGATCAGCCGGCCCTTGGGATCACGGGTGAGGCCATTCGCATGATTGGTTCGCTCCTGATCCACCGAAACGCCGGCGCCTGGCTGGTATTTCATGCGGCGGTCGTTATGGATGTCGCTGAACAGCAGGTAACCGCCTTCGTGCCACCAGACCGGGCCTTCCGCCGGTCCCTTGGGGCCGCCGAAACCCTCCGCGAGGGTCTTTATCGGTTCTGATACGGAGATGATCGCGTCGAGCTCTGGCGCGAATTGTTCGATCTGTTGTCGCATGGCGATACCCCCCGTTGTCGTGAACACCCGACCGATCTGACCACTCGCTGGTGTGGACGGCAAGACGCTGAGCGGCCGATGTTGTCAGGGTTCCGATCCGTCGCTAGCTTCCTGGACAGGGAGAAACTTTATGTCACAGCCCGCGACCAAACCAGTGCCCGTTCCTGACGAAATCAGCGCCCCGTTTTTCGCGGGTACGCGCGAAGGCAAACTCATGTTGCAACATTGCACCGCTTGCGGCACGTGGAGTTTTCCGGTGCGCGAGCGCTGCCCGCATTGCTTCGCCGCCAAACTGGAATGGCGCCAATCCAGCGGACGCGGCACCCTTTATACCTTTACGATCATGCATCAGGTCATGAACCCGGGCTTCGCGTCCTCCGTGCCATATAATGTGGCCCAGGTGGACCTGGAGGAAGGGGTTCGAATGGTGTCGAATGTCGTGGGAATCGACAATAAGGCACTCCGCGTCGGCATGAAGCTCGAAGCGGTGTTTGAAGTCGCTGGCGAGGACGTTCGCATCCCGAAATTCCGTCCCGTCGCCGGCTGAGTGGGAGAGAAATCATGGCAAACCAGCCAAAAGGCGCGATTGTCGGCCTTGGCGTCACCCCGATGGGCAAGATCTACGGCCGTCGCGCGGTCGATTTCGCCGCCGAGGCGATCGCTCTCGCGCTGGACGATGCCGGTCTGACGAAGGCTGACATTGATGGATTGTTGATCAATGCGAACATTCCGGGCGACATGGACGTCCGGTCGCAGATGGTGCTTGGATTCGAGAATCTGACGCTCGTGAATGTCATGAGCGCCTATGGCTCCACCGCCGGCAGCATGATGCAATATGCCTGCATGGCGATCCGCGAGGGCCTGGTGAAAACCGTGGTGCTGGTCTACGCCGACGCACCGCTGACACCCTCTCGCGGCGCGGGCCAGTCTTATGCGGGTCCGCATCGTTTTCCGCTTGGCGGCATGGCCGGCCTGAGGGCGGCGTACGGTGATTTCGGCGCCAACCCCGCCTATGCCATGGCGGCGCGACGGCACATGCATCTTTACGGCACGACAGAAGATCATTTCGGGATCATCGCCGTTGGCCAGCGTAAATGGGCCCAGATGAGTCCCTGGGCGCAAATGAAAGCGCCGATGACGATGGAGGATCATCATAATTCCCGCTGGATCGCTGAGCCGCTGCGGCTGTTTGATTGTTGCCTCGTTTCGAACGGCGCCGTCGCGCTGATCGTGACATCGACCGAACGGGCGCGCGACCTGAAGCAACCTTCGGTCAACGTCCTCGGTTATGCGCAATGCGCGCCTGGCGACAATCTGAGCACTGCCCGGCACCCGGCGGTGGAGACCGGCGCGAAACGATCCGGGGAGATGGCGTTCCGCATGGCCGGCATCACCCGCGACGATATCGGCACCTGTCAGCTTTACGATTGTTACACCTATACCGTGCTCGTCACGCTGGAGGATTACGGTTTCTGCCCCAAGGGCGAGGGTGGGCCTTTTGTCGCCGACGGCAAACTTGGTCCGGGCGGTGCATTGCCGACGAACACCGGCGGCGGCCAGTTGTCGGGCTATTACATGTGGGCCTTTACGCCATTATCGGAGGCGGTGGTACAGGCGCGCGGCCAGGGTGGCGAACGGCAGGTGCCGCGCAACGACTTCGTGCTGGTAAGCGGGAATGGCGGCATCCTGAATTATCATTCTACAATGATCCTGAGTCCGCACGCCTCCGGGTAACGCTCACGGGGCCGGGTTATCTCGTAGTCTCCGAACCTCGGGCTTCCGGCAAGCTGACGGCCTGGTTCCTGTGTCTGGATGAGCTGTTCGAGGGTCACCTTGTGCGTGACGCGGTATCCGCGCTTCAAGTTGGGTTACCTGCGTCGGGTGGCGGATCGGCCGTGACCCCGCTCGCGCTGACGTTTGGAGGGAACAAGGAATCCGCATATCCTGCGCGGAGAACAGCTGTCCCGAAGGAAACGACATGACACCCCCCGATCGCTTGCGCGCCCTGTTGGCCGAACCAGGCTTTGTCGTCATGCCGGCCGTGTGGGACGGGCTGAGCGCCAAACTCTCCGCCGCCGCTGGCTTCAAGACCGCCTTCCTCTCCGGCTCCTGTGTGGCGGCGAGCCGTCTGGGCGGCCCCGATCTCGATCTTATCTCCTTTGGGGAGATGTTTGACTCCTTCAACATGGTGCACGGCGCGGCGCCAGATACACTGGTCCTGGCCGATGGCGATCATGGTTACGGCAACGCCATGAACGTGCAGCGTACCGTTCGCGCGTATGGACGGGCAGGCGCGGCCGCCATTTTGATCGAGGACAAGATCACGCCGCGCGCCCTGACCGCCGCCGGCAAGCCGTGCCTCCCGCACGAGGAAGCGCGCATGAAGATTCGCGCCGCGGTCGAGGCGGCGAAGGATTCCGGCATCCTGATCCTGGCACGCACCGATTGCCGGCCAACGCAGGGTATTGATGAAGCCGTGAAGCGGATCGAGATGTACGTGCGTGAAGGCGCCGACATCCTGTTCCTCGACTCGCCGGCGGATGATGAGGAGATCAGACGGGCGGTCGCCGCCGCCTCCGGGCGTCCGTCGTTCGCCGTGCTTTCCCCCGGCGCACCGCGAGCGACACCGTCACGGGAGCAGGCGGCCGCTTTGGGCTTCAAGATCGGCACCTATCCGACAGGCATGCTCTCTCCGGCCGTCGCCGGAATTAAATCTGGGCTGGCGGCTTTGGTCGCCGGCAAGGCAGAATCGTCCAGCGCCCTCCCGCCCGCGGAATTGCGAGCCATCCTGGGCTATCCGGATTACGATGCCCAGGCAAAACGTTTTATCGTTGGTAACTAACACCAATCCAGTTTCAAAAGGCAAGCGTACCATGGACGATGTGTTGCTGGTGGAGACGCGAGGCGCGGTGCGTCTGCTGACGATGAACCGCCCGGCGAAATTGAATGCGCTGAACGCCGATCTTGTTCATGCTCTGACGGATGCGCTACTCGAAGTCCAGGATGACAACGCGGTGTCGGTTGTCATCCTGGCGGGCTCTGGGCGTGCGTTCTGTGCCGGCGCCGATACGTCCGTTTCGCGGCCGTTAACCGCTGAGAACCGTCAGAATCTTATAAGGCATGGAGATGCCAACATCGCCCTGACCAAACTGCTGGCCAGGGTGGACAAGCCGATCATCGCCGCCGTGCACGGTTATGCTCTGGGCGCCGGTTGCGGACTTGCTTTCGGCAGCGATCTCGTCGTCGCGGCGGAAAGTGCGCGCTTTGGCTATCCGGAGTTGAAAGCTGGCCTGACGGCATCAACCGTTACCGCGCACGCGGTCCATTTGATGGGGCGGAAAGTCGCGTTCGAATTGCTGACGTTGTGCGAAAATATGCTGCCGGCGCGCGCGTATGAACTTGGTCTGGTCAACCGTGTCGTGCCTGACGACAGGGTTATCGCCGAAGCGATGGCGATAGGCGAGAAGCTCGCCGGATGGGACCAGGAGTTCCTGTGGCAAACGAAACGAACCTTCCACAGGGCGGCGTCGCTGGACCTTGAGCAGGCATTGGAGATGGCCCGCGATATTTCGGTGATGATGGGACGGTTCCCGAAATAGGCCGGTTTGCGATGGCCTCAATCCTGTGTCACGGTCGCGACCAAGAAGAAACTGCTGGCCGTCGCCGACAATCGCCAGGAAATGAGGATACGCCATGGAATACCGACAATTCGGCCGCACCGATATAAAAGTCTCCGCCATTGGCTTCGGCTGCTGGGAAATCAGCGGTACTTATGGCCCGATCGACGCGGCGCAGTTCGACCGGGCCGTGCACCGCGCACTCGACGTGGGCATCGACTGTTTCGATACCGCTGAGGCGTACGGGATGGGGATTTCCGAGCAGGCGCTGGCCCGTGCTCTGGGTGCGCGCCGGCGCGATGTGCGCCTGGTCACCAAAGTCGGCGTCGGCTATCCCGAAGCGCCCAATCGCCGCGACAGCAGCCGCGAGCGGATCATGGCTTCGATCGAGCAAAGTCTGCGCAATCTCAACACCGATCATGTCGATGTCTATCTCGTGCACTGGCCCGATCTGAACACGCCGTTCGAGGAGACGATGCATGCCCTCGACGACATCGTCCGGCAGGGCAAGGCGCGCTATATCGGTGTATCCAATTTTCGGCCTGTGCAACTTGAAGCCTGCATGAAGCTGCGGCGAATCGATGTCGTGCAGTACGGGTGGAACATGTTCGACCGCCGGATGCGGCGAGAGATCTTCCCGTGGTGCACCGCGAATGGCGTTGGCGTGATGGCTTATGGCTCGCTCGCGTATGGTATGCTGTCCGGAACGTTCCATGCGGACATGCAATTCGACGAGGCTGACTGGCGCTCAAAGCGCGGCGCTCTGGGCGGGCTCAATCTGTTCCGAACCATGTTTGGCCCAGATCATTTCGCGCGAAACCTGCGCGCGGTCGACGAACTCAAGACGCTCGCCGCCAAATACGGCAAGACATTCCCGCAGTTCGCGCTGCGCTGGACGCTCAGCCAGCCCGCGATCCACACCGGTCTTGTCGGCTTCCGTCGTCCCGCTGAGGTGGAGGAAAATCTCGGTGCGCTCGGCTTCACGATCTCACCGGAGGATATGACCGCGATCGATACGATATTTGCCCGCAACGACGTCGTGACCGAGCCGCCCGGCTGGCTGGAGGACGACCCAGCCGCCTGAAGCCAACACAAACAATCGATGGAGGATGTACCATGCCGGTTCAGCGTTTCGCGCCCATGACCAAGACGTTCGCCACTTTCGACTGTGACGCCCATGTCACCGAGCCGCCACTGATCTGGGAACGCGCATCGGAATATTTGACGCGTGAAGAGATGGAAGCGTTGCGCTCGACCATTTGGTGGGACGGGGAAACTCAGCAACTCATCGTCAACGGCCGGGCCGGCGTCGGCATCGGTTCACCACGGCGCGGCGGCATTCCGGGAACGATGCGCGTGATCTCAAACGCGGGGCCTGGCGTAAAGCACGACATCCAGCGCGCGCTGAATGTGCGCAATCTCAGGGCGTCGACCGCGCTCACGCAGGATCAGGTCGGCTATATCGACTTCGCCGGATCCTATGAGCCCGAGCCGCGGTTGCGCGACATGGACACGCAAGGGATCGATCAGGTGATGATCATCCCGACCGACATCGACACGTATCCCTGGCTGTTGAACGCGGTTGGCGCCAAGGCGTTTTGCAAGGCCTATAACCAGTGGGCCTATGAATACACCAAGGCCGATCCCGACCGGCTGTTCTTCGCCGCGCTGCTGCCCATGCAGAACGCGCAATTCGCCGTGCAGGAAGTCCATCGTGTCGCCGCGCAAGGGTGCCGCGTCGCGCTGGTCCGTCCGATCGACGCGATGGGCAATTATCCATTGCAGCCGAAATACGAGCCGGTGTGGAACGCGCTGGAAGAAACCGGCATGGTCTACGGGATGCACCCGTTTCCGGCCGGCGCCGCGCTGAAGCCGCCGGGCTATAGCGAACAATATTCCGGTGCCGAACTCATCCGCCGCACCATTTCCGCGTCTGGTATCCCGCACTCGTTTCTCACCAATGTGCAGAACTTCCAGTCCGAAGCGTCGCTTTGGGTCACTTCCGTGCTAATGTCGGGGTTCTTTGAGCGGCACCCCAATCTCAAGGCGGCGGTGTTCGAGGCATCCTCGACCTGGCTCAGTTTTTTGCTTGACGAGTGCGATAAAGCGTACCGGCTCTATCGCAACGAACGCACGCTCCCGCCGCTGAAGCGTCTCCCGAGCGAGACGTTCTTCGCGCACTGCATCACCGGCTTCGAGGGTGACGAGGCGCCGCCGCCGCGGTTCCCGGAATTCTACGGTGACATTCTCGCGTGGTCGTCGGATGTCTATCATCATGATGGCGACGACGCCTGGCGCGCCATCGAGACGATGCAGAAATACGACCTTCCGGTCGCCAACCAGGTCAAATTCCTCGGCGAGAACGCGCGGCGTCTGTACCGGATCGACCCGCCAAAGAAGATCATCGAGCACCGGGTCACCGAGATCGAGCGGCCCAATTGGTGGCCGACCGAAGATGAGGTGAAAGCGGCGCTGGCTCCGGAAGCCTCTGTCACCCGCTGGTAAAGGGGACTCGACCCATGACAACCATGACCAGGCGCATCGCCGTGTTCGACAGCGATTCTCATGTCGTCGAACCTCCCGAGCTTTGGGAGAAATACCTCGATCCCGAATTCCGCCGGCTCGGCAAGCAGGCACTGTGGCGGCACGACGGCGAAACGAACTCGTATCTTAAAATCAATGGCGAGGTCGTTCGCGACACAATGAACCCAAATCTGCCGCGCCACGCCATCTGGCGGCCGGGCATGACCTGGGATTCGGTCGGTGAACTGGATGCGAGCGTGCGTCATCCGATGAACGAGGGTGCCTGGAGTCCGCGCGCGCGACTGGCCGACATGGACAGCATGGGTATCGACCAGACATTCCTCTATCCGACGTGGTTCGCCGAGGGTTTTCATCTCGTCACCGATCCTGACACCGCACATGCGCTCGCCCGTGCCTATAACGATTGGATCGCGGATTTCTGCGCGGCCGCGCCGCATCGTCTCTACGCGGCGGCGATGCTGCCGCTGCAGGACATGGACCTTACGCTGACGGAATTACGTCGCGTGGCGACGAACCCCTGTTTCCGTGGCGCGTTCATCCGTCCGATGTTCCTTCAAGGGCACTACTTTACCAGCCCATATTTCGATCCGTTGTGGGCGGAACTGCAGCGTTTCGGTCTGGCGGCGGCGGTTCACCCCACGCCCGGACTGTGGAACCCCGAATGGACTTCGCATGGGCCGTTCGTCGAGAAGATCAAGAACCGGCTTGGCCAAACGCCGTTGCCGGCCGGAGGCGGCGGTCCGTTCTCGGGCGGCGGCGCCGGCGCGGCCAGTACGTCGTTCTTTACGGCCTTCCCGCAGCTTGGACATCCGATGGCGCCGATTCTCTCCGGTTGGCTGGACAATCACATGTTCGTCGCCTCGACGCTGATCGGGTTCACCGTCATGCAGCGGTTTCCCGACATGAAGGTGGTCGTCGCTCATGGCAAAGCGTCGTGGATGGAGGAGGTGCTGGAGAAAATGGAAGCCTCCGCCCGCGTCATTCCGCTGCTGCACAAATATCCGGTCCGCACCGACACGGAGGCAATGTGGGAAGCGGGCAACGTCATGCTCGGCTTCGACGCCGAGGAGCGGTTGATCCGCAAGCTACCGCACGACTTCGCGGAGAAAGTCGTGTGGGGTTCGCGCTATCCGCAGCACGACACGACCTCCGCCCATGACGCGATCGCGTTGCTGGCACAGGCGGACGTGCCGGAGGAGATCATCGCGCGCATGATGGGCGGCAACGCCGCGCGGCAATTCGGCGTGGAACTGTTGCAACCCGCGAACGGATAACCGCGGGTCACCTAACCGTATTGCGCGGGACATCACGGAACGGTTTGCCGGTGTCGACGCTCGGTTCCTTCGGCATGCTCAGCACGCGCTCGGCGATGATGTTGTGCTGAATCTCGTCGGTGCCGCCAGCGATCGAGGTCGCGGGAACCGAAACGAGAATCTCGGCGATCACGCCGCCCATCGGGCTGTCCTCACCGGTCAGCAGCGCGTTCGCTCCGGTCACCTGCGTATGCACACGGGCCGCGGCGCGAGCGATATAGCTTGAGGCCAACTTGCCGAGCGAGCCTTCGGGTCCCTGCGGCCGGCCTTGCTCCTGAGCCGCGCGCGCCCGCCGCGCGGTCCATTCGGCGGCTTTCGACATGATCAGCACCTTGGCGATTTCCTGACGCACCACCGGATCTTCGAAGCGGCCCGTCTGCTTCGCCCGTTGCACGATCAGATCGACACGGCCGGCGCGTTGCGGATACCACTTGTAGGGCTCCATCGTCGTTTTGATCTCAGCCCGTTCTTCCTCATAACACCGTCCCGGCCGATCCGAGGCCTGAGCCCATGTGCGAAGGCCGTCGGCACCGCGGCGTTCGTGCATGAGGGTGGTCGTGGTCACGGCCCAGCCTTGGCCGACCTCGCCGACCAGCATTTCGGGCGGCACCACGGCGTCGGTGATAAACACCTGATTGAATGACGCGTGGCCGTTCATCTGCTTCAGCGGATGCACCGTCACGCCCGGCTGTTTCATGTCCAGGATGAAATAGGACAGGCCCGCATGCTTGGGTTTGTCCCAATCGGTGCGAGCCAGCAACAGACCCCAATCAGCTTTATGCGCGCTGGTGGTCCAGACCTTCTGGCCATTGATCACCCAGTGATTGCCTCGCAAATCCGCGCGCGTCACCGCGCCGGCCACGTCGGAGCCACTGCCGGGCTCGCTGAACAACTGACACCAGGTATCCTCACCGGTCAGGCTGCGACGGAGGAATTTCTCTTTCTGCATGTCGGTGCCGTGGGTCAGGATCGTCGCGGCGGCCAGCACGCGGATGCCGGCTTTGGCGACGCCGACAGCGCCGATACGTTTGAATTCCTCCTCGACCACCGGCACGAGACCGGCGGGCAAGTCACGGCCGTGCCACGCTGACGGCCAATGTGGCGCGCCCCAACCGGACTCGGCGAGCCT
This sequence comes from uncultured Acetobacteraceae bacterium, assembly GCA_937902425.1. Taxonomy (GTDB): domain Bacteria; phylum Pseudomonadota; class Alphaproteobacteria; order Acetobacterales; family Acetobacteraceae; genus Rhodopila. Next base: position 2,504 of record CALFNB010000646.1, on the reverse strand, counting down.
GTTGCGCCACTCGATCAGGCCCAGTTCGGGGTCCCAGTTCGCTTCGAGCCAGGCACGAACTTCGGCGCGGACCGTGGCTTCGTTGACTTCGCTCATGTCAGTGTCCCCCTCACGCCGCCCAATGCCGCATCATTTGTTCACGGTGGTAACTGGCGTCGCCGAACAGCACCTCCGAACTTTTGGCCCGTTTGAACCAGAGATGCGTGTCGTTGTCCCAGGTGAAACCAATCCCGCCGTGGATCTGGATCGCGTGGATGGCGGTCTGCATATATGTGTCACTCGCGCAGGCCTTGGCCAGCGAAGCGGTCGCCGCCACGTCCGCGTCGCCGTCATCCAGAGCCGCCGCCGCGTAGTACGCCGCCGATTTCGCCAGTTCCACATCCAGCAACATATCCGCCGCCGTGTGCTTCATCGATTGGAAGGAGGCGATCTGCCGGCCAAATTGCATGCGCATCTTCGCATACGCCAGCGCATCCTCGCGCAATCGTTCCGCACCGCCGACCATTTCGTTGGCAAGACAGACCGCGGCCTCAATGATCGTCCGGCCGAACGGCGCGGCCGCCGCGCCCTCTTCGCCGAGCAACGCCGCCTCGACGCCACTGAATGCCAGACGCGCCAGTTTGCGGGTCGGGTCCATCGTTTTCAGCAACCGGCGCTCCAGGCGGGAGGCGTCGCCTCGCACCGTGAAGAACGACAGTCCGGTTTCCCCGGACGATCCGGGCGCACGCGCCAGGACCACGATGGTATCGGCGGTGTGGCCGTCCAATACGAAACTCTTGTGGCCGTCGAGCCGATACCCAGAACCCGACGGTGTGGCCATCAAGGTCGTGGCGGCGGCCTCCCAGAGTCCGTCATCCTCGGCGCAAGCCAGGGTGGCGATCGTTTCGCCCAATGCGATGTCCGGCAGCAGGGCCTGCTTTTGCGCCTCGGTGCCGGCGTTGATGATCGCGCCGGTGGCCAGCACGGCGGTGGCGAAATACGGAGCACACAGCAGCGCCCGGCCCATTTCCTCCAGCACGATACCCAACTCGCCGAACCCGAATCCGTGACCGCCGTACGCTTCCGGGATACGGAGCGCGGTCAGGCCAAGCGTCTCGTTGAGCTTCCGCCAGCCGTCACGCTCCCACCCGGCATCGGTTTCCATCAGTCGCCGCACTTCCTTCGGTGGGGAAACATCTGCCAGGAGGCGTCGTAGATTGGATCTGAACTCTTCCTGCTCGCCTGAGAAACTGAACTTCATGGGTGTCCCCTCCGGCCCGTAGTTTAGGGCCAATCCATGGAGCGCTGAAAGCCTCAGCCCCGTGTCAGCAGATACACGCCAAGGCCCAGCATCGCGCCGCCTCCCACCCGGCCGATCCATACGCCGCCGGGCAGCAGCTTTTCGGCGAACACGAATACCGCCAGGCCCGCCACCCAAAGTAGATTCATAACGCCGACGACGAACAGCACCGCCATCAGCACCCAGCAGCAGCCGAGACACCAGGCGCCGTGCTCCAGTCCCATCCGCAGCGCGCCGGCCCGACCGTCTCGCCAATGGTTGAGCACGAAGGCGAACGGCGAGCGGCAGTGGCGCAGGCAGGTCTGCTTCAGGGACGTGAACTGGTACAGGCCCGCCAATAAGAACAACGATCCGTCCAGTATCGGGCTGGTGGTCGAAAGCATCGGCGAAAGCAGAGCAACGCGATCCAGCGCCCACTGCGCCGCGGTTGCCCCGAGAGAGAAGCCACCCCAGGCGACCAGGTAACCGAGAGCGAAGACCGAGGCTGGCACGAAATTCTGACCGCGCGCTCGCTTGCTCCGGTTGATCGTCGCGAAGGTGACGATCATCGGCGCGGCGCTCGGCACCATCATGCCCAGCATCATGATCCACCACATCGTGAAGGTCAGCGCGAACGTTGTGGGCGTCCACACCATGGCCATGTCCGTCATGTCGTCCATGTCGCGCCTCATCGACACCAGATACAGCCAGGCAATCACGGTCACGCCGAGCAGCGCGAGCAGGATGATGGCTCGGTCGCGCCGGTTCAGCGCGGCGGCGCGCGGATCAACCGGCGAAGTGCCGGCGCTGGACACGAACGGGTTCAGGCGGCCCAGGCGAATGGAGCGAAATGTCCGTTGTTGCCCTGGCCCACCATGTCGAGGCCAAGACCGAACCCGGTCACGTGCAACTCTTTGGACCGCGCCAACGCGAGCCGCCGGCTGGCGGGATGCGCGGTGTTGTCGATGTAGAACGGCTCACCGCTTCGATTGCGTGAGGCCACGCCCTCGATTTCGAACGACAGGACGTCAGGGATCGACACCGCGCGTTTCAGGCCCTCGATACGGAAGTCGATCGGTTTGAATTCGATGCCGCGGAAGTCGCTGACCAGGTTGGCGCGGATCATGCCGGGTGGACCGCCGGCCTCACCGCTGACGATGGCGGCCAACGCCTGGCGCTGCGCGTCGTTGGCCCGCGCGTCGACCACGCCGGCGAAGACCCAGTTGCCGTCGGCCATCACCTTGCC
>CALFNB010000645.1 GCA_937902425.1 uncultured Acetobacteraceae bacterium | reverse complement strand
TGGTCGGATCGCTGTCGAGGTCGACCATGTTGCCCGCCTCGCGCGCCGCCATGGTGCCGGTGTTCATCGCCACGCCGACATCCGCCTGCGCCAGAGCCGGCGCGTCGTTGGTGCCGTCGCCGCACATCGCCACCAGCTTGCCCTGCGCCTGCTCGTCGCGAATCAGCTTCAGTTTCATCTCCGGTGTCGCCTGGGCGAGGAAGTCATCCACCCCCGCCTCGGCCGCGATCGCCGCGGCGGTCAGCGGGTTGTCGCCGGTGATCATCACGGTGCGAATGCCCATCCGGCGCAGTTCGGCGAACCGCTCGCGAATCCCACCCTTGACGATATCCTTCAGATAGATGACGCCGAGCAGACGGCCATCCTTCGCGACCGCCAGAGGCGTGCCGCCCGCCTTGCCGATCTCCTCGGCCTTGGCGTTCAGTTCGCGCATCGCCGCGTCGGTGACCGTCGGCCGCAACGCCGTGGTGACGCCACCGTTCTTCGCCGCCGCGTCCTGTGTCTCGCGCACCCAGGCCAGCACCGCGTCAACCGCGCCCTTGCGGATCGACGAACCCTCGAAGTCGATGCCGGACAACCGCGTCTGCGCCGAAAACGGGATGAAATGCGCCCCCATCGGTGCCATCTCGCGCCCGCGGATCGCGAATTTCTCCTTCGCCAAGACGACGATGGAGCGGCCCTCCGGCGTCTCGTCCGGCAGCGACGAGAGCTGCGCGGCGTCCGCCAGCTCGGTCGGGCTGACGCCGGCCAGCGGCATGAACTCGGTCGCCTGGCGGTTGCCAAGGGTGATCGTGCCGGTCTTGTCCAGTAGCAGCGTATCGACGTCGCCCGCCGCCTCCACCGCGCGGCCGGACATCGCCAGCACATTGAAGCGCACGAGCCGGTCCATGCCCGCGATGCCGATCGCCGACAACAACGCACCGATCGTGGTCGGGATCAGCGCGACGAACAACGCGACCAGAAGAACCACCGGCAGCGCGCCGCCGGCATAGGTCGCGAAGCTCGGGATCGTGACCACCGCGAAGACGAAGATGATGGTCAACCCGGCGAGCAGGATGTTCAGCGCGATCTCGTTCGGCGTTTTCTGCCGCTCCGCTCCCTCGACCAGCGCGATCATGCGGTCGAGGAAGGTCGAGCCCTGGGCTGCGGTGATGCGCACCTTGATCCAGTCCGACAGCACCCGCGTGCCGCCGGTGACGGCCGAGCGGTCGCCGCCGGATTCGCGGATAACCGGAGCGGACTCGCCGGTGATGGCGGACTCGTCGACCGAGGCGATGCCCTGGATGACTTCGCCGTCGCTCGGGATCAGGTCGCCGACCTCCACCAGGACGATGTCGCCCACCCGGAGTGAAGGCGCCGCCACTTCTTGATACTGGTCGGCGGTGATCGCGGGCAGCCGCTTCGCCATGGTCTCGGTCCGCGCGCGGCGCAGGGTTGCCGCCTGCGCCTTGCCACGGCCTTCCGCCACCGCCTCGGCGAGGTTGGCGAACAGCACGGTGATCCAAAGCCAGAGGATGATCTGGAAGGTGAAGCTGAGATGTTCCCCATGCGTGACAAGGTCGCGCAGGAAGATGACCGTCGTGAGTGCGGCGACGACCTCGACGCAGAACATCACGGGGCTGCGGATCATCAGCCGCGGATCGAGCTTCCTGAAGGCGTGGCCGATCGCGGGGATGATTATGGCGGGGTCCAGCATCGTGGACTGGGCCATCCGCTTGTTGGTTCTGCTGTCCATGTTAGCTGCCTGTGTCATAAAGAGTGCCCGCATGCATCGCGAAGTGCTCGACGATGGGCCCGAGGGCGAGGGAAGGAAGGAACGTCAGACCGCCGGTGATCAGGATCACGCCCACCACCAGACCAACGAACAGTCCGCTGTCGGTCGGGAACGTCCCCGCCGAGGTCGGAACGATCTTCTTGCGAACCAAAGATCCGGCGATCGCCAGCATCGGAATGATCATCAGGAAGCGCCCGATGAACATCGCCAGTCCCAGCGTCGTGTTCCAGAACGGGACGTTGGCGGACAGGCCGGCGAAGGCGCTGCCGTTGTTGGCGGTGCCGGAAGTGTAGGCATACAGCGCCTCGCTGAAGCCGTGCGGGCCGGCGTTGGCCAACGCGCCGGTGCCAACTGGCAGCACCACCGCCAACGCGGTGAAGCCGAGCATTGAGAACGGCAGGATCAAAATGCCGAGTATGGCCATCTTGACCTCTTTCGCTTCGAGCTTCTTGCCCATGTACTCCGGCGTGCGGCCGACCATCAGCCCCGCGACGAACATCGCGATGATGACGAACAGCATCATGCCGTAAAGGCCGGAGCCGACGCCGCCGAAGATGATCTCCCCCAGCATCATGTTGACCATCGGCACCATGCCGGCGATCGGCAGCAGGCTGTCATGCATGTTGTTGACGGCGCCGCAGGACGCATCGGTGGTGACGGTGGTGAACAGGGCCGAGTGGGCGATGCCGAAACGAACTTCCTTGCCCTCCATGTTGCCGCCGGCCTGCAGCGCCGACGAGGCCTGATCGACATGCAGCGCCGCGAATGCCGGGTTGCCGGCGGCTTCGGCCCAATACGCCGTCACGACGCCGCCGAGGAACAGCACGAACATGACAGCGAAGATCGCCCAGCCCTGGCGTTGACTGCCGACCATGCGGCCGAACACGTTGGTCAGCCCCGCGCCGAGCGAGAAGATCAGCAGCATCTGGATCAGGTTGGTGAGCGCGCTCGGATTCTCATACGGATGCGCCGAGTTGGCGTTGAAGAAGCCGCCGCCGTTGGTGCCCATGACCTTTATCACCTCCTGCGAGGCCACCGGCCCCTGGGCGATGATCTGTTTGGCGCCTTCCAAAGTCGTGACTTCCGTGTAGGCGTTGAGGTTCTGCGGCATGCCGAGTCCGACGAACACCAGGCCGACGACGATGGCGATCGGCAGCAGGATGTAAAGCGTGCACCGGGTCATATCGACCCAGAAATTACCGATCGTGTTCGCCGAGCGCCGTGAGAAACCGCGGATCAGCGCGATGGCCAGCGCGATGCCGGTGGCGGCACTGACAAAATTGTGCACGGTCAGCCCGGCCATCTGCACCAGGTAGCTCATCGTCGTTTCCGGCACGTAAGACTGCCAGTTGGTATTGGTGACGAAACTGACCGAGGTGTTGAACGCCAGATCGGCCGAGACCGGATCGAGCGACTGCGGATTGAACGGCAGCACGGCCTGCAGCCGCTGCAGCCCATACAGCACGACGAAGCCGGCGAAACTGAACGCCAGCATGGCGACCGCGTAGGTGATCCAGTGTTGCTCCTGCGTCTCGTCGACGCCGCTGGCGCGGTACAGCCCCCGCTCGATCGGTCCGAGCACCGGGGACAACGGCGTTCGTTCGCCGTTGAACACGCGGGTCATGTAGGCGCCAATGGGCTTGGTGATAAGCACAAGCAGAGCGCAGAATATCGCGATCTGCAGCCAGCCGTTGAAGGTCATGGGAGGGCCATCCTGGGAATGTCCGCCGTCAGAAACGTTCTGGGCGGATCAGGGCATAGACAAGATAGACGAGCAGACCGATCGAAACGATCGAGCCCAGTACGTAGTCGAAGATCATGGCGCGGCCCTCACAGGTGATCGCAGGCGAGCGCGTAGAGCGCGCACGCCCCGAGGAAGAGAGCGCCAATCACGAGGAAGGCGATGTCGAGCATGGGACAACTCCTGGTTATGGCATTACGGCGTACAAGACTGAAGCGATCCGACCAACGATCGAACCCTCCCTGGAAGCGCGGTGATTGACCGCCGACGTTAACGAAACAGGCATAAAGGTTCCATGCCGGTTGGCGGCTCCTTGCATATAAAACGCATATATTTCGTGGACATGCTGGTCAGAACGTCAGCACGGCGTCGGCGCCGATCGTCACCGCATTGTCATCTTTCTGAGCATTGAACGGCTTGTTATTGGTGAAGGCGTGGTCCCAACGCACTTCAGGCCTGATCAGCAATCCGGACACCGGCGCCGGCAACGTGGGCTTCCAGGTGGCGCCGACTGTCAGAGCTCCGTACGTCGTATTCGATCCCGGAGCGGCATGGATCAGCGCCGGGAAGCCCTGCTGCACCTGAATGTAGCTCGAGTTGCCCGGGAAGGAGGCGACGAAGAAGTTGTTGTCGTCGCGCCAGACTTCGCCTCTGGCATTCAGGGCAAGCGTATCTGTCAGCGCATAGGACGCATATTGCACGACGCCAAACCCGTTGACGGTCTTACCAACGGCACCATACCCATCCCGGACCCAGTTCAGTTCGGTTGTCAAGGTGAGCTTATCGGTCGTCTTCCAGGTGACCACCACGTCGTTGAAGAACCGCCATTGACCGTTGGCGTTGACCCCGAGGGGCGACAGAAGACGGGTCGCCTGTTCGGGACCGAAATGGGTCA
>CALFNB010000644.1 GCA_937902425.1 uncultured Acetobacteraceae bacterium | reverse complement strand
TCTAACTGGTCACTGAGCCGTGGCATCACGTTTCGCACCCTGGCGACCACGAGGTTACGTTCCCGCCTGTCCAAAGGCCGGTCAGACCGCTTGGCCAGCACGTCCGCGATGTCTCGGACACACAAGGGACCGTCCGCGTTGCGCAGCACGTCCAGGATCGTCCGTGTGAATGTGCCCGGTCGGATACCCAGGGCAACCGCGCCCTCCATCGCATCGCCGCCCATGATTCGCAGCCCCTCGACGATGACGGCCCGATCAGATGCCAGAGATTTGAGCCGGCGCTCGCTTTCACGTATCGCGGCGGCGATCTCGGCTAATTTGACTTTCAGCCCATCTATGGCGTATTGGTTGCTCATCGGGTAAAGATGGCAAATCCTTAGTCCTGGTCAATGGGCTTCGTTTTGCGTTTGCGCCATAATACCGCAAATTTGGCCCTCTGCCGTCCAACCCAACGGCGTCAGCATGCAACAGACTTCGCGATAAGAGCGTAACGCTTTGGATGATTTCGCGCGGTTTCAAAGCCTGATGCCAATGCGCCTTGACCGGTCCATCGCGATCGACCTCATGTCGTCGCGGATGGACCGTAACGCCCAGACCATGATGAGGCAAAGAAACCGCCACGCGACACCGTTGATCGCGCTGGCATCAGTCGCTCAGTCGATGACAATTTTCGGCCCGGCCGCGGCGGGCTTCGATACTTTGTCCCAGACACGCCGCGCCAGATCGTCGTAGGCCTTGGCGGCCTCGCTGTCGGGAGCCTGAGCGGCGATCGGTGTGCCCGCGTCCGACGCCGTCCGAATGTCGAGCAGCAATGGTATTTCGCCAAGGAATTCAATGCCCAGGCGATCGGCCTCCGTCCGGGCGCCGCCGTGGCCGAAGATGTCGGTGCGGTGGCCGCAGTTCGGGCAGCAGAAGAAACTCATGTTCTCGACCAGCCCCAGGACCGGCACGAGGGTCTTTTCGAACATTCTCACGCCGCGGCGCGCGTCAAGCAGCGCGATGTCCTGCGGTGTCGACACGATCACCGCTCCCGTCAGGGAAACCCGCTGCGCCATGGTCAGTTGCGCGTCCCCGGTGCCGGGCGGCATGTCGACGACCAGTACGTCCAGCGGCCCCCAACTCACCTGACCCATCATCTGTTCCAGCGCGCCCATCACCATGGGGCCGCGCCAGATCATCGGGGTTTCCTCATCCACCAGGAAGCCGATCGACATGCAGGACAGGCCCCAGGCCTGGAGCGGGATCATCTTGTCGTCCCGCACCTCCGGCTTGCGGTGCACCCCGAGCATCCGCGGCAGGCTGGGTCCGTAAATATCCGCGTCGAGCAGGCCGGTCCGATGCCCCTGCCGCGCCAGCGACACCGCCAGGTTGACCGCCACGGTCGACTTGCCGACGCCGCCCTTGCCTGACGCGACCGCGACGATGGCTTTCACATCCGGCAGCAGCAACGGCGCCTTGGCACCACCCGCGCCCGGTCCGTGAGCATGACCTGCCGCGGGACCCGCCGCGTGACTTGCCGCATGACTTGCCGCATGACTTGCCCCTGGGGGAGCGGCATTCCCTTGCCGCGCACTCGGCGCCGAGGTGGGTGATGGACCTTTGTGCGCCGTCAGGATCGCGGTCGCATTGGTCACCCCAGGCTGGCGTGCCAGCAGCGCCTGCGCTGCCCGACGCACGGGCTCCATCGCCGCCGCGTGGGCGCGATCGGTCAGCAACGTGACCTGCACGAGCCCGTCGCGCAGTTGGATCCCCTCCACGAGGCCGGCGGAGACGATATCCCGGCCGGAAGCCGGATCCTTGATCTCGCGCAGCGCCGCGCGCAACGCCTCCGTGGACGATGTCGCCATTTCCTTGCTACACCTCTGCTGGTCGATCGAAGGCCGTCATTTGATGTGCCCGGATCAGATATGGCGTATGACGTCCGGCACGCCAATGGTCCGTCGACCCTCGGGAGTACCAAACTCAAGATGCCCTGGAACAATAATGGCCCAAGCCCGTGGGGTAACCCAGGCGGCAATCAAGGGGGCGGCGCATCGGGTGGTGGCGGCCAAGGCGGCGGCGGCTCAGGTGGCGGCGGTCAAGGAGGCGGCGGCTCAGGTGGAGGCGGTGGTGATGGCGATGGCCAGCCGCCGCATGCACCTTGGGGTGGCGGCGGCGACGATCCGGGCGGCAATCGCGGCGGCCGCCGAGGCGGACCGTTCGGCGGTGGGCCGTTCGGTCCCAACGGTCCAATTCCCGACATCGAAGGTCTGATCCGGCAAGCGCAGGCGTTCGTCCGCAACCTGTTGCCGGGTGGGCGAGGTGTTGGCGCCGGCGGTCTGACGATCCTGGTCGCGGTCGTCGTCGCCTTGTGGTTCGCCAGCGGCTTCTATCGCGTGCAACCCGACGAGCAGGGGATCGTGCTGCGTTTCGGCGCCTATAAGTATTGGACCCCGCCTGGCCTGCACTGGCACATCCCCTGGCCGGTCGAATCGGTTGAGCGGCCCGCCGTGACCCGGATCAACCGGACCGAGATCGGATTTCGTTCCAGCGCGAGCGGGCCAATTCAAGGCGGCAGTGACACGTCCGGACGTGATGTACTGGCGGAAAGCCTTATGCTGACCGGCGACGAAAACATCATCGACATCGACTTCGTGGTATTCTGGCGGATCCGCCCGAATGACGCGTCGAAGTTCCTGTTCAACGCCCGCCGGCCTGGCGATCTGGTCTTCGGCGTGGCGGAAAGCTCGATGCGGGAGGTGATTGGACGCACCCCGATCCAGCCGGCACTGACGCAGTTGCGCGCGCAGATCGAAACCGATGTGATGCATCAGACCCAGGAAATACTCGATCGCTACAATGTGGGGATCGAAGTTACCCAGGTACAGCTGCAAAAAGTCGATCCGCCCGCCGCTGTCGTCGAAAGCTTCCGCGACGTGCAACGTGCCAATACGGACGCCGAGCGGATGCGCAATGAGGCCGAGTCCTATCACAACGATATCGTCCCCCGGGCGCGCGGCGAGGCGGCGCGGCTGATCGCCGAGGCGCAAGGCATGAAGCAGGCCACCGTCGCCGAGGCGACCGGCCAATCGCAGCGCTTCGATGTCGTGCTGGCGGCCTATCAGCAGGCGAAGGACATCACCCTGCGCCGGATGTATCTGGACGCGATGCAAACGGTCCTTTCCCACGCGAGGACTTTGGTGGTGGACGACAAGTTGAAGGGCCTCGTGCCATTTCTGCCCCTGAACACGCCGCCGTCTGACGTCGCTGCCACGCCGCGGCCACCGGTCCCGCCCCAATCGGGACAAGCTGGTTCGGGACAACCTCAATCAGGAGCGCCTGGACGATGAACCGCCTCACGCTCCCCTTTATCGGATTCTTCGTCGTGCTGGTCTGGCTCGTGCAAGCCAGCCTGTTCACCGTCGAGCAGACCGAGCGCGTCCTCGTCGTGCAGTTCGGTGAGGTCGTGCGGGCGATCGAGGCGCCCGGCCTGTACTTGAAAATTCCGCTGGTTCAGTCGGTGATCAGCTTCGACAAGCGGCTACTCGCCGTCGAACTCCCGGGCGAAGAAGTCATCCTGGGCGACCAGCGCCGGCTGATCGTCGACAGCTTCACCGTGTTCCGTATCACCGATCCGTTGCGTTTCTATCAGGCGATCGGCCCGGACCCCGACGGGATTCGCGCGCGGCTGAACTCGATCGTCACGGCGTCGCTGCGTCAGGTAATGGGCCGAAACACGCTGCTCGACGTACTTTCGGCGGATCGCGAGCGGATCATGGCGTCGATCAAGCAACTGGTGAACGGCGGCATGGAGAATTTCGGTGTCTCGATTGAGGATGTCCGGATCAGACGCGCCGATTTGCCGGCGGAAAACACCCAGGCCATCCTGTCGCGGATGCAGTCGGAACGGCAGCGGGTCGCCGCGCAGGCTCGCGCCGAGGGGGCGGAGGCATCGGCGAAAATCCGCGCCGAGGCCGAACGGGAACGCACCGTGATTTTGGCTGAGGCCAGGGCAACCGCCGAAAAGACCCGCGGCGACGGGGAGGCTCAGGCGACCGGGATTTTCGCGAAGGCCTTTGGCCAGGATCCCGAGTTCTTCTCGGTATGGCGGACTCTGCAAGGCTATCGTGACGTGTTTGATACCGGTAACGCCCGCCTTGTTCTTACTCCAGACAACGACTACCTGCGCTATCTTCACAGCCCACCAGCGCCGCCCGAACACTGATACCTCGCGCCGACGCCTGCCTTCGCCCCGGGACGGATGCCCGGAACCTTCGCCAGGAACACAGAGACCATGCGCCTCCCTTCCCTCACAGTACGCCGCGCCGCCAGGATCGGTCTGTGCCTGACAATCGCCGTGCCAATGACGGCGTGGCTCAATCCCATTGGGAATTCCTTTGGCGTTCCGTTTGGCGGGACGGGCGTCGCATTCGCGCGCGGCGCACCGGATAGCTTCGCCGATCTGGCGGAAAAACTGCTGCCCGCCGTGGTGAACGTCTCTTCGACCCAGTCGATGCAGGTGAAGAACGGACCGCAAGCCGGGCCTGACATCCCGATGTTTCCGCCGGGCTCGCCGTTTGAGCAGTTCTTCAAGGATTTCCTCAATCGGGGACGGCCGGGGCAAAATGGCGAAGCGCCACCGCGGCCGGAGCACCGGGCGCAAAGCCTCGGGTCCGGCTTCATCATCGATGCGTCCGGCCTGGTCGTGACCAACAACCACGTCGTCGAGGGCGCCGACGAAATCTCGGTGATCTTGCAAGACAACACGACGTTGAAGGCCGAGGTCGTGGGGCGTGACGAGACCGGCGATCTCGCGCTGCTGCGGGTGAAGGCGGACAAGCCGCTGCCAACCGTGGAGTTTGGCGACTCGAGCGTCGCCCGGGTGGGCGATTGGGTGCTCGCCATCGGCAACCCGTTCGGACTGGGTGGAACGGTGACCGCCGGGATCGTGTCGGCGCGCAGCCGCGACATCAGACAGGGGCCGTATGACGATTTCATCCAGACCGATGCCGCGATCAACCGCGGTAACTCGGGTGGGCCGCTGTTCAACATGGATGGCAAGGTCATCGGCATCAACACCGCGATTTTCTCGCCGTCGGGCGGTTCGATCGGGATTGGGTTCTCGATCCCGTCGAACATGGCCAAGACCATCGTCATGCAGTTGAAGGATTACGGCCACCCGCGGCGCGGTTGGTTGGGCGTGCGCATCCAGCAGGTGACGCCGGAACTGGCGGAAAGCGTCGGCCTCAAGGACAACTCTGGCGCGATGGTCGCGGGAGTGACCGACGGCGGACCGGCGGAACGCAGCAAGATCAAGGGCGGCGATATCATCCTGAAGTTCGATGGCAGGGACGTGAAGGACATGCACGCTTTGCCGCGCATCGTCGCCGAGACCGACGTGGGCAAGAAGGTCCAGGTGATGCTGTGGCGGGACGGCAAGGAAATGTCCATCGACGCGGTCCTGGATGAAAAGCCGAACGAGGAGAAACTGGCCTCCGCCGACGCGGGAAAGAAGGCGCCCGACGCGCCATCGGCCGCTCGTGAACTCGCCGATTTTGGCATGCAGATTTCGCCGCTGACGCAGGATCTCAAGGACAGGTATCAGATCGGGGCCGACCAGAAGGGTGTGGTGATCACCGATGTCAAACAAGGTGGCGTGGCGGCGGAGCGTGGCCTTAAACCGGGCGACGTGATCGTCGAAGTCCAGCAGGCCGAGGTTGCCTCGCCCGACGACGTCAAGAAGAAGGTCGACGCGCAGCGGGCGCAGGACAGGAAATCGGTGCTAATGCTGATCCAGGGTCAGGACGGCGTGCGCTATGTCCCATTGCCGTTGACCAAGAGTGGTCTTGGGAAGGACGCCAAGCCTGGGTGATTGGACCGGGGGACTGGCGAAGACGTCCGGAGGACGCCTTGCTCAGTTGACCATGCTCAGTTGACCGAGGCGAACGCGCTGGCCGGGTAACCCTGCGCGAACAGCAGCGCCCGCAGATTGGCGTGATCCACCCGAGCGCGTGCCGCCGCCGCGACGATCGGTTTGGCGTGGAATGCGACGCCCAGACCCGCCGCCAGCAGCATGTCCAGATCGTTGGCGCCATCGCCGGTGGCCAGCGCGGCGGAAAGCGGCAAACCGTGCCGCGCCGCCAGTTCCGTCAGTGTGGCCAGCTTGGCGGACCGGTCGAGGATGGGCTCCGCGACACGCCCAGACAGCGTTGTGCCGTCGTCCAGCAATGTGTTGGACCGGTGCATGTCGAAACCAGCCAGCGCCGCGACCCGGCTGGTGAAGAAGGTGAAGCCGCCGGAGACCAGCGCGGTATACGCACCGTGCGCCTTCATGGTCGCGACCAGTTCCAGCGCGCCCGGCGTGAGGCGGATCTCCTGCCAGGTTCGCTCCAGCGCATCCACGCTCAGGCCTTTGAGCATTCCCACCCGCTCCCGCAACGCGTCCTTGAAGTCGAGTTCGCCGTTCATGGCGCGCGCGGTGATCGCGGCGATTTTCTCCCCAAGACCCGCGAAGGCGGCGAGGTCGTCGAGCGTCTCGCCGATGATGATGGTGCTGTCCATGTCGGCGATGAGCA
>CALFNB010000643.1 GCA_937902425.1 uncultured Acetobacteraceae bacterium | reverse complement strand
AGCATCCCGTGGCTAGAGCACTACTGGAGATATGAGCTGGGACTATTCTTTACTGGCAAAACTGCCGAAGAGGCTTCGGTGTTTATTCAGGCAAATCCGGACTGGGGGTTTCTGAGCCATAAAGTGCCGCTCATTCGATTGGCAGGGGAGAAAGCGAGCGCGAACTTCAGCCGGGCCACCAAGACAGGGGCGATTTGGCGATCAGCGCTACCAGGCGCGCCAAGGTGTGAAATCTGCCACGGATTATGGCATCGCAATTCGATCCACATCGACCATGAGGTAGACAAATCGCGAGGTGGTTCTGGTCGTCCAGAAAACGCCCGAGTGACGCACCCCTATTGCGACTCCACCTATAAATATGTCGCTGAAAAGTATGCCGCCGCTCTGCTCGCTAAGACGATCCCGTCTTCGAGGAGAGAGGCGATTTAGCGGGCGCAACCGGCTTCGGTTTGACAACTTTTCGGAACACTCGCTCGAACTCCTCCGGATCCTCGGACGTGCCATGCTCACGAGCGGCTTCGAGAAACCGTTCGTATTGCGGCTTTTCGTCGGGCGGGGGCGGTTTGCGAGCGGGCATGACCTGTATCAATCCTTGAAGGCGCTATCCAGCGGCAGCACGCTGCTGAAAACTTTTACAAGATCGGCGGCGATGGCAGCGCGAACCCTGTCCCGCTGCCCCGGTTTAAGGGATTGCTGCTCCTCACAATACTCTAATGCAGCGTGGCTGTCGTGGTCACCTTTTACCACCCGGTCTATGACGCACACTGATCGAATGAGCTTAACTGGTTTCTGCCAATCCAGCGGCGTCGTGAGGGTGCGTAAGGCAAGAACCGACGCGCGACCGACACTAACAATAGGGGTTGCTGAATTCCTCCGTGGTTCGACCACGAATCGATGGAAAAATTCTTTGTCGATGAAGTCGGTTCTCGCGAGGGAGAATTCCCCATCTTTAATGCGTTTGTTGGGGAAAGCCTGCTTGAGTGGCCTCCCATCAACCAAATCCGCTTCGCAAAATCCAACCAGCACAGTCTCAGCGTCTTGAACAGGTCCAGGTACAGCTTGATCAGCCGCTAGATGGTGGCAACTTTGTTGTTCCCTCTCGCACCCCATTTTTCCTACGCCGCTTCGACGGCATCCTCATTCTTAGAAAGCCGGTTGATCTCAGCGCGAGTGGCGGAATCCACACTCTCGGTCACATTTCGCTCTTGGTAGGTGCCCGCATAGGAACTCTCAGGGCCTTTTTTCAGTGAGAACCCAAAAATGCCATCGCCCGAGAATGAAAGAAGCACGCCGTCGTCATCTCTTTCCCATTGGATTGTCAAGGTCCCTACATCAGTGAACTCCACCAGAGGCACCTGATCAAAATCAATTGAACCCATGACGGTGATTGCTTCACTGACTGCGCTCTTTGCCGCCTGAGCCTCCTCAGAGGAAAAAGGGGACGCCATGCGTTCAGATGCTTTTCCGATAGCAGCCTCTAGCCGCGTAAGAGTCGCGCTAACGGCTTGCTGATACCGCGCGCCATTGGCTGCGGGAGGGGAGGGCCTTGTAACGCGACCATATTGCAGGTCTGGCGCGGGCGTTGATGAGAACGCCGACAACGGAGGCCGACTCATGACGAACGGCTACCAGCGCCAGAGGGTACACCTTTGTCTAGTTCTTCGACCGCTTCGGTAAGCCAGCGAAGAATATTCTTCGCAACATCCGGGGACATCACAATGTCGATGTCCATTTCACGGATTATCCCAGGTCTTACCACCATTCTGTCACTCAGCACTTCCCCCAAACTTCCGTCAGGGAGGACCGCGTGAACTTCCTTTTGAGGAATTGGCCCCCGTTCGCTGTAAAACGCCATATGGACATTTCCGCTGGGGGTCAGACCGCCAATCACGCCGTCAGCGTGGGCGACACGAAAGTAATTTCCTTTGATATAGTCGAAAGCAATCTGAGGCGTTCGGACGAACGTCTCACGGTTGGTAGTGTCCCCCATGTGTGCTCCTGAGCCAAAGCCGCCAGAGCCCGTGCCGACGCTTGCCGGGCGCGACTCGACCCCTAGCGGCACATAACGCCATGTCAAGGGGGGTCCCCCGACATGGTGTTTAATACCGTATTATCAATGCTTCTGGCGTTACATCAGCCCAAAATCGCCGTCATTTCTCGGGGTAAGCAGAAAGAAATCGAACTCCCCCTTGGCGGGAATCGACGACATACGAACTCCGCCGCCAGACGTGATCACGCCCTGGCCTGGGTGGGAGCCGTCGCTGCCCATCCTCCACGAGTCGTTCGGGAGGTGAGGCGCTTGCCCACGAGACCTCGGATCGCCCGATCGGTGCGGGCGATGTCATCGAAGCCGGTCTTGATCCGGTAGCTGTAGCGGAAATCGAACTCGGCCAGATACCGCTTCAGGTGCGCCTCGGACACATGCTGGTACACGCCGTAGATGCCGCGTTTCAGGATGGAGAAGTAGCCTTCTATCGTATTGGTGAAGGCGTCGTCGCGGACATATTCCTTGGCGCTATGGTTGACCATTTGATGGTCCGCGAACGAGCGGCCGATATGGCTGTAGACATTGGATTCATCGGTCATGAACCGGCTGTCCCGATGAGCGTGGCGCGCGATAATGGGAAACAGATTGGACGCGGTCACGTTAGGAACGTGGAAGGAGCGCACTCGGCCACCGCGTTCCACCAGGGACATGACCGACTGTTTGGGTGGGATTGGGCCGTAAGCCCGATTGGAGGCTTTGCCGCCGACGTATGTTTCGTCGGCTTCGATGGTCTGGCCTTCGCCACCCAAGGAACCGGCATCCGGCCAGGACAGCTCTTTCATCGCTTTGCGGATACGATGGCCGAGAAACCACGCGCTTTTCAGGGTGATGCCAAGAATGCGATGGAGTTGGTTCGCGCTGAACCCTTTTTTGCTGGCGCATATCATGTGCATACCCTGCAACCACACATGCAACGGGATATGACTGGACTCCATGACGGTGCCGATTGTCACCGCGAACGGCTTACGGCAAACGTAGCATTTCCAGGTGCCGATCTTGGTGCTCTTGCCTTGGAGGAGGCCGACGCGGATGCGCTCGCCACACTTCGGGCAGGTGGCGCCATCCGGCCAAAGACGCGCCTCAACGAATGCCACCGCAGCAGCCTCATCTCGGAAGTGGTCGGCGGACAGAATGGACTTGGCCATGGGTATCTCCTTCGACCAGAACCATATCAGCCATCAATGGGTAGAGCAAGTATAATATTGCCCATTTTTGGGCCGACTCCACAAGGCAGCAATCCAACCCGTCCACAAGGCAGCAATCCAACCCGTGTGGTTTCTCCGCGTCCTCCGCGCCTCCGCGTCCTCCCATAAATATTCTTTCCTGGTGGCCCAACACGCCCCAAATGATCGCCGTTGACCATAGGTCATGATATTCAGACAGGGCCGCATGACGCGCTCGCAGCGCGGCCGTTCCGTGCCGAAGCTTGCCCCGGCACAACACAAGAACGACGCGGACAGATCACGAGCCACATAAACCGGACAGGTTGATCAGCCAGCGACAGGGGGGCCAACACGGGGCCGCGACCGCCCATCAATCGTTGAACCGAATGCCGCTCTGTCTTCTGCCCCTGGTGCTTCAATGATCAGGGTGGTTGGCACCAGGTCATCACGCGCCCTCGACCAGCACGACTTCGGCGTCTTCCACGCCGACCACTTCAACTGTCTCCACGCCGGTGATGGCCGCGCCGTCACGCGCCGCGATCCGCACGCCGCCAACCTCGAGAACGCCGGTCGCCGGCACCAGATAAGCGTGCCCGATCGGATCGAGCGTCAGTGTGACCCGCTGCCCGGCCTTGATCGTGGCCCCCATCACCCGCGCGTCGGCCCGGATGCGCAATGCGCCGTTATCGCCTTTGGTATCCTCGTCGAACCCGCTCGCCAGCGTGACGAAGCGGCCGGAACGGTCGCCCTTGGGAAACTGTTTCGCACCCCAGGAGGGCTTGCCGCCGCTTTCGGTCGGCTCGATCCAGATCTGGAACAGGCGAGTGGTCTCGTCCTCCAGGTTGTACTCGGAATGGCGCACGCCCGAACCGGCCGACATCACCTGTACATCGCCTGCCTCGGTGCGGCCCTTGTTGCCCATCGAGTCCTGATGCGTGATGGCGCCCTCGCGGACGTAGGTGATGATCTCCATGTCGGCATGGGGATGCGGCGGGAAACCGGACCCGGCGGCGATCTCGTCGTCGTTCCAGACCCGCAGGTTGCCCCATCCCATCCGCGCGGGGTCATGGTAGCGGGCGAAGGAGAAATGGTGCTTCGCCTTCAGCCAGCCGTGATCCGCACCGCCCAGTGTTGCGAAACTCCTGCGTTCGATCATTTTTGACTCCTCTGGTTCGGGGCTTTCGCGCGCCTCGGTGCCATCGATATGGGGCTCGACGGCGTTGTTGAAAACCGAAAGGATGGAAAGTCATCATTTCCATTCTGGAGGCCCACCCTGCCCCTGCCGGACCTCGAAGCCTGGGCGATCTTCGCCAAAGTGGCCGACACTGGCTCCTTCGCTGCCGCGGCGGCCGAGCTTGGCCTGTCCGGCGCGACCGTGTCGAAGGCCGTGCAACGTCTCGAAGCCCGGTTGGGTGAGCGGCTGATCCATCGCACCTCGCGCCGCTTCGCGCTGACCGAGGCGGGCCGTGTCCTGGCGGTGCGCGCGGCCCGCATCCTCGCGGAGGGCGAGGCGGCGGAGGCGGTGGCCAAGGCCAGCTCGGCGGTGCCGCGAGGCCGGGTCAGGCTCGCCGCGCCAATGTCGTTCGGATTGCGCCATGTTGCCCCGGCGTTACCGGAATTCCTGGCCGCGCATCCTGAAGTGTCCATTGATCTGCAACTGGACGATCGGCGGATCGATCTGATCGCCGGAGGCATCGATGTCGCGGTGCGCATCGCGGACCTCGCCGATTCCAGCCTGCTGACGCGACGGCTTTGTCCGGTGCGCCGTTGGGTGGTCGGCTCGCCGGCGTATTTCGAACGGCATGGCAAACCGCGGCGGCCGCGCGATCTGCGCGATCACGCGTGTCTTGGCTACAGCTGGCTGGCGTCGGGCGAGACGTGGCATTTCACCGATGCGGCGGGTGCGAGTGAGTCCGTGACCGTGAAGGGGCCGCTGAGTGCGACCAACGGCGACGCGCTGGTGTTCGCGCTGGAAGCCGGGATCGGGATCGCGCTGCAGCCGGATTTCCTGGCCTGGGATGCGATCCGGGAAGGACGGTTGATGACAGTGCTGGACGAGTGGGAGGCCCCGCCGTTGGCCCTGCATTTGATGACGCCGGGTGGTGCGCCTCGGCCGATCCGGGTTGCTGTATTGCTGAATTTCCTGGCGACGCGGTTCACGTCTGGGGCGGCGCCATGGACCGCGCGAATTGCGCCGGTCCGGCGAGGATAGCTGGCGGGCGGTGCAGGCCGGCTGATACCGCCTCAGCCGACCAGCGGGCATGCGAATGATCAAAATATGCCCATTTGCCTTTGGTAACGCTCAGAAAGAAGGCTTTCTGGAACAAGACATGCAGCTCTGATGTGCAAGCGTTGCCGACATCGCCTCGTTTGGCGGAGTTGCTTAAATTCCGACCAGAACCGCGGGCCGGCTGCCGGATTTCACACCGCTCCCGCGAAGGCTCGCGCCACCGCGGCAAGTTCGAGATCCGAGCCGCGAGCCCCGACAATCGACAATCCCACCGGTGCCCCGCCGACCAGCGCGCCCGGCAGGTTCACCTGAGGCGAGCCGGTCAGGCCGCCCAGACACGTCAGAGCCGAAATCCGCTCCCGCGGGAACGCCAGATCGGAAATCGCCAGGCCGCGCTTCGAGGCGGGAAACGGCGTCGTCGGCAGGCACAAGATCGTGCCCGGCGGCAGCAGCATC
>CALFNB010000642.1 GCA_937902425.1 uncultured Acetobacteraceae bacterium | reverse complement strand
TGTCCCCGGCTTCAGGTCGTGCGTCCCGTGTACTGGCACTGTCACCAGGCGTCGTGGATTGCCATGGTGAACAAGCAAATGATGGCTGCCGGCGATCCGATCAACCACGAAGCCGGCGCGCTGAAGAGCGCGGATAACCCGTCTGCCGCTGACCGTCGGCAGACCCGAATTCATGCCGCGACCGTCACCTTACGCAAGGTCGGTGGGGCATCAGCGGCGATCTCAATCCCATGTTCAAGCCGGTACGCGAGCACCATGCGAATGGCCTCCTCCACCATGGCGAGCGCCTCTGCTTCAGTGTCTCCTTCCGTCACCACTTCTGGCAGGGCCGGTACGCGCACTGTAAAGCCGCCCTCTGGCTGAGGCTCGAGGACAACGGTGAAGTCGAATAGCTGACGCATTATCGGGACCCTCTTTTGTCATCAGGGTCTGGCGGGATATGGAGGCCAACCAAAGGCCAACGTGGCTACGACCGCCGAGCCTGGTTATCACCCGTAACCGATCATTCGGAATTCCTCGGCGATTTGTCAATCTGACTGAGATATGCGTCAAACTCTTCAGCTGACCTATCAGCGACAGGACCTATCTTGTACCTAAACTCCTCCCGCGTGGATCGATAAAATCGCCATATGGAGAGCCACCGAAAAACGGCGACTCGGGCAGCTTTCGTGACATCGCACTCACGACAAGCGTCATAGGCGATCGTGAGCGCCATTTCATATCCATGTATGTAACCCGCCAGGAAGGGGAGCAACCGTGTTCTAGTTCCCCCATTGTGGAAGCACCTATAAAGCATCCCAATAATCAGCCACCGTACGAGACCAAGCTTTAGCCGTGTTCCGTGAACCCACAGAAATCTGCGAACCTCATCGGCCTTGAGGTGCCACGTTATTGTGTACGCCGCTCTGATAAAACCGGCCGCCCAGACGCACCGTGTCAACTCGCCTGGAGTATCGCCTATCGTGCTACGCCATTCTTCATCCAGGCGTTCCCGGTATTCTTCTGGCAACCTAATGACGGCCTGACGAATCAGCCAGTCGACCAGTCGGGGTGACCATGCTTTGAAGTCATCGGCCAACAACCGTGATACTACGGCGACCAGAACGGCCGCGATCACGCTCAATAGGGTCAGTGATACGCTCCCGATCAAGCCCATGAGAGGCTCCCGAAGGCCGAGTCGACTTCTCTGAGGACTTCTCTTGCCTTGCTCACCCCCAGCCCGGTTACCCGGTAGAATCGGCGTCGCGGCCTGCCAAGAGCCTTAGGGTCGTCTGTTTCCCAGCGGCTCTCAAGCCATTTCGCCTGCTCCAGGCGTATCAAGATCGGATAAAGGGTTCCGGACGCCAGTTTCGCCACTCGCCCAATTTCGGCGCCGGACAGTTCGTCCCGAGGGGACGACAGCAAGGCCCCGAGCACCTTAAGCGTCTGAGCCGACATCCGTGGTTGATCTGTTCCCATATCGAAAGTCTACATAGGGTGGCATCGATCGGAGTGCAAGCCGGAAATTCGTTCGTGTCACCTCTTTGAGTTGCTGCTCCGGTTCGTTGCAGATTACGCCACCCCGCCAATCGGCGGCACGTCGGTCCCGCCGTCCACCAGCACTTCCGCGACATGGCGGGCCTGGACCGGCACACCCTCGCGCGACAGCCGGCCGGCGATGTTCAGCAGGCACCCCAGATCGCCCGCCAGCACCGTATCCGCGTGCGTACCGCCAATATCGCGCACCTTGTCCGTCACCATGCGGCCGGAAATCTCCGGATACTTCACGCAGAACGTGCCGCCGAAGCCGCAGCAAATCTCTGGCTCCGCCATCTCCACAACCGTTACCCCCACATCGGCCAGCAGCTTCCTGGGCTGCGCCTTCACACCCAGTTCCCGCAAGCCGGAACAACTGTCGTGGTAGGTGAACGTCCCGGACCGGCTCGACGGCGGTCGCGGCACAAATCCGCGGATGTCCACCAGAAAGCTGGTGAGTTCGAACGTCCGCTCCGCCAACCGGTCGGCGCGTGCGCGCAGGTTGGGATCGTCCTCGAACAAATACGGCAAATGCGCTTTCAACATTCCGGCGCAGGAGCCGGACGGCGCCACCACGTAATCGTAGCCGCCGAACGCATCCAAAATCCCCGCCGCCAGATCCCGCGCCGTCGCGCGATCGCCCGAGTTGTACGCCGGTTGACCGCAACAGGTCTGCGCGCGCGGCACCTCTACCTGGCAGCCGGCCTGCTCCAGCAGCCGGATCGCCGCGAACCCGACCGAAGGCCGGTAGAGATCGACGAGGCAGGTAACGAACAGCCCCACGCGTGGCCGGGGCTTCGGATCGTCAGGCACTGCGCGCCGCCACCAGATGCCAAACCGGATTGGCCTGAGCCAGATCGCGCTCGAACGTCCAAAGATCGGTGATTTCCGTGACCGCGTCCGTTCCGGTGATGACCTGGCCGGACTGGGTATGCGTCATGTTCACCTGGTCCGAGACGATCTTCACCCCGATCGACGCCACGGTGCCGGTCAGCTCGGCCGTCTCGATCGAAATCCCGTGGATGGACCGAACCTCGGTGACCTGGTTGTGGCCCGCCTTTTCCCGCTCGGTGATCGCGAGGTCGAAGGCTTTCCAGGTCTCATCTCCCAGTAATGGCCGCAATGTCGCACGATCTCCGGCGGCGAAGGCATACACGATGATCTGAAACGCCTTTTCCGCGCCGTCGAGGAACGCGCCTGGCTCAAACGCGCGGTCGACCGTCTTCATGCGCGCCAAGGACTGGCCCAGGGCGCTGAGCGGTTCGGGGACGGTTCGGTACTGGGCCGACGCGGCCTGTGCCGCCGGTGCCGCGTCATGGGTCTGAGGTGCGGCGGCAGCGGCGGGCACCGCGCGAGGCTGGATCGGTTGCGGCGGCCGTTCGTAGCCGGTGCGCTTGCCGAGGATACTCTTCAGCCGCAGCACCAGAAAGGCCGCGATCATGCCGAACAGGATCAGGTCAATCGGAAATCCACCACTCGCGCCCATGCGATCCTCCTAAGATCCTACAAATAGGCGCGGTCATGGCCGTACACAAACGAATCCCGCGGCTCAGGCGGAAACGGGTGGCCGAAACGGCCGGCGGACTGACCGGGAGATCCGGCTGGCCACCGTCTCCCTGGCTCAATGTCCTTCGCACCCGCCCAACCTGACATTGCCGTTGCAATGCTGATCAAGGATACCGGGCTGATCAAGGATACCGGGCTGATCAAGGATACCGGGCTGATCAAGGATACCGGG
>CALFNB010000641.1 GCA_937902425.1 uncultured Acetobacteraceae bacterium | reverse complement strand
TTACCTGGGCAGCCGGCTCAAGGTGCCGGGACATCTCGCGATCCCGCCACTCGACCGATACCTTCGGGACTTGATCCAACCCGCCTGAGGGAAGCCGGTGCCAGGACTTTTGCCCCTTTTACCGTTTTCCAGGTTTACCCCGCCGTGGCGGGAGCTGAAAAAGCGAATCCCATACCCTGGCCGCCACGGTGCCTCGCCAACCAGCCGCCTGCCCCGCGCGTGGGCGAAGCATGCGTCCCGGCGGCTTGCCCGCAACGCGAAAAACCCGCACGCCGGGACGGCACAGGCGGGCGGCGGCGGATGGTTTCAAGCCCTCAGACGCCGCCGGAGGGCCCGCAGCGGCGCCGTGACCCGCCATGACGTCGAACGATAGACCGCATCCAGTTCCGCGCGCAGGCCCGCTTCGATCAGGGACGGCACTGGCTGCAGCGGCATGTCCGGCTCTGGGGCCGGCGGCGGATGGGCGGCGTCTGTCATCGTGTCCGGAGTTGGGGTGGGCTCCGCGACCGGTGGCTGGGCCTTCACCGGTTCCTCAACCGGTATCAAAGCCTCGTCGAACCGTCTGGCCTCCCACACGGCGGCCCATTCCAGACCCGGCAACGCGTGCCGCGTGGCGGTCCAGCCGGTGCGTGTTAGGGCCTCGCGAAAATAGTCGTCGCGGTAACCGAGTTCCATCCATCCGTTGTTGCGAATGGCCCACAGCGACTCGCCGTCCATCCGCAATCCCCAGGGCAGCGGAAAGTCCGGCAAGATCGGCTCCGCGCAAAAATAGACCCGCCCGTCCGGTTTCACGGCGGTGCGCAGCGCCCGGAGCAAACGCATGTGGTCGGCGCAATGATGGAAGCATTCGAAGAAGATGGCGGCATCGAAGGGTTCAGCCACGGTCTCCGCCCACATGAAGTCGGCGTTGACGACCGTGAGGTTGACCCCGTGCCGGCCGGCACGGCGGCGAAGCAGGTCGCAAAAATTCGCCTCGATATCAACGGCTGTGACATCCAGCCCGGACATCGCCATCGCGATGGTTGTATTGCCCCAGCCTGGCCCAAACTCGACAACCCTGGCCCCCGCCGGGAGATCCAGCGAGTGCAGCAGGAAACCCATGCCCATGGTGAAGTATCCGACGGTCCGGCAGCTCCCGGTATAAAACGGGAACGGTCGCGGCTCCAGGGCGGTGACATCGAACGCGGAGACTTCATTCAGCGACGCATATTTCCGCCCGGCGATGTGCTCATAAATCGCCATCTGGAATTCGTGATATTCCACGCTGAATGGATCGGCGGGAACCTCGGTGGAGAAGTCCATCCTGAATGTGGTGAATACAAGCCGCAACGCGTCGTCGGAGATTTTACAGGCGGCGTCACACTCCGCGAGCTTCGCGTCCAACGCCGCCATGGTTGAAATGATTTCCATTCGGTCGC
Source organism: uncultured Acetobacteraceae bacterium (assembly GCA_937902425.1). Classification (GTDB taxonomy): domain Bacteria; phylum Pseudomonadota; class Alphaproteobacteria; order Acetobacterales; family Acetobacteraceae; genus Rhodopila. The sequence goes on along the minus strand of CALFNB010000641.1, from coordinate 28,135 downwards.
TCCCACGTCGGCGGTAGTCCGCCACTCCGTCGCAATTCTGGAGGAAATGATCCCGGTTCGGTAGCACCCCACGGTGAACCGGCTCGGTTACCACGGCCAGAATCGGCTGCCCGCCCCGCCGACTGTTCAGGTTCCGGGGAGAAAGTGTGTGCCCAAAGGCATGCTGTTCAATTCGTTCGCGTTCATTTTCGGCTTTCCGCCGCTGACCCGCGGCGCGGCGACGGCGGCGAGCAAAACCGGCGCGGGCGTGGTCTCGGCATTCCGGATTTCGGACAGCCGCGCGACTTCATGCATCCGGCCGACCGGTGCTTCAACACCGACTGGCATCTCCAGGACTGGCATCTCCAGGACTGGGCGCGGCGCGAGCACACGTGTCGTATTCTCGCCATCCCACGCCTCTCGCCCATCGGAATCCGCGCGAGGCCCTGAGCCGCTCCCCGAAGTTCCGTCACGCGCCGGACGGAGGTCTTCCAAGCGACCGCACCGCCTCCGCGAGCGCAGCGGTCCCAAGAAGGGCCTGGGCCATCGTACGTCCGGCCTCACCCAGCGCGGCGCGCGCCGCGGCGTCATCCGCGAGCAGCCGCAACGAGGCGGCGGCGTGATCGATGTCCGGCTCGGCCCAAAGTGCGTTGGCGACCTCGTAGACGCCGCGCCCGTCGTGGGCCGGGACCAACCGGTACCGGACCAATGCGGCCGAATGATCATCCATGAAATCCATGTTGCCGGACCACCCGGTCGCGATCACCGGCTTGCCGAGCAACATGGCCTCGGCCGGGACCAGACCAAATCCCTCACTGCGGTGTAGCGACAGAATGATATCCGCGGCCGCCGTCAACGCCAGGGCATCACCCCGAGGCAACATCCGTGTTTCCAGCCGGATGTTGGGCGCCCCGGCGACGGCGGTCTCAAGCCGGGCGAAGTCCGCCGGGGCGTGGTTCCGGTTGCCGACCTTCAACACAAGGATACGATCCATCCGGTCGCCGAACGCCGTGCGAAAGGCGGCAATGGCACCAAGCGGGTTCTTACGTTCGAAAGACGACGCGAGGTTGAACGAAGTCAACACGACAACGGCCGCGTCCGGCAGGCCGAAATCGCCGCGGCCAAGCCGCGAAGGCCGCGGCGGTACGGCGGCGAGCGGAAGCGGCACCACGCGCACTCTGCCAGGCGCCAACGGCGTCAACGCGTCCGCGGCGAACCGGGACGTTGCCCATATATCATGGACGAAACGTGCCCCGGCACGCCACTCCGGCGAGGCGACCGGCAACTCCCACGCCCAAAGGCCAACCACGCGCCGGCCCCGCGTCAGGCGGCGCGGAAGTCGAGCCATGACCAACGGCAAAAGCGGCGCGTTGACGTTCAAAATCAGCGCCGCGCCAGGTGGTGGATCGGTCGCGGGAGGCGACGGCGGCGGAACATCGGCCGTGTGCGCGGGCAGCAACGGCCCAATGTCGAGCGGCCAGGCGGGCACGCCAAGCAGTTCCAGCGCACCCAAGGTCAACCGCGCGCTTTCGCCCAATCCGGAGGCACGGGTGAACTCGCCCGCCAGGATCACACCGTCGCGCGCCAAAGGTGCCGCCTCGGCGATTCCTGGAGCCGCCAGGGCGGCGGCCCAGGTGAGCACCCGCCGCCGCTGGTTGGGCGGAAACAGCCGCCACAGGCGATGATGCAGCGTCAGGTGACTGGACACGGCTGACCGGTTCTCAGGTGCGATTCGTGAACGCGATCAGATCGTGCGCCCGGCACCTTTTGGCCATGGGTGCCGGTCGCGGACCGATCACCGGTCCGCGACCGCTTCGGTCAACGCCATTGCCGAGCACGTACTTCCGGCCATCATATTCCGGGTCGCGCCATATCCAAGCGCCGCGAGCAAGGCGTCGGCGCTCGCGGACCACGGCACCGGCCGGAATTCCCGCTTTATCCGTTCCTCCCAGCGGTCGAGTCCCTTTGGATCCAATATGATCTCTCGAACCGCGGCAAAGGCGGCATTCAGATCCTCCGGATCGAACCGACGAACCAAATCTCCGCCAGCCTCGGGCAACGATGTCCGGTCCGCTATCAGACAGGGCTTGCCGAATGAAAGGCTTTCGGTCACCGGCAGACCCCATCCTTCATAGAGGGACGGGAACACGGTAAATTGGCAACCCTGGTATAACGCCGCCAGTTCGGTGTCGTTCGGGTCCTCCAGAACAATAATCTTGCCGTCGAGATAATCAGCGTTCGCGATCTGCCGCATCAGATCGTCGACCAGCCATCCAATCCGGCCGGCGAACACCAAGGTAGGCACGACTTCCTGTTGCAACTCCTCAAGCAGCCGCCGCCAAACGCGAAACATCAGGGCGTGATTTTTACGCGCCTCGATGGTGGATACGAACAAGACGTAGCTGCCGGCCGGCGGTAACCGATCCGAGCGCGGCATCATGCCCGCGGGACGCCCGGAGCCGAATCCGGAACCCATGGGAACAGGTACGACGGGGCCGGACAACGCCATGTCCTGCTCCCGCATATACGCCATGACGTCAGCGGCGGTCGCCTCGGATATGGTGAGAATTGTGTCACACACCGGAACGATCCTATCGAAAAAGTCTCGAAACATCCACACAAAATTACGCTCGCACCATTCCGGACGGCGCAGAGGGATAATATCGTAAACCAACAGAGCATACCTCAGGCCAAATCGGGCCCGGTGCTTTTCAATCAACGCGGCGTAGTCCGGATGCGACCAGAATGCGCCCAACGTCAACAATGTATCTCCCGCCGCGACCACGGCGGCGAAGCTCGATTCGGACCTCCGCGACTCCGAATTGCCTGATTCGGTAACGAAGGCTTTTCGGCGACAGAGCTTCTTGGCCAGACGCCGCGGAGCGTGGCAAAGGCCATGTGCCAGCGCGGCGAACAGGTGCGCCCAGGAACGGAATGCACGGTCCTGAGCAACCAAGGCGTTCCTTACCTGAAAGTGTAGCGACTCGGGCAATCGATACACCAACAGGCGGACGAACCGCCTCGCTGCCGTATGACGTGCCGCGTCACCTGAAAACCGTGTTTCCGGCGGTGTCCTGGCTTCCTCTGTCAAAGTGTGGAACGCGGTCTCGACTTCGGTCCATTCCACGATACGGAAGCTATTGTGGACAGGATCGTAGCGAACGAAGCGCACCGTGCCGCCCATGCCACACCGCGCGTGGAGTGTCCGGGAGATTTCGAACGCGACGCGCTGAATGCCGCTCGGACGCGCATGAACACGGGTATAGTGGAACAGGTCCTCAATATCGATCCAAAGAGTTCCGGCCATCACGGACTCTCCAGTTCGACCGCGATGCGGCGCCGCCAGTCATCCAGCACGTCGCGCAATGTCTGGCTCCATGGCGTGCTGGCCGCCCACCCGAGCACGTCCCGCGCGCGTCCCGGGTCGCACCAAGCCTGTGGTACATCGGTCGTGCGAGTCCTCGACGGATCGACCCGAATTTCCGCCGCCACGCCGGCTATTTCTTGCAGTGCGTCCAACACATCTCCAATTCGTCTCACGTCACCCGACGCGATATTGAAGATCGCGCCTGGTTCAATGACATCCCGCCGCGCCACGCAGGCGACATAGGCGCCACAAACATCCCGGACGTCCAGGAAGTCACGCCTGGGTTCCAAATTGCCGACGCTTATCATTGGTTCCTGTAGTCCGGCCGCGATCCGCGCTATCTGCCTCGCAAAAGCGGCCACGACAAGGCCGGAGGACTGCCCGGTCCCGGTATGGTTGAATGGTCGCAGACGTACCACGACCAACCCCTGTTCGACCATGGCTCCGAGCGCGAGATCGGCGGCCGCCTTGGTCGCCGCGTAGACGTTCAACGGTGCGAGCGGCGCGCCCTCGTGAAGTTTGGCACCATGACGGAACGATGCGCCGTAAGCATCCGCCGTCGATGCGAAGACCAATTGGCAGCCGGGGGCGTGGAGCAAGATCGCTCGTGCCAGATGCAACGTGCCATGCAAATTAACCGCCCATGCGCGATCTTCGTTCGGTCTCACCTGGGCGCTGGTCGATATCGCCGCGAGGTGGATACAGGCGTCCGGTGCGGCCTCGCGGACGACGTTCGTGACATCCGCCGCGTTGGCGACGTCGAACGCTGGTGCCAACAGTGCGGCGTCAGGGAACGCGGATGCGAGGGCGATCATCAGATGCCGCCCGACAAAGCCACTCGCCCCCGTGATCAGTATGCGACCGGGAGAGATTGCCATATCAGAAGCGCGACCGTTTCCGGTCACCGACGAGCTTCATCCCTGTCAGGTGGTGATCGCGCGGTGCATTTAACCCGACCGGCGAAAGCTTCGTTGCCTGGTCCAACTTAATATGCGCCGCATGGGTATCATGCATTTGACGAATTCCACGCGCCTGATCGGACTTTCATGGATGAACAAGATTCCCGACAATGCACGCAAACCGAAGTTGTCTCGCCGCGATCATGACAGCGGATTAATGACATGGCAATTCCACCCTCAGCTGCTTCGCGGTCATACCTTCGACCGGGGCTATACCTCGTCGAAGGCATTCTTGCAATCGAAAGGTTCGTTGAGGGGACTATGAAATCCGGATGGCACCCTGCGAGATCAAACTATCCAGACTGGTGACGACACTGCCTGATCCCCGCAACACGGCGACTGTTGTCCCCCCGCTCTGACCGTTCGGCGCGAAACGGACGAGCGCGTCGGCACCCTGGTCGGCGATGGTCAAATAATTGCCCAAGGCCGCGATGTTGCCATTCAAATCAATGTTAGCCTCGGTCAGCAACGAACGCAGATCCAGGACATCCGTACTGGGATCAAATCCGGATACCTGATCCAATCCACCCGCGTGGAGCACAAGCGTATCGCCACCGGTGCCCGTGAGGAACTGGATCGTATGGTTGCCCACACCTGGATCAATCACGCTGTTGGACGTGGAGATCGTGATTGGGGCATCGGAAGACGCGAGTGCGTTCGCCTGGCTGGTTGTCGAGCCCCCGATAAAAGCCGTCGTCGCGCTCATGCCGGCGGTCACTGAAGCGTCATTCAGCGACGTTGAGTCAACACCGCTCAGCACGCTCCTGGCGGCGGTCAGGAACGCACTCGACAGCGGCGCCGCCTCACCCATACCGGCCAGGCCGGTCCGGGTGGTGAAGTCGAGCGCAACGGCGACTTTATTCCACACCGCGACGGCGTCGGGACCCGTGGCGCCATTGGCGATCGCCAGCGCCGCCGCGCCAAGCCCGACCGCGCCGCTGGTAAGCTGACCGACCCAGTAAGCCTGACCGGTTGGATCGGGCGCATGACCGAACAGGTTCGCGTACAGGCTACTGATGAATGTGGTAAGGCTGGCCTGAGCCGCGGGCGTGTTCAGATTGATGTTGGGCGTGCCAAGAAACGGGTAAAGCGCGATGGTTTCCGGCTGCGGCGTGAACGAGTTCGCGATGTTCGTCAGTGCCAGCGCCGCGCTCTGGCCGAGATTCTGCGCCTGCGCGTTTTGCCCCGCCCAGAACGTGAAGCCGCCACCGTCGGCCGCGCGGTTGAAATACGCGATATAAATCAGCTCAAGCTGCTGGTTGATACTGAGGCCGCTAAGCAGGTTGGGACCGACGGCACTGACCGTGGCACCACCGGCGCCATTCGTCACCAAGAAGTCGGGAGTGGTGAAGCTTCCTGGCAGGTTAAGGGTGATGGCGCCCGAAGCCTCGGTCAGCGTCAGCACACCGTTGGAGAAGCTTGATCCGGTAACCGTGATCCCGGCCAGCGACAGCGTGTCGCCGGCGACGAACCCGTTGATCGTGCCCTGCATCGACGTGGGGCTGGTGAGTGTCAGGGCACCGGTGCCGGCGAAAGCGATGGCCGTCGCGGTGGAGACCGTGCCACCCAGGTTCCATCGGGCGCCATTGTCGATCGCGATGTTGCCGAAGTACTTATACTGCGCGCCAAACCCGGTGACCGTTCCGACGGAGGCGCCGGACAACAATTCCAAAGTCGAAAGATTGGCCTGCGCGGCTTTATGGGCGCCCAGTACGACACCGCCGAACGAAGCGCCCGGCGCCATCTCGACCCGGTTTCCGACCGTCGGGGCGGTGCCGGCCGCGTCGAAAGCGTAACTCGCGCCGCCAATCGAACCGTAATTGATCAACGTCGTCTGATAGTATGCAACAATGCCGAAACCGCCATTGAGCAGACCGTTCAGCGGCCCACCGGCGACCGTTCCGTTGGTTGAGCCCTCGATCACGCCGCCGGCGCGGTTGATCACCACACCCGGACCATGCACCCAGACCGCCGCGCCATCGCCCTTGCCGTCAGCGGCGGAGATCGTGCCGCTGTTGTCGACCGTGACCAGTGCGGCGGCGCTGGGAGTGGCGCTTCCAAACGGACCGGACTGGACCCCGATCCATTCCCCGGTGATCACGCCGCCCGCATTGTTTGTCACCGTGCCGCCGGTGAGAAGAGCGAGCCCCGCCCCGCCGCCGGTACGAGAACTGGAAATGGTTCCAGCATTGGTCGCGGTTCCCGCCGCGCCATACACCAAGGCGCCATAGGACGTACTCTTGATAACCCCGCTACCCCCATTGCTGATCGACCCGCCGGCGACGAGGAGCACGGCGCCAAACGCGAAAGTCTGCGTCGTCTCGGCGATCTGATTCTGGATGAGGCCCTGGTTCGTCAGCGTACCCGCCGCGCCCGAGATGAGCAGGCCCTCATAGCCGCCCGTCATCGTGCCCTGGTTGGTGACCGTGCCGCCGATGCCCGAGAGTCGGACCCCGTAAAAGCCGCCGCCGACCGAGCCCTGATTGTTCACCGTCGCGGCGCCATTGATCGCGAAGATGCCTCGGGACGCGCCGGTGATGGTCGCGCTCGCCTGGTTGGTGACAGCGACCGCACCGTCTGAAAACACCCCGTAATCCGTCGCGGAGATAAGCCCGCCCGACGCGTTGGTGACAGCTCCACCAGCAGCGAGGGCAACCCCGAAGCCTGCCTTGGAGACCGTGGCACCGATGCTGCCGGCGTTGATCACGGTACCCGGGAGGCCGAGTGCCACACCTTCCACGCCGCCACTGATGACGCCGCCTGGGCTGTTGCTGACCGCGCCGTCACCCAGGAACAGGGCCGCGCTCAGGACGGTAAACCCATGGGTCGCCGTGCTGTAGATGAAACCGCTGCCCGATGAATAGGACGACGTGATGTGGCCGCTGTTGGTGAATGTCCCCGCGTTGGCGAGCGACACGCCGAACGAATTGCCGCTGATGTTCGCGTTGGCCGCGTTGGTGACGGACCAATAAACCGGTAGTGCGCTTTGCAGCCCGATCCCGGTTGCGTTGGCGATGTTCGCCCCTGAGGCGATTCCGACCGGATTGTCCCCCGCGTTCGTGAGGGTCAGGCCCGCCGTGTAGGTCCCTGTGATATTCCGAGCCATCGTCAATCAGTCTCCTGAGGCGAGCCCGCGACAGTGCGTCGCGCCTCTGCCATACGTCAATTTGGCCGACCGGTCCGCACCACCGGGATCCTGTAATATGAGCGACCGGGTGATGCCGCCGAGTCGTCCGGCGCCTGCCATACCACAGCTTACGCCGGATTGACCCAGGTCAATACCAAGAGAATTCCGCCGGTTTATGGATTTGCCGCGGACCGATCTCGCCGGCCGGCGTGACTGCGGTCATACTGGCCAACGTGTGTGCTTCCTCCGTGAGACGGCGACGCAAGCCGATCCGCGGCGCGGTTTTTCCCATCTCAAGGCGCCATCATGAACACCCATCTTCACGACATGAGCCCTTTGATCGACATGACGCGCCGTCATGCCACCGGGCCTGTCCGTAGGGCGCATCCGGTCTATGTCGACTTGCTGCCACCCTGCAACAACGCCTGCCCAGCGGGCGAGGACATTCAGGCGTGGTTGGGCCTCGCGCAGGCGGGACGGTATCGCCAGGCATGGGAGACGCTGGTGCGGGACAACCCGTTACCCGCGGTACACGGCCGCGTCTGTTATCATCCATGCGAAAATGCCTGCAACCGCGCTGAGCTTGACGCGCCGGTCGGCGTTCATGCCGTCGAGCGTTTCCTCGGCGACCTCGCCACCGCGGAAGGTTGGACATTTGAAATCGATGCCGACCCGAGCAGTAAGCGCGTGCTGGTCATCGGCGCCGGGCCCAGTGGGTTATCGGCCGCCTATCAGCTCACCCGCATGGGACACACCGTCGAGATTCATGAGGCTGGTCCACTGGCCGGCGGCATGATGCATTTCGGCATTCCGGCTTACCGTCTGCCGAGAGCCGATCTCATGCGTGAAATCCAGCGGATCGAGGCGATGGGCGTGAAAATCGTCCTCAACCACAGAGTTGAAGACGTCGAGAGCGAAATGACCCTGGGTCAATTCGATGCCGCGTTCATCGCGATCGGCGCTGACGTCAGCAAGCATGTCGATATTCCGGCGCGCGATGCCGTGCGTGTCCTCGATGCCGTATCGATGCTGCATGATGTTGGGTTGCACGACGTTGGCACTGGCGAGGCGCCGCTTTTGGGCCGCCGGGTGATCGTTTACGGGGGCGGCAACACCGCGATGGACGCCGCGCGGACCGCTCGGCGACTGGGTGCCGAGGAGGCCCTGATCGTCTACCGGCGCGACCGGGCCCATATGCCGGCGCACGGCTTCGAGGCGGATGAGGCGCTCGAGGAAGGCATCAAGATCAAATGGCTCACCACCATCAAGGAGATCGTCGGACCCAACCTGACCGTCGAGATGATGGCGCTCGATGCCGAAGGCCGTCCGCAGCCAACTGGCCAGTTTGAGACGCTGACGGCTGACGCGGTCGTCCTGGCTCTGGGCCAGGCGACGGACAGCGGCTTCCTGCGGCGTGTGCCTGGAGTGGCGTTTGGCGCCGATGGCGCGGTGGTGGTGGATGCCAACATGATGACCGGGTATCCCGGCTTGTTCGCCGGCGGCGACGCGATCGCCGGCGAAAAGTCCGTCACGATTTCCGTGGGCCACGGCAAGAAGGCCGCGCGGCATATCGATGCCTGGCTGCGTGAGGTTCACTACGAAGCGTCACCGAAGGCGCCGATCGTGACCTTCGAGATGCTGCATTTGCCGGTCTACAGCGATGCTGATCCCTCTCTGCAACGAACGCTGGAAGCCGCCAGACGGATCAGCGGTTTCGACGAAGTCCTGAGTGGACTCGATGCGAAGGCCGCTCGTTACGAAGCGCAACGATGTCTGTCGTGCGGCAATTGCTTCGAGTGCGACAATTGCTTCGCGGCCTGTCCGGAGACCGCTATCCTCCGTCTCGGTCCAACGCACGGCTATCGGATCGACCTGGATTTGTGCACCGGCTGCGCGGTATGCGTTGAACAGTGCCCATGCCACGCGATGGCGATGGTGCCGGAACGCCCGGTCGCCGCGGGCGCCGTTCCATGAGCACACGCACGACGATGGACGGCAACACGGCCGTCGCGCATGTCGCCTACCGGGTGAACGAGGTGTGCGCGATCTTTCCGATCACACCGTCGTCCACGATGGCTGAACTGGCCGACGAGTGGGTGGCCAATGGCGTCACGAATATCTGGGGCAATGTGCCGGTCGTGCAGGAGATGCAGTCCGAGGGCGGAGCCGCCGGCGCGGTGCACGGCGCACTGCAATCGGGTGCGCTGACCACGACGTTCACGGCGTCGCAGGGCCTGATGCTCATGCTGCCGAACATGTTCAAGATCGCCGGTGAACTGAACGCCACGGTGTTTCATGTCGCGGCGCGTTCTCTGGCGACGTCGGCGTTGTCGATCTTCGGCGATCACGCGGACGTCATGACCGCGCGGCCCACCGGCTTCGCGATGCTGAGTTCCGCGTCGGTGCAGGAGGCGCATGATTGCGCGCTGCTGGCGCAGATGGCCACGCTGGAATCGCGGGTGCCGTTCATGCATTTTTTCGATGGCTTCCGCACCTCGCACGAACTCAACACGCTGGAGTTGCTGAGCGACGCCGATATCCGGTCGATGATCGATGACGATCTGGTGCGTGCCCATCGCGCGCGCGGATTGAACCCCGAGCATCCGTTTATCCGCGGTACCGCGCAGAACCCGGATACGTTTTTTCAGGCGCGCGAGGCGGTCAATCCATATCACGCGCGGGTCCCCGCCATCGTTGAAGCCGCCATGCGGCGCTTCGCCGCGCTGACCGGCAGACAATATCATTTGTTCGAATACGATGGGGCGGCAGACGCTGATCGTGTGCTTATCCTCATGGGCTCGGGCGTCGAGACGGCACGCGCCGCGGCGGCGGCATCGCGGGCGGCCGGCGAGAAGGTTGGCGTGTTGCAGGTGCGGTTGTTTCGCCCATTTTCAGTCGCCCACCTGCTGGCGGCATTGCCGAATACGGTTCAGCGGATCGCGGTGCTCGACCGTACCAAGGAGCCTGGCGGTACGGGCGAGCCGTTATTTCAGGACGTGGTGACGGCCCTCGCCGGAGCTTTGGGTCGCGGCGAGCGTGCGATCATGCCGCGCGTGATTGGCGGCCGGTACGGATTGTCGTCGAAGGAATTCACCCCGGCGATGGCCAAGGCCGCGTTCGACGAGTTGAAGGCGCCGCGACCGCGCACCGATTTCACCGTCGGGATCAACGACGATGTCAGCCACACCAGCCTGACGATCGACGAAAGCTTCATGGTCGAGAAGGACAACGTCACACGGGCGGTATTCTATGGACTCGGCGCGGACGGAACGGTGGGTGCCAACAAGAACAGCGTCAAGATCATCGCCGAGGACGCCGGACTGTACGCGCAGGGCTATTTCGTTTACGATTCGCATAAATCTGGCGCGCAAACGGTTTCGCATCTGCGTTTCGGTCCGGAGCCGATCCATGCGCCGTACCTGATCGCCCAGGCTGGCTTCGTGGCATGCCATCAGTTCATGGCGCTGGAGCGGCAAGATCTGCTGAACGTGGCCGCACCGGGCGCCACGGTATTGTTGAATGTTCCGTACCCCGCGGCGGAAGTGTGGGATCGGCTGCCGCGTCCGGTACAGCAAACCATTGTCGACCGGAAGCTCCGCTTGTTCGTCATTGACGCTTCAGCGGTGGCGCGTGAGGTCGGACTCGGTTCGCGGACCAACACGGTCTTGCAGACCTGCTTTTTCGCCATCTCCGGCGTGCTGCCGCGGGAGAAGGCGATCGGCCACATCAAGGACGCGATTCGCAAGACATACGAACGAAAAGGCCAGACGATCATTGACCGAAACTTCGCGGCGGTCGACGGCACCGTGGCGCGATTAAGCGAAGTCAAAGTGCCATCGTGTGTCACCAGCCGTTTGGAAATGCCGCCACTGGTGCCAGCGAACGCGCCGGATTTCGTCCGCTCCGTGACCGCGCGCCTGTTCGCCGGTCTTGGCGATCAAATCCCGGTGAGTGCCATACCAGCCGACGGCACCTTCCCGTCAGGCACGGCGGCGTTTGAAAAGCGCAACGTTTCGGACGTTGTCCCGGTCTGGCGGGAAGACCTCTGCGTCCAGTGTGGGCAATGTAGCTTCGTCTGCCCGCACAGCGTCATTCGCGCGAAATACTACAACGAGGACCGGTTGGCCAAGGCGCCGGACAGCTTCAAATCGGCGCCGGTCAACGCGCGCGGTTACCCGGAAGCCCGCTTCACGATGCAGTTCTATGTCGAGGACTGCACGGGGTGCGGCCTCTGCGTTGAGGCCTGCCCGGAAACCAGCCCGCGCGAGGCCGACGTCAAGGCGATCAACATGGCGGACAAGCTGCCGCTGTTGACGGCGGAGCGCGCCAACATCGCGTTCTTCGAATCACTGCCGGTGAACGATCGCGCACGCGTGGATTTTGCCGATGTGCGCGGCGTGCAGTTCCTGGAGCCGCTGTTCGAGTTTTCCGGCGCCTGCGGCGGCTGCGGCGAGACGCCCTATCTCAAACTGCTCAGCCAGTTGTTCGGCGATCGGGCACAGATCGCGAATGCCACTGGCTGTTCCTCGATCTATGGCGGCAATCTGCCGGTCACACCATGGACAAAAGACGCCGAAGGCCGTGGGCCCGCGTGGTCGAACTCGTTGTTCGAGGATAACGCTGAATTCGGACTTGGCTTCCGGCTCGCGGCCGACAAGCATCTCGAACTGGCTTTGTCGTTGTTGGCCAGGCTCGCGGATAAAGTGGGACGGGACCTCGCGTCGGAGATCGCCAAGGCGCCGCAGATACAGGAGTCGGAAATCCGCGCGCAACGGATCCGGGTCGCGCGATTGAAGACTCGATTGCTTGGCATCGATGAACCGCTGGCGCTGGATTTACTGTCCGTCGTCGACCATCTGGTTCGCCGCAGCATCTGGATCGTGGGCGGCGACGGATGGGCGTACGATATCGGCTATGGCGGGCTGGATCACGTGCTGGCCAGCGGCCGCGACGTCAATGTTCTGGTGCTCGACACCGAGGTGTATTCCAATACGGGGGGCCAGGCGTCGAAGGCGACACCGCTGGGTGCCGTGGCGAAGTTCGCCGCGTCCGGCAAGCGGACGGCGCGCAAGGACCTGGCGCTGCAGGCGATCGCCTATGGCAACGTTTATGTGGCGCAGGTGGCGATGGGTGCGAACCCGCAACATACATTGCAGGCGTTTCGGGAGGCGGAGGCGTATTCCGGACCGTCGCTGATCCTCGCATACAGCCATTGCATCGCGCATGGTATCGACATGCGGTTTGGCATGAATCAGCAGAACCTGGCGGCCGCGAGCGGATATTGGCCGCTGTTCCGCTTCAACCCGATGATGCGGACAGTGAATGAAAACCCGTTCCGCCTCGACTCGCCGCGTCCACGCATTCCGTTGAAGGCATATGCTTACAACGAACTCCGCTACAGTTCGCTTGCCAATACACGGCCTGAGGAGGCGGACGCTCTGCTTGCCATGGCGCAGACTGCCGTGACCGAGAAATATCGGCAATATGAGGAACTCGCCGGCCGCGAGGGCACGCGATTCCACCCCGATGCGCGGGCAGCGCGATAATCCATATAACTCCGCTCGGGAGATCATGATGTCGTTGGCAACCAGCTACCTAGGCCTCGAACTGAAGAACCCCTTGGTCGCATCGGCGTCGCCGCTGAACAGTAAGCTCGACAACATCCGCCGTCTGGAGGACGCGGGTGTCGCGGCGATCGTGCTGCCCTCGTTGTTCCAGGAGCAGATCGAGGCCGACGCCGAGGCCCGGTTATCCTTCGTGGATGCCTATGCGGATAGCTCGCCGGAAGCATCGTCCTATTTTCATGCCTCGATCGTGGGGCCGTACGCGGTACGTCCGGACCGCTATCTGGACCTCGTGCGGCGGGCGAGGGAAGCTGTTTCGATCCCCATCATCGCCAGCCTGAACGGATCGTCGCGCGCCGGTTGGATCGATCACGCGTGGCTGATGGAGCAAGCCGGCGCGACGGCGCTTGAACTGAACATGTACCATATTCCGGTCGATCCGCTTGAATCCGGCATCGACGTCGAGGCGCGATACCTCGAAATCATCCGAGCCGTGCGCGGCTCGATCGAGCTCCCGATTTCAGTCAAGGTCACCCCATATCTCAGTTCGCTCGGTCACTTCGCCGCGACAATCGTGGAGCAGGGTGCCGCCGGTCTCGTGCTGTTCAACCGCCTGTTGGAACCCGACATCGATCTCTCGCGAATGCGCCTGGTAGACACTCTCACGCTCAGCAACCCGGGCGAGATGCGGCTGCCGATGCTGTGGATCGCGCTCCTTTCTGGGCGAACGAACGCATCGCTGGCGGCGTCCGGTGGCGTTTCCGATGTCACCGACGTCGTGAAATATCTGCTTGCCGGCGCCGATGTGGTGATGACGACCTCCGCCCTGTTACGGCACGGCATTGAGTACGCGGAGACGCTGGTCAATGGCCTGCACAGGTGGATGGAGGAGCGCGGCATTGCCTCCGTCGCCAGCATACGCGGCATGATGAGTTGGCATCGGAGCAGCGATCGCGATGTTTATACGCGTGCGAACTACCTCCGCATTCTGGAGCGTTACGCGACGGCCTGAGTTGCCTCCAACCATCCATCGCTTCATGTTGCGCGAAACACCAGCGCCAGTGAGCAAGTGATGATCCACCTGAGTGACAAGGGACGTGATTGCATCCAACGGGTCCACGACCTGGGACCGATGATCGACGCCGCCGCCAACGAGATCGACGAAAACCGCGATCTGCCGCCGTCCCTGTTCGGCGCGTTGCGCGAGCGTGGGTCGTTCCGCCTGGTCCAGCCCACTGAATACGGTGGCCTGGAACTGGACCCGCCGTCCTTGGTGCAGGTGATCGAGGCTGTCGCGCGCCATGACGCCAGCACGGCCTGGTGCCTGGGCCAGACCAATATCTGCGCCATCACTTCAGCGTATCTTGAACCTGGGGTCGCACATGAGATTTTCGGGCCGGATACCGGGATCCTCGCATGGGGGCCAGGCCCAGGTGAGGCGCGGGCGGTAGCGGGCGGATTTGAGGTGAACGGCAACTTTGACTTTGCCAGCGGCAGCCGCCTCGCCAGTTGGTTGGGGGCGCATGTGCCGGTGATCGAACCGGATGGCACACGACGGCTCGGCTCCAATGGCAAGCCGGTTACCTACACGATGTTCTTTCCCAAAAGTGCCGCGAAGGTCCGTGACACGTGGAAGGTCATGGGTCTGCGTGGAACCGGCAGCGACAGCTATACGCTGACCAACCTGTTCGTGCCGGAAGCGTATTCACTCGCGCGGGATACCGCGGTGAAGCCGCGCGTGTCCGGCAAGTTGTACGTCTTCACTCCAAGCACGCTTTACGCCTCAAGCTTCGCGGGCATCGCGTTGGGCATCGCGCGCGCGGTGATGGACTCGTTCGTCAATGATGTAAAAGACACGAAACCTCGGGGGGCGAGCCGAACGCGCGGCGAAAGCCACGTGATCCAGTCCCAGGTGGCGCGCAACGAGGCTCGCCTGCGTTCCGCCCGGATGTTCCTGTTAGGCTCCGTCAGCGAAATCTGGGACGAGGTCCAAAAGTCCGGCGCCCTTACTCAAGACCACCTTGTCACCATTCGCATGGCCTCCACCTGGGCCATTCAGTCAGCGCGCGAGGCCGTGGCGCAACTTTACGCGGCGGCCGGGGCGCTGGCGATCTTCAACAGCCGGCCGTTCGAGCGGCGGTTTCGTGATATCCACACGGTAACGCAACAAATTCAGGGGCATCCCGCGCATTTTGAAACGGTTGGGCAGATCTTGCTTGGGCGAGAACCGGACCGGCCGATGTTCACGTTTTAGGGTGTTCGGTTCCACCAACCGCCACCCAAGGCCTGAAACAAAGCGACCGTGTCCATCAGACGCGCGGCCTGACCGATATTGGCGCCGGCGGCATGCAGGTTGCTTTCCGACTGACGAATATCCGGACCTTGCACGACCAGCTTCGACGGCAGGACAAGCGGCAAATCCCGAGGCAGCGTGAAATGCGAGAGGTCGAATTTCGTTTCCAGATCGAGGTCCGGATACTGGCCCGCGAGCGCGATCAGCGCGTCGCGTTGCACGGCCAACTGATTGCGCAACGCGGGAGCGCACGTTCCGCCTGTGCCAGGAAGGCCTCCCGCGCCGCGACATCCGCTTCCGACATCGCGCCCTCGGATTGCCGCCGCCGCGAACTCGCCAGCCACCGCGCATGCGTGCTTATTCCGCCAACTCCAGCCTTTCATCGCTGTCCGTCATGGGCCGGCGCCGAACCGACAACGCATCGATCAGCACCGGCAATATGATCAGCAGCAGCACCGGCGCCATCAACGTCCCCCCAACCACGACAATCGCGAGCGGCCGTTGCACCTGCGCGCCGATGCCGGTGGAAAGCGCGGCCGGCAACAGGCCGACGCAGGCGACGGCGCACGTCATCAGTACCGGGCGCATCTGGGTCCGGCATGTACGAAGGATCGCCGCGGCCCGATCTTCCCCCGCCTCGATCGCGTTATTGTAGAAGGACATCACGATAATGCCGTCCATGGCGGAAATACCGAACAACGCGACGAACCCCATCGCCGCGGAGACGCTGAATGGCGTATCCGTGGCCCACAGCGCCAGGATTCCGCCAATGGTCGCCATCGGAATGACGCTGACCGCCAGCAACATGTCGATAACCGAACCGAAATTCACGAACAGCAGCAGGCAAATCAGCGCGATGGCGAGCGGCACGACGATCGAAAGGCGAGCGATCGCCTCCTGCAGATTGCCGAACTCGCCAACCCATTCCAGGTGATAACCGCCAGGGATCGACACGGCGTCTTCGACTTTCTGGCGCGCCTCCAGGACCGTGGTCCCCAGATCGCGGCCGCGCACGCTGAATTTTATCGGGATGTACCGTTCCTGCCGTTCGCGGTAGATGAAACCCGCGCCGGTGGTCAGCTTCACCGCGGCGACGTCGCTCAACGGAACGGAAATGATACCGGTCCCGTTCGGATTGGGCGCGCCAATCGGGATGCGGCGGATCGCTTCCAGATCACCGCGATACTCCGGAGCCAGCCGCACGATGATTGGAGCGTTGCGGTCCGATCCAGCCTCGTAAAGATTGCCCGCGGCCTGTCCGCCGATCGCCGCCTGGATCGTGCTGTTGATGTCGCCGGGCGCCAATCCGAAGCGTGCGGCCTTCGCTCGATCGATGTCGATGCGGACGGTCGGCTGACCAAGGGACGTGAGCACCGCGAGGTCCGTCACGCCCGGTATGCTGGCCAGCACATCCTTGATCTTCTCCGCCGTTCGTTCCAGCAGTACCAGATCGCCACCGTAAAGCTTGACCGAATTTTCACCTTTCACCCCGGAAGCCGCTTCTTCAACATTATCCTCGATATATTGTGAAAAATTGAAATCCACTCCCGGAAATTCGTCATCCAGTGGCTTTGTCATGTCCTCCGTCAATGCTTCTTTGGTCAGTCCAGGCCGCCACTCATCGAACGGTTTGAGTGGGACAAAAAATTCCGCGTTGAAAAATCCGGTCGCGTCCGTTCCGTCGTCGGGCCGGCCGTGTTGCGATACGACGGTGACGACCTCTGGATACTTACCGAGTATGGTTCGCATGCGATTGACATAAGAATTGCTCACCTCAAGCGAAATTGAGGTCGGCATGGTCGCCCGTACCCAAAGGTTACCCTCTTCCAGCTTCGGCAGGAACTCAAGGCCGAGCGAGCCGCCGGCCATTCCGGCGAAAATCAGAAGGACCACCAACGTGCCAATTGTCAGCACGCGATTGGCGAGTGCGAAGCGGACGAGCGGCTGGTATATCCGATGAAACATCCTGACCAGCGGCGTTTCGTTCTCGTTTTCTTGCCCGCGCAGAATCAGAGCGCACAATGCAGGTGTCACGGTAAATGTCGCCAGCAGGCCACCCGCGATCGCATACGCATAGGTCTTGGCCATCGGCGCGAAGATATGCCCTTCAATTCCGCTCATGGTGAAAAGCGGCAGGAAGGCGGCGACAATGATCACCGACGAAAAGAATATGCCCTTGTTCACTTCGATCGCCGCGAGGCCGATTGTCGCGAACTTGCCATGCAGTTCAGCGACGGGCCGTGCCCGGTGCACGACGGGCGAACCCACGAAGCGCTCCGACGGAAGTTGCGAGAGCCGCCGTATGACGTTTTCGACGAGAATAACCGTCGCATCGACCACAAGTCCGAAGTCGATCGCGCCGACCGAAAGCAAATTCGCCGACTCGCCGCGCATCAGCAGCAGGCCAATCGCGAATGCCAGGGCGAAGGGAATGGTCGCCGCGACGATCAGCGCGCTGCGTAAATTGCCCAGAAAAAGCCATTGTAAAATGAATATGAGGGCAACACCCACGACCATATTATGCAAAACAGTACGTGTCGTGACGTTGATCAGATCGGACCGGTCGTAGATCTTCTTCAGTTGCACGCCTGGCGGCAGAATGTTCGACTGATTTATTTCGTTGATCAATGCCTCGACCCGCCTGATCGTCGGCAGGCTCTCGGAGCCGCGCCGCAACAGAACGATTCCGGCCACGATATCGTCGTCCGCATCCTGACCGGCGATACCGAGCCGCGGCTGATGATCAACGGTCACGGTGGCGACGTCGCGCACCAGTACAGGTGCGCCGTTGTTGGCCGACAGCATCGTGTCCCGAATATCATCGATCGAATGGATCAGTCCCACCCCCCGCACCACCGCCGCCTGGGCGCCAAAATTTACCGTTTGTCCGCCGACATTGATGTTGGCGTTGTTCAGTGCCGCGATCACCTGCGGCACCGTCAGCCCGTAACGCGACAGTTTCGGTTGATCGATCGAGACCTCAAAAGTCTTGGTCTTGCCGCCCCAGCCGTTCACGTCGATGACGCCCGGAACCGCCTTGAAGCGGCGTTCGAGCATCCAGTCCTGGATCGTCTTCAGGTCGGCGGTTGAATAGCCGGGCGGGCCCACCACACGATAGCGCAGGATTTCGCCGATCGGGCTGGTCGGCGAAATGACCGGAGTCGCACCGTTGGGCAACGGCGGCAGTTGCGCCAGCCGATTGATGACCAGTTGCTCGGCCTCGTTGAAGGTCACGTCGTAAGTAAATTGCACCTTGATGTCCGAAAGACCGAACAGTGAGATGGTCCGGATCGCCTGAACATGCGGAAGCCCGGCCATCTGCACCTCGATCGGGATCGTCATATATCGTTCCATCTCGTCGGCGGATTGTCCGGTACTTTGAACAATGATGTCGACCAATGGCGGAACCGGATCGGGATAGGCCTCGATGTTCAGTTTCATGAATGCGACGATGCCACCGGCGAATACCGCCAGCATGACCACCAGGATCAAAAAACGCTGCTTCAGCGAAAGCGCGACCAGGTTGGTCATGACCGCTCCTTACGCTCAATCACCGGCCGCGGCCCGATCGATGAACACCGCGCCTGACGTCACGATCTGCTCACCGGGTTTCAGTCCGTCCCGCACCTCCACCATACCGTCGCGCACGCGCGACATTCTGACCACACGGAGTTCCAACGTCTTTTCCGCCGGGTTGGCGACCCAGACGTGCGCGCTATCGGTCTCATGGACCACCGCCGCGTCCGGCACGGCGGGGGACCGTTGCGCCTCGCCGGTCATGATGCGGAATGTGGCGAACATTTCCGGCTTCAGCAGCCGGTCCGTGTTGTCCACCTCGGCACGCACCGGCAGCCGATGCGTAACCGGGTCGATCGCAGCGCCGATGTAGGTCAGCCGCGCCTGGAAGGTGCGACCCGGAAAAGCCAATACCGATACCTCCACCGTCGCGCCTTTATACAGCCGGGGACCATCTTCCTCCCGCACATTGGCGACGAGCCAGACCGTCGACAAATCGCCAATCGTGAACACCGGTGCCGACGCACCGGAGGACGCACTGACGATGTTCTGGCCCAGCCCGGCCTGGCGCTGTACCACCACGCCGCCAATCGGCGCGGCCACCACGGACTCGGACGGCAAACGTGCCACGTCCGGCGCGGCCTCAATGTCGCTGATTTCGGAGTCGGACTTACCCAGGATGCGGAGGCGATTGCGCACCGCGGCGAGCGCGGCGGACCCGCTGTTCAAACCGCCCTGGGCGGTCGCGAGATCGAGTTGCGCCTGCTGCCAATCTTTCAACGCCGCGCCCTGCGCCAGATAAAGGTCGTGCTGCCGCTTCTCGTTCGTCGTGGCCAATGCCAGTTGCGCCCTCGCGGTCCGCAGATTGGCCGAGGCGGCTATGAGATCGTTCTGCGCCTGGGCCAGTTCGCTCGCCTGAATGGCGAACAAGGGTTGGCCGGCCGCGATGGTATCCCCGGCATGCGCCATGAGCCGGGTGATCCGGCCAGAATACGGCGAAAAGACCGGCGTCACATGATCGTCGTCCCAGGCGATCTTGCCGTCAGTTTCGGTAACATCCTGAAACTCCAGCTCCGAGACCGGTGAGATCTTCAGCGTCGCCCATTGCCGGTCGGTGAGCCTGAACGACGTTCCCGTGCCACGCTGTGGAGTCACGGCCGGCTTTGCGTCCTGCTCCGACGAACCGATCAACCGCGATACCATGGGACCGGCGAACATCGCGACGAACAGGGCCGCCGCCACGAACAGCAGCAATGTCAGTTGGGCTGCTCGCGGCAACCGCTTGCCGAAGTGCGGCGCGACAACCGGCGGAACTGTCCGCGAGTCCTGGGTTGAGGTTGGCTGGTCCATACCTGATCCGGATAGGAACTCCTTGTCGCTGGTTCCGGTTCGAATGGACATCCTCCACCCGAACGCTTCGGCCAGGTCAATGGCGGCTGTTTCCCACGATGTCTGCGTGTTCTTATTGAGCGGCCCCGCGCGAGCGTGCGTTATGACCTTTATCAAATCTACCCGCGGACGCAAACGGTGGCGGATCGCGATCCGACGACGGCCGGAGTTGTTCTCAGGATAGCACGCGAAACGGCCAGGGCAGACGCACCGTCAGCTATTCTCCGCGCCGCCACGCCTTCGGGTAGCAATCGAGATTTGGAATCCGGCGGTCAGAAAGTGAGGGTGGCGCGTATTCCGCCGATCAGGGCGTTCTTGAACGGCCTGGTGTCGGTGCCGACCGGAATCCCGGCCCCGGGATTAACGATGTACTGGAGATCAGGTTGAAGCGTCCACCACGGGGTCACCTGACAGAGCCAGGTTGCCTCCAATACTGTTTCATTGCTGAAATACGGTGACCCGGAGCCGGTATACAGGACCACGTCGCTGCCGAAACGGCGCTTCGCGGGACTTATTCCGAGATACGAGACGCCGACGCCGAACACGTCGCTGTCTCTTCCCTCGAACGGCCCGATCCAGTTCACGCCGGCTTCAACGAACAGGTTGCTCACGTTGAACGCGGCGGGCGCGCCCATGACCTGCAGAAACACCGCAATCCCCGGCTTATCGCCGCCGGGCTTCTTCCAGATCATCTGATCGACGATCCCATAGATTGCGAACCCGGTGGAATGCGGACGCGGGACGCCTGAACTCACCGGATTGGCCAGCGACAATCCCAATGTATCGCGCAATTGATCGCTGAAATGTCCTGAGTCGTACCACGCGCCAAGCTTGTATGTGCCTGAAAGGCCGGCGGCACCGCCGCCCTGGTTGATCGAGTACCAAATCTCGCTGAACGCGAGAACGTGATCGTTCAGCCGGAACGCGATGCCGCCTTTGTCTCGTAGCTGTGGATCGCTCAACCCCGGTGGCGCGGGATCGCCGTTGAACACGGCACCGACCAGCGTGATGTTATCGGTCGCCTGGAACTGCGCTCGTACAAAGGGAGTCGCCATCGGATAATTGGGACCGCCGGAGGGTAAATCGGCCGCCGGCAGGCCCGGGAAGCCGAAACTCGAATTGAGGAATAACGCGCTGTACCGCGAAATCATCATCTGATCGTTGGCGCCCTCCTGACCAATACGGATCGTGAGGTGTCCGCCGAGCAGCGATTGCTCCAGCCAGAGCTGATAGAGTTTGGTATCCCGCGTCGCCTCAATGTTGCTGACGCCCTGCAGATTCCCGACAAGATTACCAGACGGCCCTCTGCCGTGGATCTGGTAGGCGCTGACAAAGAATTTCGCCCCCGTCCAGCCGATCAGTTTTTCCAGATCGAGCGCTACGCTGGCGGTCGTCAGTCCATCATAAACCGCACCTCGCCGGGATCCACCCGCGACGTTCGCCCATAATTCGCTTTGCTCCTGCAAACCGAGTTTCACGCCCGCCTCTTCGAGACTGGTGCGCATCCCGCTCCAGGAACCGGTCAGAGTGTCGCGTTCCCAGATACTTTCCGTCGTATCGGCCGGGGCCGATGCGGTATCGGCGCTGGCCGCCGCCGCCAGACCTGGCAGTAGCACCGACACCACCGCCGCGGCGCGAAGCAACGATGCGATTTCACCGCCAATCCGCCGCACCAACCGCACAACCCCGTCGATATACCATGGTGTCCGATGTCGAATCATGCTGGCTCCACGATAAGGCGGTTGTGTTACAGGCTTGGTAACGTATGGCGACCCAAAACGTTTCACGCCGCGGTTCCCACGGTCCAGGTGGCCGATCGAACCAGTTGAGATCGGTCCAGTTCGGCGACAACCTGGTCCAGTTCGTCAGGGTCGGCCGTGGTCGGCACCAGTCTGGCCGCGAGTTCCACCTGGTTCTCGGTCTCCGACAGGGCCTCGATTTCCCGGATCGGATAGCTTGCGCGGGACAGCACCTCATCCAGCAGATCGCGGACATCGGCCACGTCGACGCGGTCGCAGGTCGCGAGGACCCGATACTGTGCCTCCGTCGTCGCTTCATCGAATGGGCGTCGATTGACCCAGTTCACCAGCGGCCGCAACAGCGTATTGCCGGCCAGCACGAACGCCGTCACCGCCGCGGCCTCTACTGGCAGGCCGGCGCCGGCGAACGTGCCAACCGCGGCCGAGCACCACAGCGTCGCCGCGGTATTGAGACCCCGAATACTGCCGCCGTCCTTCAGAATGACCCCGGCTCCCAGAAAGCCGATGCCAGACACGACGTAGGCTACGATGCGGACCGCGCCCTCGGTGCCGGTCAGCCGCAAGCCCAGATCGGAAAACGCGGCGGCACCGACCGCGACCAGGACGTTGGTGCGTAGACCGGCGTTGCGTTGCCGCCACTGACGCTCAAAGCCGATGCCGGTACCCAGCACAAAGGCCACGCCCAGGGCAAGCAGCGTGTTCAGGAACGGCATGACCCTGGGCCCCGTGGCGACTACTGGCCGGCGGCGATTTGCACGACCTTGACGATCACCAGGGCCACGGCGGCGAACAGGTACGCGCGCAGGATCCCCATCCAGACGCGCTTACTGAAACTCATCCTCGGAGGAGGCAACGTCTCAAGCGGCGGCATCCGCCACGTCATCCGCATGGCGCGCAGGTGGCCCTGGAGGACGGGACCATTCGTCGCGCGCCGCCCGAGCCCGCCTCGACCCGCTGAGGCGAGTGCGCCGAAGCCCACGATCCCAAGCGCCGTACCGCCGCCGAGGATCATGAGGATCGTCTCTCCGCTGATGTCGGTGAAGACCGTCGCGACGGTCAGGATCATCGACAGCATCACCAGGACCCAGATCACCGCGCCGGTGAACAGGTTCAGCCAGCGCCCGTTGACCCAGGGTCCCAGCACCGCCTTGTCGTTGCACAACAGCAGCAGAAACACGGTCGCGGACGGCAGCAGCACTCCCGCGAGGGTTTGCACGGCATTGGTCAGCAGACCGAGCAACGTGTCGTTACCAAACAGAACCAAACAGGCCGCCACCGCGATGAGGCCGGCGTATACCGCATAGAATCCGCGTGCGTCGGTGGCCTTGCGGTGCAGCGAATGGCGTAGTGCGAGTACATCGCCAATCGCGTAGGCGGTTGAAAGCGAAACCGCTGAAGCGCCGATAATGCTGGCGTCGAGCAAAGCCAGCGCGAACATCACACCCGCCGCGCGTCCAGCATATGCTTCCATACCCGCGGCCACCGAGCCCGCGTCAGAGAACTGGCCGAAACCTGGCGTCCCCTGGAACGCGACGGCGGTGAACGCCATCATGGCGATGGCGCCAATCAGCACCACGCCGATGCCGATCAAAAGGTCGGCCTTGCCGTAAGCCATGAAGTGCGGGGTGATTCGCTTGTCGATGACATAGCTCTGCTGAAAGAACAGTTGCCAGGGCGCGATCGTCGTGCCGACGATGGCGATCACGAGCAACATGACGTCCGACAGTTTGGCGCCCACGGGAAACGCCGGCACCACGAGAGCGCGCCCGATCTCGCCCAAAGGCGGGTGCGCTATCAGGAAAACCGGCAGCAACAGCAGGCTGAAAAAGCACAACGCGAGGGAGAACCGCTCGAAGCGCCGGAAACTTCCGGTGCTGGCGGCGGCGATGATCACCCCGGCCGCCACCACGATGCCCCAGGGCCGCGGCACGCCAAGATAGCCAAGCGCCAGATCGATGCCGATGAACTCGGTGACGATGGTCAGCCCGTTCAGCAGGAACAGGTCGATGACACTGAACGCGCCCCAGAAGCGGCCGAAACGTTCCAGGATCAAACGCGCGTGACCCACGCCGGTCACCGTGCCGAGACGCAGGACCATCTCCTGGTTGACGTAGAGCACCGGCGCGAGCAGCAGCAACGTCCACATCAGCGCGGTGCCGTAATTCTGCCCGGCCTGACTATAGGTTGAGAAAGCCCCGGCATCGTTATCGCCCACCATGACGATCAGTCCTGGGCCGGCGATCACGGCGAGGGTACGCAGTCGGGAAAGCCATGACCGGCGGTGACTGATATCGCCCTGATAAATCGTCCCGAGGGCGCCTTCGATGTCGCCCAGGTGGGCGGGATCGAGGACGGCGGAGCGGACGGGGTCGCTGAAAACGAGATCTGACATTGTGGGACTCATCGCCAAGAAGGAACGCCACCGCGCCCGGCCAATACGGCGGGACGCGTCCGGAAAGACGGGAGGGCGCGGCGGAACCGCGCCAATCCATCAGTCTGGAGGGAATTCCGGCGCGGGATCGTTCGTCTGCCACCGGCACGTCAGCCGGCCGTCATGCGCGACAAGCCACCGCGCCTCGGGGCGCGATATGCCCGCGCGGCGCAATGCCTCACGCAGATCGATGGGCGCGGCGTGCGCCCGAAGGACATCGACATTGAGGAAGGCGGTCATGGCCCTCTCCTCCGACTCAAGCGGTTGCTCGAGCCCGGGAGGGCCTGGCCACTAGCCTTGGCGCATTGGCGCGGCGGGCATCACGGTCACATGCTCGACCCGGGCGGCGGTCCAACCCAGCAGAGCGATTACGGCAGGCAGCAAGCGCCTACTGTCACTCTCCGCGGGTTGGCTGGTAGATCGCGGTTTCATGTGATCCCTTGGTGGTTGCGTGTGCGGGTTCAAGATTGGTCAGGCACCGGCGCACGCACCAAAACGCATGCGCATCGGATGAGAGCGCCTTAGACCTGTCCAGGTTCCGGGATCAAGTCCTGATTTGCCACGTTCCGTAAAAAATTCCTCGCCGCCGGAGCGGGTTAGCGCGGTTCGGCGATTCGCGGGAGTGTGACACGCGAAGCAAGCAGCCCAGACCGCGCAACCCAGATCAGCGCCACAAGCCGTTCGCTTTTGGTAACCGCTGTTTGACAGACCTGGTCCCCCCGCATATGGTCCGGCCCCCATATCGCAGGTGCGAAAAGACGGGGCATTTGAGGCCGTCCGCCTCGTCAAGACGTGTCTGAACGTCTCCATTTCTCATCCAGGAAGCGCCAGGGTAGCCCCATGAAAGTTCTGGTCCCCGTCAAGCGGGTGGTTGACTACAACGTGAAAGTTCGGGTGAAGAGCGACAACACCGGCATCGAAACCTCCGGTGTGAAGATGTCGATGAACCCGTTCGACGAAATCGCCGTCGAAGAAGCCGTTCGCCTGAAAGAAAAGGGCGTGGTGACCGAGATCGTGGCGATCTCGATGGGCGTGGCCCAGTGCGCTGAGACGATCCGGACAGCGCTGGCCATGGGCGCCGATCGCGGCATTCTGGTGGAGACCGACGTCGATTTGCAGCCTCTGGCGGTCGCCAAGCTGCTCAAGGCGATCGCCGACCAGGAGCAACCTCGGCTCATCATCCTCGGCAAGCAGGCGATCGACGACGACATGAGTGCCACCGGCCCGATGCTGGCCGCGCTGCTCGGCTGGTCGCAGGGCACCTTCGCCAGCAAGCTGACGGTCGAGGGCGACACCATCACCGTGACGCGTGAGGTCGATGGCGGGTTGGAGACAGTGGCGCTGAACCTGCCGTCAGTCATCACCACCGATTTGCGGCTGAACGAGCCACGCTATGCCTCGCTGCCGAACATCATGAAGGCGCGCAAGAAGACGATCGACCACAAGAAGCCCGCCGATCTGGGCGTCGATCCGACCCCGCGGCTGACCGTGGTGCGCGTCGATGAGCCGGCGAAGCGGAAAGCCGGACAGAAGGTCGGTTCGGTGGCCGAACTCGTCAACAAACTCAGAACCGAAGCGAAGGTGATCTGATCATGGCCGTTCTCGTTCTGCTCGAATTCGATGCGTCCGGCATCAAGCAGCCGTCCCGCTCGGCGGTGGCGGCGGCCCAGGCTTTGGGCGAGGTGCATGCGCTGGTGGCGGGAGTTGGGCTGGGGGATGCTGCCGCGGCGGCCGCGAAACTGCCCGGTGTGGCCAAGGTGCTGACGGCGGATGCGCCGGCGCTGGATCATTTGCTGGCGGAGCCGGTCGCGGCGTTGCTGGTGGCGATGGCGCCGAACTACTCGCACATCCTGGCCGCGACCACGGCGGTCGGGAAGAACGTCCTGCCACGCGTCGCCGCGCTGCTGGACGTGCAGCCGATCAGCGACATCGCGGCGGTGGTCGACGCCGACACGTTCGTGCGGCCGATCTACGCCGGCAACGGCATGGCGACCGTGAAGTCGTCCGACGCGAAGAAGGTCATTACCGTGCGCGCCGCCAGTTTCGATCCGGTCGCGGCCGAGGGCGGGTCCGCCCCGATCGAGCCGGTTGCTCTTGGCGAAGTGCCCGGCATCTCCAAATTCATCTCCGCCGAGTTGTCGAAAAGCGAACGGCCGGAACTCACCGCCGCGCGCGTGGTTATTTCCGGTGGCCGCGGCATGCAGAATGGTGATAACTTCGCATTGCTTGAGCCGATCGCGGACAAGCTCGGCGCCGCCGTGGGCGCCTCTCGCGCCGCGGTCGATGCTGGTTTCGTTCCCAACGAATTCCAGGTCGGGCAAACGGGTAAGATCGTCGCGCCGGAGCTGTACATCGCTGTCGGGATCTCGGGGGCCATCCAGCACCTCGCCGGCATGAAGGACAGCAAGGTTATCGTGGCGATCAATAAGGATGAGGAAGCGCCCATCTTCCAGGTCGCCGATTACGGCCTGGTGGCTGATCTGTTTGTCGCGCTGCCGGAACTGGCGGCGGAACTGGAGCGCTCCTGAATGACCGTGGACGTCAAACCGACCCTCGACATTGGCCAGCTGGTCGAACCGCCGCCCATCGCCCGGGTGGGCGTGATTGGCGGCGGACAGATGGGCAATGGGATCACCCATGTTTGCGCGTTGGCCGGTTTGCCGGTTGTCTTATTGGACGTCAAAGCCGAGGCGCTGACCAAGGCCATGGCCACGATGGCGCGCAACATGGAACGGCAGGTCAACCGCTCCATTATCTCATCCGACGATCGGGATGCGGCGTTGGCGCGTGTCACCACGTCGACCGATTATGA
The DNA here is from genome assembly GCA_937902425.1 of uncultured Acetobacteraceae bacterium. Taxonomy (GTDB): domain Bacteria; phylum Pseudomonadota; class Alphaproteobacteria; order Acetobacterales; family Acetobacteraceae; genus Rhodopila. Next base: position 938 of record CALFNB010000641.1, on the reverse strand, counting down.
GGCGTTCGGCGAGGCCGATCTGGTGATCGAGGCGGCGACCGAAAAAGAGGACGTCAAACGCGCGATTTTCAGCACTTTGACACCGCGGTTGAAACCGTCCTGCCTCATCGCGTCCAACACCTCTTCGATTTCCATCACCCGACTGGGCGCGGCGACCGACCGGCCGGAAAAGTTCATCGGTATGCACTTCATGAACCCGGTGCCGGTCATGAAGCTGGTGGAAATCATCCGCGGCATCGCGACGGATGAGCCAACGTTTCTCGCGGTGCAGGCGCTCGCCCGGAAGCTTGGCAAGATCGTGGCGGTGGCGGAGGATTTCCCGGCGTTTATCGTTAACCGCATTCTGGTTCCGATGATCAATGAGGCGGTTTACGCGCTGTATGAAGGCGTTGGCTCGGTGTCCGGCATCGACACGTCAATGCGGTTGGGCGCCAATCATCCGATGGGCCCGCTGGAACTGGCGGACTTCATTGGCCTGGATACCTGCCTGTCGATCATGCAGGTGCTGTATGACGGGTTGTCGGACAGCAAGTACCGCCCCTGCCCGTTGCTGGTGAAATACGTCGAGGCCGGATGGTTGGGCCGCAAGACCGGCCGCGGGTTCTACGATTATTCGCAGACACCGCCGCGCCCGACGCGATAGGGCGATCGTCCACGCGTCTCGGCCCGGTTCACCCGCCGCGCCGAATAGTGGGTCTGCTTCGATGTCTTCGTCCGACCCAAAGCGGTCCTTCGGAGCTGCGGCCCAAACGGCCGATCTTGGCCGATAGCAGACTGACAGTCTAACCGCCTGAACGAGCCAAAGCTGCCGTTCCCGATCTCGCTTCAGGTACAACGCCGTAACGGCGTCCATGGCAGTCCAGGAAATGCCGGGCTTCATTATTCTGACTAAGGACCCGTCAGGAATCAACCGCTCTATCTGAGCGATTGTTTGGCTT
>CALFNB010000640.1 GCA_937902425.1 uncultured Acetobacteraceae bacterium | reverse complement strand
GCCCATATTTATATACTTCCTCGAACTCGGCGACGAGTGGCAACGATAAATGCGTGTGAACTCGCTTGCAATAATGACCCCCTGAGGGGTGTTTTTCGCGTCCAATCGCGACCCCTCTGACGTTTCGTCAGTGTCGCCTTCTTTTGGCCTGTGTTGGCCAGGAGGGGCTCGTGGGGATGATCGGCGTGGACAAGATCGGCCAAATTCGGCGGGCGTTTTTCGAGCGGCATTTGCCGATCAAGGAGATTGTGCGGACGCTGTCTGTGTCGCGCGCGACGGTGCGCAAGGTGATCCGCGGGACGGCGACCGAGTTCAGGTATGAGCGCGGCGTCCAACCGGCACCAAAACTGGGCGAGTGGGTCGAGGTTCTGACCGAGATCCTGGAGAAAGAAGCCCGGCTACCGCGTCGGGAGCGGCGATCGACCCAGCGGTTGTTCGAGGAGTTGCGTGGCCGTGGCTACGACGGCGCCCATGACAGCGTGCACCGTTTCGCGAAAGCGTGGCGGAGCGAGCGTGCACGGGTTCCGGTGCAGGCGTTCGTGCCGCTGAGCTTCGCGCCCGGCGAGGCGTATCAGTTCGACTGGAGCCACGAGACGATCACGCTCCAGGGCCTGCCGCTGACCATCAAGGCGGCGCACATGAAGCTGTCGCACAGCCGGATGCCGTTCGTGCGTGCCTACTTCCGCGAGACCCAGGAACTGGTGTTCGACGCCCACGACAAGGCGTTCCTGTTCTACGGCGGCGTCTGCCGGCGCGGCATCTACGACAACATGAAGACGGCGGTCGAGGCGATCTTCGTTGGCAAGGCGCGTCTGTACAATCGCCGATTCCTGCAAATGTGCTCGCACCATCTGATCGAGCCGGTCGCCTGCACGCCGGCAGCGGGATGGGAGAAGGGACAGGTCGAGAACCAGGTTGGCAACCTGCGCGATCTGCTGTTCCGCCCGAAGCCACGGGTGAAGAGCCTGGCCGAACTGAATGCCTGGCTGGAAGACCAGTGCATCGCCTATGCCCGGCGAACCCATCACCCGGAGTTCAAGGACCGGACGATCTGGTACGTATTCCAGGATGAGCGGTCGAGCCTGATGGAACTGCGCGGGCCATTCGACGGCTTCGTAGAAAAAGCGGTGCGTGCCACCACAACCTGCCTGATCATGGCCGACCATAATCGTTACAGCGTCGATGCGCGGGCCGCCGGCCGGATGGTGCTGGTGCGCTCCCACGCCGAGCGCATCGTGGTGCTGTTCAACGACGAGATGGTGGCTGACCATCCGCGCCAGTTCCGGCGCGACCAGATTATCTACGATCCCTGGCATTACCTGCCGGTTCTGGTGAGGAAGCCCGGCGCCTTACGCAATGGCGCGCCATTCAAGGACTGGAACCTGCCCGCCGGCCTGGCCCAGGTCCGTGCGAAGCTGAAGTCGCACGCCGACGCCGATCGCCAGTTCGTCAAAGTACTGGGTGCGGTGCTCGATCACGGACTGGCCGCGGTCGAGACGGCCTGTGCCGAAGCACTGGAGGCCGGCATCGCCAGCGGCGACGTGATCCTGACCGTCCTGGCGCGCCAGCGGCAGCCGGTGGCGCCACCGAGCATCACCACACCCGATGCGTTGCGTCTGAAGATCGAACCCGCGGCCAACTGCGGCCGCTACGACAGCATAAGGAAAGTCGCCTGATGGAGCGCCATGAGATCCTCGAGGCCATGACTGAACTCAAGCTCTACGGCATGCGCGCCAGCTTCGACGAGATCGCCGGCAAAGGCCTTGCCCGGCGCGAAGAGATCTTTCCCCTCCTCGCCAGCCTGATACGCGCGGAACGTACCCACCGGCAGGCGCGCTCGATCAGCTATCGCATGAGCGGCGCCAGGTTCCCGGTGCTGAAGGATATCGGCAAATTCGTCTTCGCCGACACGCCGGTCGACGAAGGCATGGTGCGCGAACTCGCGACCGGGTCCTTTCTGGATGCACGGCGGAATGTGATCTTCATCGGCGGAACCGGCACCGGCAAAACTCATCTGTGCATCGGCGTCGCCGCGGCGGTCGTTCGCGCCCGCGCGAAGGGGCGCTTCTTCAATCTGGTCGATCTCGTCAATCAGCTTGAACAGGAGAAGGCCGCCGGCCGCACCGGCCGCCTCGCCGAGAAATTGTTACGCTATGATCTGATCGCCATCGATGAGCTGGGTTACCTGCCATTCAGCCAGCCGGGCGGCCAGTTGCTGTTCCACCTGATCAGCAAGCTGTACGAAAACACGTCGTTGCTGATCACGACCAATCTGGCCTTCGCCGATTGGCCGCAGGTGTTTGGCGATGCGCGGATGACCACCGCCATGCTCGATCGCCTTACCCATCATTGCGACATCATCGAGACCGGCAATGACAGCTGGCGCTTCAAGAACCGCAATTGAAGCATCTTCGCCGGCTCCACGTATCGTGACGTAACGCTTCGGAGTGGAAACCATGCCACGCAAATCGATCGGTGAAACCGCGATGACCGACGCTGAACGCCAGGCCCGCTACCGCGCCGCGCGCGCCGCCGGCGTGCCGATCGTCCGCACCCGCCATCAGGCTGATCATCGTGGCCGGGCCCGGCGCTGGACCGACCACGTCACCGGCCTCGTGGAAGCGCAGGTTGAGTTCGCGGCGTGGCTGGATAGTCTGCCAGAGAACCTTCAGGACAGCGCGACCGCGGAGGCGCTGCGCGCCATCTGCGAACTGGACCTCAGCGAACTTCAGGCGATCGTTCCGCCACGCGGCTTCGGCCGGGACTGACCAGCCTCCTCTTACGCTTACCCCCGTGATGCACAGGGACCTCCCGCGCCCTCCGCTCCGCGCAACGCCGGGGGCGCTGCGCTACGGGCGCGGGTCCCTCCTATGCATGACGTGGATAAGCCCCAGACCATGCCCGGTGAGGGGTCGTGATTGGACGCGAAAAGGGGGTCGGAATTGGAAGCGATTTGACAGTTTCCGCGGCACTTCATTGGTTGCACCCCCAGCAGGGTCTGCGACATCGGATTGAGGCCTACCGTGTGATGGGGATCGCGTAAGCCGTTTGCCTCGGCCTGGCCGCCGCGGGACACAGACCTGGGCCATTTACAACATGTCGCGCGCGATGGGCGCGCGTTGTCCTGGGATGCCGACTCTGAAAATCACGACCCACGATGCCGCAGATCCGCTGACACGCGGACCGGGGAAGGAAGATCCGACCGCCAAGCTTATTCCCGCACCAACGCGGCTTTCAGCCAACCCCCCTTTGCGGGTCTCCGTGTGCCCAGTGGTAAGAGGCCTTTCTACCCGGGGCCGCGCCAGCGCAGCACCTTCGTTTCAATCGCATTTAGCCCGGAGTTGATGCACGCACCTACCAGCGCCAGCACGATGATCCCGGCGAACACGCTCGCGGTATTGAACAATCCGCTGGCGGTGGCGATCAGATAACCAATGCCGCTGTTCGATGACATGAACTCACCAACGACGGTGCCAACCAGGGCATAGGGCACACTGACTTTTAGTCCGGTGATCACCCACGATGCGGCCGAGGGGATGATCACGTAGCGCAAAACGGCGAGTTCTCCGCCGCCCATGATCTTCGTTGTGTGGACGTAAAGCGGTTCGACCTCCCGCACCCCCGAATACGTGTTCAGGAATATCACGAAGAACACGATCGCCGCCGACACCGCGACCTTGCTTTCGATGCCGATGCCGAACCAAACGATGAACAGCGGCGCCAACGCGATCTTCGGAATCGAGTAGAACGCCGTGATGTACGGATCGAATACTTCAGCCAGCAACTGGAACCGGCCGAACAACAAGCCGAGTCCAAAGCCGAACAGGCAGCCGATGCCAAATCCCAGGGCGGTGGCTTCAAGGGTGACCGACAGGTTATTCCATAATGTTCCGTCCAGGGTCCAGCGCCACAGCCGCAGTCCGACAGCCTCCGGCGAGGAGATCAGCAACGCATCGATCCAGCGGCCCGACGCGTACTGCCACACCGCCAGGAAGCCGACCCCAACCAGGATCCGGAGGCCGAGCACCAGCCAGCGGCGGCGCGACTCGGCGGCCTCCACCATAGCGACCGCGGAGGGGCGTCCGGTGCCGACCGCTGCTAGCTCGCTGGTCGCGGTACTCATGCGGCCCTCCCCTCGGCGGCCTCACCCTGGCGGATTTCCGGTGCCAGGGCGTCCCATAGCCTGGTGTACGCCGCTTCGAATTCCGGCAGGAACCGCACCCGGAACACATCTCGTTCCGGTGGCAGCTCGATCGCCTCGATCGCCTTGATCCGCCCAGGCCGGCCGGTGAAGACAACGACACGGCGCGCCAGGGTAACGGCTTCGGCGAGATCGTGCGTCACGAACACCACGGTCTGGCGCCGCTCCGTCCAGATTCGTAACAACTGCTCCTGCATCAACAATTTCAACTGGGCGTCCAGTGCACCAAATGGTTCATCCATCAGCAACGTGTCGGGGCCGTAAGCCAGCAGTTGCGCCAGCGCCACCCGCTTGCGCATGCCGCCCGAGAGCTCAACCGGATAGGCCTGGCCGAACGCGCTCAACCCAACCTGGTCCAGCATTGACGCTACCCGGTCTCGCCGTTCGGCGCGTGGTACATTATGTAGAAGCAACGGAAGTTCGACATTCTGCGCGACCGTGCGCCAGGGCAGCACCGCGTCGCGCTGGGTCATGTATCCAGCCTCTCGGTTGATGCCGGTCACAGGACGGCCGTGGTGGAGGATGCGTCCCTCGGTCACCGGCAGAATGCCAGCGATCATGCTCATCAGCGTCGATTTGCCACAGCCTGAAGGGCCGACGAAGGCCACGAAATCGCCGGGTTGAATTTCCAGATCGATTCTGTCGAGAGCCAGCACTTCGCGGCCTCGGCCGACATAAGTTTTGCGGACGCCCTGGATCGAGATTCCGCCGGTGCCAGTCACAGGTTTCGCACCGCTTCAACAGCGATGGAAGAATCGAACACAGACGTGAAGGCCAGAGTCGTCGGCAACGGATCAATCCCTTGCGTCTTATTGATGATGCTGACGAACTCGGCGAGTTTGCGGAACAGCGCTTCGTCTGGCACCGGAGTTTCGACATAGATGCCGCGGTTGCTCTGCCAGGCGCGATCCACGATCGCCGGATCGAGTTCGAGAAACGGCAGTGCGAAGGCCTTGAATCGTTCAGGGTCCTGGCGGATCGAACGCAATGTCAGCGCGACCCCAGTGGCGTAACGCACCAGCAGTTCTCGTTTCGCCGCCAGAGTCCGGTCCGACACCGTCGCGGCGATGTAACACCACCTGTCGAGAAATTGTGGCGGATTGCCGATCATGTCTATCAGATAGGCGCAGCCGAACTTCAATACCGCGATGTCCGAGGTTGGCGAGGACAAGGCGAATCCGTCGATCACACCTTGCTGAATAGCCGCCATCATGCCCAGTCCGCCGCCCGTGATCGGCACCAGCCGTATATCCCTGTTCGGGTCCATGCCGCCTTGCACGGCCAGCCAGCGAAACAAATTGTCCGGCGAGGCGGCGGGACCGGTGGTGCCCAGCCGCAGACCGCGTAAGGCGGCGATCTTTTCCGACAGTGGAGAGGCCAGGGTCACGTTGGTCTTCTTCATCGCATCCTGGGTCAACACGACATGGGTAGCGTATTTTTCCACCATCTGCAGGATCGAGCGTACCGCGAGGCCCTGCGTGCGGGCATTGCAGACCTCACCCGGATCGCCCAGTACAATATCCGGTCCCGACCCCGACAGAGCGGCGAGGTTGTTGCCGCGATTGGACGCGTTGGAGACGACCTTGATGCCCGCTTTGGCGAAAAATCCGCCATCTCTGCCGTAGTCCTCGGCGAGCCAGAGCCAGGAGCGCGCAGTGGAGCGAAGCGTTTGCAGTACTGGCAGGTCCTGCCCGATCGCGATGCGTGGCAGGCCTGACGCGGCGGCGGCGAGCAACGTTCCGCGGCGGGTTAGCATCGGGCGGTTCTCCCAGGTTGATTTCGCCACAGGCTACGGGATCAGCGATGGAATGGCCATGCAGCGCCTGGCCTGGATCGGGCAGGGGGATCGAGCGTTACCAGGAACGGCGCCAGGAAAGCTGGCTTTTCAACGACGAACTCAGGCCACTCGCCGGTTTCTATGCGCGGAAGGCACGAGCCTGGGCGATCAGGGCGGGAATGTCGAGACGATCGGCCTCGGCGAGGAAGCGGCGGGTGAAATAACGTTCGACGGGTAGTGGCACGGGGATCTCGCCTCCCGCCGCAAGCAGGTCGCGCAGGCTGGCAATGCTCTCGTCGGGCACGTCGCCAATGCGCTCGGTGCGATCGAACACACGCTGTTGCAGGCGCATGAACTGGCGGCGCGCCCGCAGCCGCAGCGTGTCGAAGCGCAGCACCTCCTCGTCACTGAGGCTGCTGGGGCGGGCAGCAGGGTACAGCTTGAAGTGCAGGCGCGTCAACTCGTCCGGTTCGGCCGCGGCTATCACGACCACCGACTTGAGCAGCGCTCGGCACATGCCCGCGACCAGCGCCGGGTCTTTCTCCATCGTTTCGACCATCGTGTTGGAGGCGTGCGTGAAGCCGAGTTGCGGGATGGGATCGGGGCGGAAGTAGCGGAACTCAGCACCAAAATATTCGAACTGCGCGAAGATTGAGTCCCAGGCAACGATCGCCTGCACGCGGTCGCGGCGAATGGCATCGAGCGCTGGCAGGCCGGTGCCGACGGCAAGATACTGCACATCCGTATCGGGATTCCAGCCAAGCTTGTGCAGCGCGGCCCTGACCGGCAGCACCGCGGTGGCGCCGACGGCATTGGTGCCGATGATCTTGCCCTTGAGGTCCTCCAGCCGTTTGATCGGGCCGTCCTTCAGCACCGCGATGGAGGTAAAATAATCCGGCACCTGGCAGATGAAGCCCTGCATGGCGATGCCGCGGCCGACGGCGGTCATCAATCCGGCAGTGGCGTGGGTGGTGAACTGGATCTTGCCGTTGGCCATGAGGTCGATCACCGGCGTGGCGCCGGCCATCGGCAGAATGTCCACGTCCAGGCCTTCCTCGGCGAAGAATCCGAGGCCGATCGGGATCGAGGAGAAGAAGCCGTCGGCGGCGGAATCGACGGTGCGCACGCCGTAGCCGATGGAAATCTTGCGCAGGACGCGGGTAAGCGCGGGTTGCGCGAGCGGGGCACGCGTTGCGGCGAGGGCGGCTCCGGCCAGACCAGCGCGCAGCAGACGGCGGCGGCGCCAGGGACGGGTCGAGGTTGCCGGCGGAGGTTGCGATGTATCCCATTTGGGCATGGCCGTGCGTCCTTCAACCCGGGTTCTTCAGGTGCGGTTGGCACGCAGTATTGGCCGAGGGAGACGGATCGGCAAATTGCCTGTTAGCGGCGGCGAAAATCCGCGCGTAAACGGCGCGTCTTCGTTTCACCCAAGATGTGCGTTTACCTGGTGGCGTCTCGGGATTTGCCGATCGGAAGTGTAGCGATAGTGCGAGGTACGTCAGTTTCGTTCTTCCACCCAAATCGGTTGTAGCAGGGGCGCCCGGCCTGAACCGCCGGAGCCGACCCATAGCAGACTTTCGACCGCTGCAACGTTCAAGGCATGTCCCGGTCAACGTTCCTGATCAACGCCGGTAAATCATGCGACACGCTCGTTATATTCTCGAACCGTATCATCGTAATGGCCCGCGGCGGGATCGTTTGCTTGCGACGGGCGGCGCCCGGACGCATAGTGCATCACTGAAGCGCGGCGCCCTCAATGCCCGCGCAAGCTCGGGAGGTCGATATCGA
>CALFNB010000639.1 GCA_937902425.1 uncultured Acetobacteraceae bacterium | reverse complement strand
GCCCATATTTATATACTTCCTCGAACTCGGCGACGAGTGGCAACGATAAATGCGTCCATCCACCCTTTCGGAGCAGGCTCCCGGACAGGTCGTCCTCATGCAGGCGCTGGGCCACGACGATAATCGTCCCACGCTCGGGGTAATCCAATCGAGATGCGATCGAACCGTTGAAAATATCGACGTTTTTTGTTCGCTCCACTTCTGACATCACGTTGTTCGCGGAGATCGGGTCGTCCACGATAATGATGTCGAACCCGCGCCCGGTGACGCCTGTGTCAAACGACGCAGCGTATCGGCCTCCACCCTCGCTTGTTTCAAGGTCGGTCACGCTTTCTCGCTCGAGACGGGTTCGTGGAAAGACCTCGCGGTACCACTCGCTCTCCATCACGCGCTTCGTCTTCGCGGCCAGATCGCGCGCCAGGGACTGACTATGCGAAATCACGGCGATTCGCCGTCGCGGGTCCTGACCGAGAGCAAATGCAACGAACGCGACAGAAATCAGCAACGACTTGAGGTGCCGGGGCGGGAGGTTGACGATCAGCCGTCGTGATGAGCCGTTCAGCACCTGCTCCAGGTGATCAACCAGGACGCCTATGAATTCGCTGTCGACAAGCTTCCCCCGGGAGTCTACCTCCGTGAACACGCGCTCGAAAAACACTTGTAAATATGTCGCCATGAGGCGCCGAAATGCGGCCTTTTCAGGCGACGTGTCGTTGGGTGTCATCGTATTCTCCATACCGGACGCGGCGTGTACGACGCCGCGCCCGCTCTGATTGCCTCACGAAGATTCCTGAGGAGTTTTATCGCGCGCCTTGATCCGCCGATCGATGAAGCGATCAAGGATTTCCTGGTCGTCCGCGCTCAGCGCCGGTTCGGAGGTCCCGATTGCTTCTTCGAGCGGCATCAACTTCGCCATGATCTGCAAAAGCACCACCGCGGCGCGTGTGTCGCCTTTCAGTGCCCTGGCCACCAGGGCCATCAGCATCGCGCGCTGCTTCGAAACCTTCCTGCTGCGATCGCCGATGCGAACCGAGATCCGTTCGCTCAGCTCCTCGCGCAAATCGGTTTCGAGGTTTCGGGTCCCACCGGGGCGGCCCTTTGGGTTGCCGGAGCGACCCGATTGGAACCGCGTCTGCTTCGGAGGTCGGCCATAGCCAACCTCATAGCCAGGCTTGCTTTCAGCCATGATTGACTTCCTCCGACGCGCTCTGATCGCGCAGGCCCTGTTTCGGTTTATCAGGTACCAGAGGTGCGGCGTTCTCGGCCTTTTTGCCAAGGCGTTCGACGTAATCATCGAACAGTTCGCCCGTGACGGGATGCGTCGCGGACTTGCCCGTCAGTTTCTGCCATCGACGGACGGCGACCTCGACGTAACCGGGGTCGAGCTCAATGCCAATGCAACAGCGTCCGGTCTCCTCCGCGGCCAGGAGTGTCGAGCCCGAACCCAGGAAAGGGTCGAGCACCACATCGCCACGACGCGTGACATCCTTAAGCGCGTCCGCGATCATCGCGACCGGCTTCACGGTCGGGTGGGCGCCCAGCAAATCCATGCGGTTCTTGCCGAAGGTGTTGACGCCGGCGTAGCGCCAGACATTGGTACGCGTGCGCCCGTGCTGGCCGAGCTCGAAGTTGTTCTGATGGGGTTCTTTCCCGTGTTTCCACACGAAGATCATCTCATGCTGAGAGCGGTAAAAAGTGCCCATTCCGGCGTTCGTCTTGACCCAGACGCAGAGATTTTTCAGCTCAAGACCGCAGCGGTTTCCCGCGTTCATCAGCTCCTCGATATGGCGCCAGTCCATCGCCACGAACAGAATCGCGCCGTTGGCGAGGGACGGAATTATGGCGCTCAGCGCTGCCATGAGAAATGCGATGAACTGCTCTGACGTCATCTCGCCGCTCGCCATGGCGAATTCCGCGTGTTGGGTGCGGCCAAGGCCGCTGACATGACCGTCGATCCGAACGTTGTAGGGCGGATCGGTAAAGACCGCCGCGACCGGACGTCCGGCCGTCAGCCGAGAAACCAGGTCCTTATCGCGCGCGTCTCCGCAGGCAGCCAGATGAGGCCCCATCGCCCAGATGTCACCGACCGCTGTCGCGACGGCGGCCTTCGGGTTCAGATCACTTGCCGCGACCTCCTCGATCGCATCACCGGCTGGTTCATCGAACGACAGGGTCATGTCGATCTCCGGCGTGTCGAAGCCGGTAAGGTCCAGTTCGATCCCGAGGTCGATCAATTCGCCGAACTCGGTGCGCAGTTTGTCGCGGTCCCAGGAGGCGTCTTCCGCGATGCGGTTCAGCGCGAGCCGAATAGCGCGGATTTCGGCCGGGGAGCGAGCGCGGACTACAACAACCTGAATTTCAGTGTGGCCGAGTTTCTTGAGTGCGTCCCATACGGCATGACCGTCAACAATGACGTGGTTTTCGTCGACGATGATTGGTGTGACCTGTCCGAAACGCGTCATTCCCGTCACCAGCTTGCGGAGCTGGCGCGCATTGTGAACGCGGGCGGAATTCTCGTATGGCTTCACACTGCCGATCGGAACGATCTCGATTTCGAGTCGATTGGACATCGTGGTGGACTCCGTCTACGCCACCACTGCCCACGGTAGACCTGAGAACCGATTTGGCGGTTCTGTCGTGGCGTGCGAACCAGCGCGGTCGCACGCCACTCCTACTGGCCTGGCTCTCCGGGGTAGCGATGGTTATCTCGCTGGCGGTGTCAGGCCAATATTAGAGAAATATCAGATGGTGCAGCACGGTGTTCTGACGTCTAACCAATTGTATTTGCATGATATCCCCAATACAGTCACGTAATATGGACATTTCTGAATTGCATAATTCGCATGTCTTGCCTCGATTCGCCAATTACCGAAGCCAAGCATCGCCTGAATTTTCATCGCCAAGTAATTGCCCGGCAAACCATTGAGGGCGTGCCTTGGTCCAGGGATGTCACAATTGGGTCACTTTTCTGGCGTCGGCGCCCAGATATCCCCGCTCGCCGGGGACCGCCCGCGCACCACGCCAAGCTGGCATGGCGGCATCCTGCCCTCCAGCTGGAGGCCTGTCGCGATCGCCGCCTCGATAGATTCCTTCGTCCGTCGCGGACGGAAACCGGTGGGTACTACAGGCTCTCGCAGGCCGCGATCACCACGCATCCATCGGGCAATGCCGTCATCCTCGCGGGCGTCAACCCGGCCGTCTACGGATTGTCTGGCGGCGCCGGCTGTCTCGGACCAGGACATCGCGGCAACGCCTGCGTTGGGCGGGCCGTCTCGCTAACCGTCCTGCATCTGTCCGGCGCCCGGCCAGGCGAGGCCGATCTGACCATGTTCGGCTCTGGGTCTGTCGTTCGACATTGCCTTCTGGTCGCCCGGCCGAACCCGACTTGAGTGTATGCGGCGCCTCATACTGGACGTTTGCCTGATTGAGCAAAACACTTCCCTGATCCGCGCTGGTCGCTCCCAGTTCGCACGGAAATCTTCCCTGATACCCTGCGTAGGGAATTTTCACCCTAAACTGTTGCTCTGGCGCACAATTTTCGACGAGATTGATCGTTAACCAACCCAAAATCCGGAAAATTCCCTGTATTTTCCCGTCGAACAGGGAATTTACAGGCAGAGACGAGTTCGCTCCGGACTGCGTCCACCGCCAGTTCAGAACAGAACTGCGAACGCCGGGCGTCGCCGATTTTACGTCTCCCGCTTGGTCCTGGGCGAGGCCGCCAGTCCGAGGAACACGAGCACCGCCTGATTGAGCCGCGGGATGTCCTCGTCGTCCAACCTGCCGACGCGCGCACCAACCTTGGTCTTGGGGACCGTGGAGATCTTTTGTCCACCATCAGGCGGCAGGCGGCGCGCAGGCCATTGCGCTCGTTCGGCTCCACCGGCAGACGGAACAGCGGTGCTTCGGTCTCGTCCGTGGTGAAGGCGCAGACCGTGATGGAATCCGTCGCGTCGAAGCTGTGGTCCTGGACGATGACGACGGGGCGCGGTTTGCCCGCGTAGTCCTTGCCACCGGCGACAGTCCAGATGTCGCCGCGCCTCATTGATGACCCCAGTCTGAGATCGCGTCGATGAACGCCTGATCGTCGAATGCATGGGCGCTGGCGGCGATGGCGGCCGACTGGCGATGCGCCTCCGTGCGGAAGGCGGGGGAGCGCACGTCCGGCACCCAAATCTGGATCGGGCGCAGACCTTGCTTGCGCAGCCGCTCGCGATGTTCCCGCACCTTCACGCGCGAGGGCTTGGGGCTTGACGCCGGGGCCATGACAGTCCTCCAAAATAGTTACATGTAACCTATCATGGCGCGTCGGTTTTGGCCAGCTTTCGCCGCGCTGGCGACGGTCCGGCCGCCTCGCCGCCAAGCGGTCATGGCTCAGCCCGCCTTCCGCGACCAGCTGAGCGGCAGGTCGAGTTCCACCCGGTCATGCGTCACTTTCGGCGTGATCCGCCCCCGCTCGCCGCGTTCGAGGCGGACCAGGCCGTATCCGGCCATCGTCTTCAATGTGCGCGACAGGTTGGACTTCGCCTTGCCCGTGATCCGCGCCAGTTCGTCGAGCGAGCCGGGGGCCTGTTCCACGATTACCCGCAGCAGGTCGCGGTTGCCGGCCGACAGGACCTTGGCGAAGGATTCCGTCGAGGTGAACCAAACCTTCGGTTCGTCGGGCGCGATGCGCTGCTCGCCGCGCGCCACCGCCATGGTGCGCGTCTTCATGTCCTCGTAGCTGGCGATGCCCACTTTCAGGGTCGTCATGGGATCACTCCTCTCTCGCGCAACACCGCGTCCACCGTGGTCCAAAAATCGCCGAGCAGCGTCGCCGCGTCCCGGTAGTCGTAAGCCTTGATCGTCCGCAGCCGGTGGCGATGGTCCCGCGGCTCGCCGCGCTTCTGCCGCGCCACCGGATGGGCGTTGTCGAAGCCGACGAGCCGCTCGCCATCCGGGCCGTGCAGCGTCAGCGAGTAGTCCAGCCCGTGCGGCTTCTCCGGCGACACCGGCAC
>CALFNB010000638.1 GCA_937902425.1 uncultured Acetobacteraceae bacterium | reverse complement strand
GCCTGGCGCGCGTTGATCGAGGCGCATATCGAGGCCAGCGATCGCGCCGCCGCCCGGGTCGCCTGTGAGCAATGGGGCGAGGCGATGGGCCTCAGGCCGGATGAGCAGCCGCCGGCGGAGCTGGCCGCGTTCCTGGGCCGGATCCGCTTCGGGTCGGACTATCGGCCGCCGGCCGCCGGGCAAAATCGGACCATGGCGAGCGGTGTCATGGAAGCCGTGATTCTGCCCGGACAATCCGTGCCGGACAGGACCGCGGCAGGCGCGGCCATGCCGCCCTGGGTCGCACCCGGTGGGGTATTGGCGGACGGGGTCACACCCGGCCGCGTCATCCCGGATGGTCCCCCGCCTGATCCCGTCCCGCCGGTACGGGTCCTGTCTGACCGGCCGATGCCGGATGGGGAATTCTCGGACCGCGACATGTCAGACGGAGACGCGCACGAGGAGGCGATCGACGAAGGGGCCATCCCGCTCAGTACCATGGAAAATGTAATTGTACCGGAGCGGGGCATGCCAACGCGGATCAGGTACGGACCCGTGCCGTTCAGGACCATGCCCGGTGGGGTCATGCGAGACCGAACCTCGGACGACGCGGTCGCGCCCAAAGGGGTCATGGAAGACGTGATCGCTCCGGCCCGGGCCATGCCAGGCCGGATCATGCCGGATGGCGTGATCGCGGCCAGCCGGGTGCCATCCGGGATGATGGAGCAAACGTTCGTCCCGCTCCGTGGCACGCCAGACGGGGTCAGCCTGACCTCGGCCGCGGCGGAAACCTGGGATACCGCCACCGCGCCATGGGCTGGCATGGCCCACAAACCAACCGGTCTCCGGCTTGGCATCCGGGAAATGCGGGTGATCGGACCGAACGTCGATCAGGCGCTGTCGGCCGGCCTCGCCGAGGAAGTCACCACGGCCCTGTCACGCTTCCGTTGGATTTCCTGCGTCTCCGGCAGCTCGCTCGCGGCCATCGCCGGCGAAACCGGGGAGATCAATCTGCGCTGGCCGGAGCTGGACCTCGATTTGCTGCTGGATGGCACGATCCAGCGCGGCGGCGACCGGGTTCGGATCACGGTCCGGTTGCTGGACATGCGTGCCGGCGAGGCGGTGATCTGGGCTAACCGGTTCGATCATGACGCCGCGGATACGCTGACGGTGCAGGATAAGGTCGCGGCCGCGATCGTGGCCCAGGTCGATCCGCTGCTGTTGATGCGGGAGGGCGACCGGGCGGCGACAAGGATCCCGCGCGGCATCACGGCGCGCGACCTCGTGCTGCAGGCGGTGCCGGCGGTCTACCGCATGGACCGGCTGTCGTTCCATGCCGCCGGCGAACTGCTGGAGGCGGCATTGCGCGTCGAGCCTGGCAACACCGACGCGTTGGCCTGGTATGCCTACTGGCACCTGTTTCTGGTCGGTCAGGGTTGGGCCGGCGACCCGGATGCCGCCACCAGACGGGCTGGCGAGCTGGCCGATACCGCCGTGGCGATGGACCCAAATGACGCGCGGGCGTTGACATTGGCGGGCCATGTGCGGGGTTTCCTGCTACGGCGCCCCTCCGAGGCCGCCGTGTTGCATGAACGCGCGATCTCACTCAACCCGAACCTCGCCATCGCCTGGTGCTTTTCCGGCTTCACATTGAGTTACCTGGGCGATCATGCGACGGCGCTGGCGCGGATGGTCAAGGCGATCGAGCTTTCGCCGTCCGATCCACATCTGTTCTTTTTTCAGGCGGCGGTGATCATGCCGTTGCTGTTGCTCGGCGAGTATGAGGAAGCGGCGGCGGCGGGGCGCAAGGCGATCGAACTCAATCCGTGGTTCTCGTCGTCGTTCAAGGGCATGCTCGCGGCGCTTGGCCATCTGGGACAGGTCAAAGAGGCTGCGAGCGTGATGGCGCGGCTGCTGCGGCTGGAGCCGGACTTCACGGTACGGGACGCGGTCGCCCGGTCTCCCATGGGGCTGGCCACCGATATCGAGCGGTATGCTGACGGACTGCGGCGCGCCGGCCTGGCGGAGTGGTGAGCGGAGATCGCCAGGAGGTTCGCTGTCCGCCGGGGATCGCATTCCTGTTGGAAAGGTCAATCGTGCGCGCATAGACTGATGCGAGAACGATCGCCAACCACGTCCAGGAGGAAAGAATGGCCGAAATCTTGGCTCTTGGGATATCGCACTACCCGCCATTGTCCGGGAAGGACGATCGCATGGCGGGGATCCTGAAGCGCATGCTGCGGAACCCGGATTTGCCGGAGCACCTGCGAACGCCGTCGGGCTGGCCCGCGGAGATGCGCGCGGAGTGGGGCATCGACGAAGGTACCGCGTCGGCGGCTCGCCATCGCTCGGCTCTGGTTGGCTGGATGGAAAAGACGCGAGCGGCGCTGGATGATTTCAACCCGGATTTCGTGCTGATCTGGGGCGACGACCAGTACGAGAACTTCCGCGAGGACATCATTCCGCCGTACTGCATCAGCGCGTATGAGAAGTTCGCGTTCTCCCCGCCGGTCGACAATGTCTGGGGCGAGACTGATAAGACCTATGAGGTGCCGGGACACCGCGCGGCGGCGAAACTGCTGGCGACACGATTGCTGGAGGCGGGGTTTGATACCGCGTACGCTTACAAGCCGCTGCATCACGAACTCGGGCATGCGTTCACCAACGCGGTGTTCTATCTCGATTACGCGCGCCGGGGATTTCCGTATCCGATCGTGCCGTTCGCGGTGAATTGTTACGGCCGCAAGGTGGTTTCGCAACGCGGGGGGGTGCCGCGATTCGACACGGCGGGGGCCGCGGCCGAGCTTGACCCTCCGGCGCCGGCACCGTGGCGGCTGTTCGACCTCGGCGCGGCCACCGCGCGTATCCTGGCGGAATCGCCGTATCGTGTGGCGTTGCTGGCGTCCTCCGGCTGGTCGCACGCGTTCCTGACCGGCAAGAACCACTTTCTCTGGCCCGATACGCCAGCGGACCGGGCGATGTACGAAGCGCTGCGGTCGGCGAACTACAAGGCCTGGCGAGGGTATTCGGGACAATCGGTCGAGGACAGCGGGCAGCAGGAAATCCTCAACTGGATGTGCCTGGCGGGCGCGCTGAGCGCGCTCGACCGCGCGCCGAAGGAGACCGGGTTCGTCGATACCTGGATCTTCAATTCGTCGAAGGCGTTCCTCATCGCGCCGCCGTAACGGTGCCGCGGCGCGGGTGGCTTATTCCTCCGGTTCGGTGGTGAACAGCAACGGATAGCCTTGGCGACGGCCGGCATCCGTCGCGTTGGTGGCTTTGGTTTCCGCGACATCCTTGGTGAAGACGGCAACGACACAGGTGCCACGCCGGTGCGCGGTGATCATGACCCGCGCGGCCTGATCCTCGCTCATGCGGAACACCGCCTTCAGCACCGTGACAACGAACTCGCGCGGCGTGTAGTCGTCGTTGACCAGAATGACTTTGTGCAGACGAGGGCGTTCGACCTTTATCTCGTCTTTGATGTTGGGCCGGGTGACGATCTCATCCATCAGCGGGACCCTCCTGACGGGCGTTGTTCAGACGGTCGCGATGAGCAGACTACCCCCAGGAAGCCTGACCGCCAACCGCCGTGATCGTGATATGGCCCATCGCCGTATCGGCTTTGGCACCATGCCAATGGCGTTCACCGGCCTTGATGTGCACGACATCGCCCACGTTGATCTCACGCTGTTCCCGCTCGTTCGCCACCATGCCGGAGCCCGAGGTCACGATCAGTATCTGGTCGCAGGTATGGGTATGCCAGCCCGTGGTGCAGCCTTGGCTGAAATTCACCACACTGCAGTTGTAGTTTTCCGAATCGCCTGGGTTGATGATGGTCTGGCGAGAACGCGACACTGGGCCGGTCCAGCCTTCGATCCGCTCGGCGCCTTCCACGGGGACGGTTGGGATGTCTTTCAGGGTGACGACCTTCATGATGACTGACTCCTCGTGTTGATTTGGGTTGATTGTTTCCGCCGCCGACTAAAAATCCCCCGGCCGCAGCAACCGGGCCAGCTTGTCCAGCACAGCGTTCGCGAGCCCCGGCTCCGGCCCGGTAAAGAACCCGCGGGCTATGTCCAGATACTCATTGATCACGACTTTCGCCGGCGCCCCGTCGGTGGCCGCGAGTTCCGCCCCGGCCGCGCGTAGCAACGCCCGCAACACCGGATCGATCCGCGCCAGCGGCCAGTCCGCCGGCAACGCCTCAACGACCATCGCGTCGATGGTATCCTGCTGCCGCACCGCGGCCCGCACGATCTGCGCGAACAGTGGCACCTCCGCATCCGGGATACGGCCGTCCTCATAACCATGCTCGGCGGCGGTTTCGCCCAACCGATGGCGGACGAACTGATCGATCACGGTTTCCGGGTTTTCCTGCGCCTGCTCGCTTTGGAACAGCGCCTGCACCGCGGCAACCCGGGATGCGGTGCGACTGCGTGGGCGACCGGCTTGCGGGCGAGCCGGCGGTTTCACGCCGCGCCGAGGCGGCGGGC
>CALFNB010000637.1 GCA_937902425.1 uncultured Acetobacteraceae bacterium | reverse complement strand
GATTTATCCGGTCACCTCAATGACGCCAGCGGCCTGACCGGCATCGCATATCACATGCCCGCCGGTTGCGTGTTGTCGCCTTCGGCGGACAGAACAATACCGGCTGAACCCGGCCTGTTCGCACGCTATTTTTATACCTCGCTGATCACCGCGCATGTTCGCGCGAGCGAGGCCGCGACAGCCTGATTTGGCTCGGATCAGGCGCGGAATTCTTGCAGCCGCGGGAATACTTCGCGCGCGAACATGCGAATTCCCTTGACGGTTTCGTCGTGTTCCAGAAATCCGGCCTGGCCCATGTTGAGCAAGTGGCCGAACCCGCCGACATGATCGTAAACCGCGCGAATTTGTTTCACGACCTGATCGGGCGTGCCGGCCATCATGATCCCGGCTTTGATCGCTGCCTCCACCGATGCCGCCTTGGCGAACGCGCTGAGCGGATGTTCGGCGCCGCGCAGCATTTTCACGCCGGCCTCCACGGGAACATAGCCGGGCGGGCTGGCGAAATGCGGCGGCACCTTGTTGGAGGTAACGTACCACAGCAGTTTTTCCGCGCCCGCATGCGCCTCGGCTTCGGTTTCGCCGGTATAGACCAACGCGGCGTAGGCCAGCCGGTCCTCCGGCACGCTGTCGCCGCGGCCGGCCTCGCGCCACGCGCGGCGGTAACTGTCGAAGATTTGTTTCGTGCCGTCGAACCCGGTCAGGAACGTTGCCTGCACGTAACCTCGCGTTCCCACTCGAGCCGCGCCCGCCGGGCTTGTCGTGCTGATCCAGATCGGCGGATGCGGGGTTTGATACGGCCGCGGCCAGATGTTGATCTGGCGAGCGTGAAAGAAGCGTCCTTCGAAGCTGACCGGTCCATCGTGATTGGTCCAGGCCTTGACGATCATGTCCAGCGCTTCGAACTCGCGTTCGTTCATGCGCATCGGATTGCTGTTGGCCGGTGAAATTTCGTACGGCACGCCGCGCACGAACCCGGCCTCCAGCCGGCCGCGCGACAGCACGTCGATCATCGCCATTTCCTCGGCGACCCTGATCGGTTGGCGGCGGTTGGCGATCGGGTTGCCTAAAATCAGCAGCCGCGCTTTGTGGCTTTGCCGCGCCAGCACGGCGAGCATCAATGGTGCCGCCGGATCGACGCAGGTCGCGGTCTGATGGTGCTCGTTGAGCATGATGTCGAGGCCTTCGTCCTCGGCGAGCAGCCATTCGTCGAGATAGCGATGATACAGATCGGCCCCGATGCGCGGATCGTAGTGCCGGTTGGGCAACGATACGCGAATGGATTCGTACGTCTCGGCGGGAGGCAGCAGGTGATAAGCGGTTTCGCTGAAATGCCAGGCTTTCATGGGATCATGCCTCCCCGTTCAGGAACGCGATCGCGGCTTTGACGAATGCCTCGGGCTGCTCGACCTGCGGCACGTGGCCGGCGTCGGGCAATGTCATTGTGCGCGCGTTCGGCAGCAGTTTCGCGTAGCCGTCCATGTAGTCCGCGGCAATCAGACCGTCGTGCTCGCCGCGCAGGAACAGCGCCGGATTGGTGACGCGGCGCAAACGGTGGCGCAGCTTCGGATTGTGCATATACGGTTCCCAGGTCAGCAGTGCGGTCGTCTCGCGATTGCGCAGCATGATCGTGAGTTCCTGGTCGGTCAGCTTCGACGGGTCGGCGCGGAATCGTTCCGGTTGATGATACAGCAATTTCTCGATCGTGGCGGCGGGGAGGGCGAAGATATCGGGAATGTCCAGGGTGTCGCGGGAGCCCAGTTTGACCCCGACGGGGGCGACGAAGATGAGTTTGCCGAATTTCTCCGGCACCATGCTGGTCAGCTCGGCGCCAATCCAGCCGCCGAGCGAACACGCGATCAGATCGATGGGTTCCGGGCCGAGACGGTCAAGCAGATTGAGGTAAACATGGGCGATGTCCTCGGGCCGGTCGATCCAGTCGGGTAACGACGATGCGCCGAAGCCGGGATGCGACGGCGCGGTGATCCGGCGATGCTCGCCAAGCAGGCCGAGGAACGGATGATCGGCGCGAAAGCCGCCGGCACCGTGCAGGAACAGCAAGGGGCGCCCCGTACCGCCTTCCCAGAGGTCGAGTGAAATTCCCGCCAGTTCGATGGTGGCCATGGCTGCTTCCTTCCCTTGGCTTCAGCGTAGGTCCGGCGAGGGGTGTGGGGAAGAGGCGTCCTCCGTGTTAATGCCTTGCTGAGTTTCGCGCGTGACGTCCCGGCATCCCGCGCGGCGTTCGTTCAAGATGGATGCATGCCGCCGGGGCTCGACCCGAGGATGACGCCGGGGCGTGAATCATCTGTCAGCGTAATGAGAATCGCGGTGGTTGGAACATGACAGAAGATGCGAGAGTCCGTTACCACGTTGGCTGACAGCAAAATCCCCGGCCTGCTCGACCCACCGGCCATGACGCGAGCCAAAATCACAGTGCGCCCGCCCGCAACGCGTCACAAACCCGAGCGATCACCCCGTCCCAGTCCCCCGCCGCACGTTGCCGGAACAGCCGAGCCGACGGGTACCAAGGGCTGTCCTCGCGCTCCAGTTGCCACCGCCACTCCGGCCGGAATGGCAACAAAATCCACGTCGGTCTGTGCAACGTCGCCGCCAGATGCGCGACCGAGGTATCGACGGAAATCACCAGATCGAGCGCCATGATCGCCGCCGCCGTATCCGCGAAATCGCGAAATCCCGAGCCCAGATCGACTATTTCAGGCGTGGCCTTCAATGTTTCCCGGTCCGCCTCATGCATGAAGGTCTGCAACGAACACACCAATCCGGCGCATTCCAGCAGCGGCAGCATCGCCCGCAACGGCATCGAGCGATTACGATCGTTCGTGTGCGCCGGATTGCCGGACCACGCGATGCCGATCCTCGGGCCGCTGGAAACAGGCAGTTCCGGCGTCACCCCGAACCCGCTCAGGCGAGACGGCGGCGGGATGGTATCGGCGCGCGTGCCGAACGTCGCGGGCAGGCTCAACATCGGACAATACACGTCGAATCTGGGCTGAGGATCGTTCTCCACGACCAACTGATCCACTCCGGGTATTCCGTTCATCAGTCGCAGCAGAGCCCACGGCACTTCCATGATCACGCGGCCGCCGCCACCGATTGCCGCCGCGTAACGGCTGAACTGAATTGTGTCGCCAAATCCTTGTTCCGCGTGGATCAGCAGCGTGCGGCCGCGCAGCTTGTCGCCAGTCCATTGTGGTTGCGTGAACGCACGCTGACGTCCGGGAAATTCGCGCACGTAAAAGCGCCATTCGTAAAATGGCCATGCCTGCTCGAACCGCCCCAGCAACAACAATGTCAGGCTCAGATTGTGCGCGCACTCCGGAAACGCGGGTCGTAACGCAAGCGCCCGCTCATGGTCGACGATTGCCTCCTCGAACCGAAGCACCGTCTCCAGCGTTGTCGCGCGATTGTAAAGAATCTCCGGATCGTCCGGACGTTGTCTGATCGCATCGTCCAGATCCGCCAGCGCCTCCGCCACCCTTCCAAGGTCGGCCAAAGCATTCGCTCGATTGCCGCGGCTCTGGGCGTGCGTTGGATCCAACGCGAGGCAACGATCGTAACTCTCGATCGCGCGCTCCGGCTGGCCCGTGGCGCGTAACGCGATTCCCAGATTGTAATGAAACCCCGCGTCGGAGGGACGCAGCGCGATGGCACTCGCGTGGCTCGTGACAGCCTCCTCCCAACGCTCCAGGTCGCCCAGAGTGACGCCGCGATTGGCGTATGCCTCCGCGAAATCCGGCCGCAGCCGGATCGCCGCGTCGTAATCGCGCAACGCATGTTCGAACCGCCGGAGATCCCGGTGAGCGTTGCCGCGATTGCAATGCGCCGCCGCATGGTCCGGGGCGATGGCGATCGCTCGATCGCAGGCGGTCACCGCCTCCTCCGGTCGTTGCAATTCCGTCAGTACCACGGCGAGATTGACGTTCGCGTCTACGTGACGTGGGTCGAGACGGATTGCCTCGGCATACCGCGCGGCCGACTCCGCCAATCGTCCGGCATCCCGCAAGACAATGCCGAGATTGTAATGGTACGCCGCGTTGCCGGGAGACAATTCGATCGCGCGCGAGATCAAACCGATCGCGGCGTCGAACTGTCTCGCGCCAAACGCCAGCAGCCCCAGCAGATGCAGCGCATCGGCGTGTTCCGGTTGAACCGAGAGCAGCTGGCGATAGCAGCGTTCCGCCTCCGCCAGCCGGCCCGCCTGATGATGCGCGAGACCGGTCGACAGCAGATCACTCATGCCCGCCGCGCCATCCTTCGCAACAGGCGCACATCGAACGCTCCCAGCAGCAGCGCCGCCACGCCATAAACGCCGACGCCCACCGTCACCAGCGAAATCAAACCCAACCATCGCTCGAATCGAAACAGCGGTTCCTGGGCGAACCACAATGCCAGTGCCATGCCAATCGCCGCCAGGCCCATGCGCGGCAGACGGTGCAGCAAAACGGCGTCCGCCACCAAATGGCCGCGGCGATGTAGTGCGATGGCGAGCGCCACCACGTTGAACGTCGATGCGAGGCTGGTCGCCAGCGCGGGTCCGATGTGTTTCAGCAACGGCAACGAGCCCGCGATCGAAGCCGGCGCCAATGCGCCCGCGTTGAACACGATGTTCAACACGAAGTTCACCGCCAGCGTCACCATGCCGATCCGCATCGGCAGCGTCGTGTCGCCGCGTGCGAACGCGGCCGGCGCCAGCACCTTCAGCAACACGACGGCGGGCAGCCCGATGGCATAAGCCGCGAGCGATTGCGACGCGAGGTGAGCGGTCTCAATGGTGAACGCACCACGGCCGAACAGCACCCACATGATCGGGAACGCCGCGACCGTCAGCGCCAACGCGGCGGGCAGCGTCAGGAACAAAGCGTATTCGATCGCGCGGTTGAGCGACGCCAGCGCCGCCGCGTCGTCGCCGCCTCGTACCTGGCGCGACAGCATGGGCAGCAACGCCGTGCCGACCGCGATGCCGATGACGCCCAAAGGCAATTGCTGAATCCGATCGGCGTAATACAGCAACGACACCGTTCCCGCCGGCAACAGACTGGCGATGATCAGGTCCACCGCCTGATTGAGTTGCGCGGCGCCGGCGCCAACCAGGCCCGGAGCCATGCGCCGCAACAGCAGCTTCATCGCCGGGGTCAGCCGAGGCCGCGGGATCCGCATTGGCATGCCGGCGCGATGCACAGCCCAGATGAGCAATGCCAGTTGCACGACGCCGGAAGCGGATACTCCCCAGGCGGCGGCATGGCCAATCGTCGGCACGAACGGCGTCAGGCCGAGCAACGCGGCGATGGCGAACAGGTTGTAAAGTACCGGCGCGGCGGCGGCGGCGGCGAAACGCTCCATGCCGTTCAACGCGCCGGACAGCAACGCGGCGAGGCAGATCAACATCAAGTACGGAAACGTGATCCGCGCCAGGTCGACGGTCAGCGCGAATTTCTCCGGCGTCGCGATGAAGCCCGGCGCGAGCACATGCATGATTTGTGGCATGAAGATCTCGCCGGCGATCGTGATGCCGCCCAACCAGAAGGTCATCACCGAGATCGCTTCCCGTGCGAAACGACGCGCCGCTTCGGGTCCGTCGGTCGCCAGCAGGCCGGAGAATTCCGGGACGAAGGCGGCATTGAACGCGCCCTCGCCGAACAGGCGGCGGAACAAATTCGGCAGCTTGTTGGCGACGAAGAACGCGTCGGCGATCGGGCCGGCACCGATCATCGCGGCCATCAGCATGTCACGGATGAAGCCCAGGACACGACTGGCCATGGTCCAGCCACCAACCGTCAGGACGCTTCTCAACATGGCGCTGCCGGTGTGGCTGGCCGGCTGTCTCGCTCAGGGCTGACCCGAGCATCTGTTGTCGCGTGGAAATCGGCTTGAATTAACTTCGTGCTCAGCCCGATCGATCCTCGGGTCAGGACCGAGGATGACGACGGCGAGACCCGGCCTGACCGCGGAGAGAACCGGGACGACGACCGAGAGATCCGGACCAATTCGACCGCACGGCCGAATCCGCGCTTATCTGTGTGTATCTGTGTGCATCTGTGGTTCCACCTTATCGGGCCCAACCGCGGCACGGCCGCATCAATCTCAGAAAAGCAAGAGTGAACCACAGATGCACACAGATACACACGGATAAGTGCAGACTGTTCCGGTGAAACAATGAACTCCCGGGCGAGACATGCATACGAATAATGGCCTCCATGCCGCCCCATGGCGGCAATGCGAGAGAGCCACTCGTCCGGCGTCGCGACAGGCGTCAATGCCGCGTCGCCGTCCACGTCACCGGCAATGTCGTCAGGCCGCGCAGGGTGAAACTCTCCCGCCACTGAGGCGCGCCATGCTCTGCCAGCTTCAGGTCCGGCATGCGGCGGAGCAAGGTCGAAAACACCACCTCGGCCTCGATCCGGGCGAGTTGCGCGCCGATGCAGAAATGGATGCCGCCGCCGAACGACAACGGTTTCAACCGCTCCCGCGTGACATCCAGACGGTCGGGGTCGGGAAACACCTCGGGATCGCGGTTGGCGGCACCGATCAGGGCGACGATCAGGTCACCTTTGTTGAATTCCTCATCGCCGAATTCGATCGGCTCGGCCACCGTGCGAGCCACCGCCTGCACCGGGCATTCATAACGCAGGATTTCCTCGATCGCGTTGGGGATCAGTGCCGGGTTGTCGCGAATCGCCGCCCACTGCGACGGATTGCCGTGCAGCGACCAAATTCCGTTGCCGATCAGGTTCACCGTCGTTTCATGTCCGGCGGCGAAGAGCAGAGTGGTGTTGGCGCGGAGTTCCTCGGTGGTCAGGTGGTCGCCGGCTTCCTCGGCTTGCACCAGCAGGCTCAGCAGGTCGTCGCGCGGTTCCTCGCGGCGTAGCTCGAAGAGTCCCGCGAAATACGCGCCGGTCGCCAGTGTGCCTTCGTTGGCGCGGTCCAGTTCGGCGCGCGTTGGCGGCACCGGGTTCAGCAACGCGGCGCCCGAGGCGGTGGCGGTCACGAAACGGGCGCGGTCTTCCTCCGGGATGCCCAGAAGCTCGCAAATGACCAGCACCGGCAGCGGAAACGCGAGGTCGCGGATCGCATCCATTTCGCCCAGACCCGCCACCTCGTCCAGCAACCGGTCGGTGATCGCCTGAATGCCCGGCCGCATTGCCTCGATCTTGCGGGCGGTGAACACTTTGGTGACCAGGCCGCGCAGCCGCGTATGATCGGGCGGGTCGCGCATCAGCATCATGTGCGACAACTCGACGACCGCGGGTTCTCGCATCGCGGTGGGGCCGAAGCGGCGGATCAATGCCTCGGGTTCGCTGTAGTCCTTGCCCAGTCGGCGGTCGCGCATCAACAGGGAAGCATCTTCGTAACGGGTGAGGAATGTGCGGCCGAAGGGCGAGCGCCACACCGGCGTGGTCTCGCGCAATTGTCGAAATGCCGGATACGGGTTGGCGATGAACGCCGGATCACGCGGGTTGAATCCCACCATCACTTCGTGTCCCGTAACGGACGATTGGCCCTGGCCACGACTGCCTCGAACAGCACCTGCGCTCCCGCGGTGGCTTCCTCCGGTTCGATACTTTCGGCTTCGTTGTGCGATAAGCCGTCTTTGCACGGGGTGAAAATCATCGCGGTCGGAATGTGCCGGGCGACGTAGACGGCGTCGTGCCCCGCGCCCGAAACGATGTCCCGCGTCGAGTATCCCGCGCGCGCCGCACCCTGCCGCACCAGTTCGATGCAGGCGGGATCGAACGGCTGCGCGGGAATGCGGAACAATGTCGTCAGTTCCAGCATTACCCCGCAATCACGCGCGATGAACCGGGCCTCGCGCGGGAATTGCGCATCGAGCCGGTCGACCTCCGCCGTGTCGGGATGGCGGAACTCGACCGAGAAGCGGACCTCGCCCGGAATGACGTTGCGGCTGTTGGGGGAGACCAGCAATTGGCCCACGGTACCACGGCCGTCCTCGCCGCGGGCGCGCATCATTTTGTCCACCAGGTCGATGATCCGCGCCGCGCACACCAGCGCGTCCTTGCGCGCCGACGGCGGCGTGGTCCCCGCGTGACTGTCCTGCCCCACCGTCACCACATCGTACCAAACCTGCGCCTGGGCGCCGGTGACGATGCCGATCTGCTTGCTCTCGCGCTCCAGGATCGGGCCTTGCTCGATATGCAGTTCGAAATAGGCGTCGGCCGGGAAGTGACGCGCCGGCTGCGGGCCGCGGTAGCCGATCCGATCGAGCGATTCGGCGACGCTGACGCCTTCGACGTCCTTCAGGTCCAGCACGTGATCCTCGGGGTAGACGCCAGCCCAGACGCCGGAACCGGCGAGGCTGTGACCGAAGCGGCTGCCTTCCTCGTCGGTCCAGTTGACCAGTTCGACGGGCGCCTCGGTGGCGATGCCGAGGTCGTTCAGGGTGTGCATGACCTCCAGTCCGGCGAGCACGCCCAGGGCACCGTCGAATTTGCCGCCGGAGGGCTGGCTGTCGAGGTGGGAGCCGAACAGCACTGGCAGGCGGGATGGGTCGCGGCCGGGGCGGCGGGGGAACATGTTGCCGATGGCGTCGACCCGAACGGTGAGGCCCAGGGATTCGCACTCGGCGCGGAAGCGGTCGCGGCCGGCTTTGTCGACGCCGGACAGAGCGAGGCGCCGGACGCCGCCTTTGGGCGTGGCGCCGATTTGGGCGAAGCGCATGAGGGTGTCCCACAGGCGCTTGCCGTCGATGCGTTGGTTGGTCTGTGAAGGTGTCTGTGCCATGGCGGCGATACTTGCCAACGGCGGCCGGGTTCCCGCAAGCGATCTTTCACCGTGTCTCGCACTGGACCGGCGGAGCGAGGCGATTTATGCCGGGTCAACCCACCCGCATCCGGAAGCCGCCGTGCGCTCCTCCCTTCTCCGAATCGCCGTCCCGCTGCTGCTGGCCCCGCTTCTGATCGCGGTGTCCGGTTGCCATCTGCTCGACCAGACGGACTTCGAACCGGCACGCCCGCCGCCTCATGTGGCACCTCCGGTGCCGGACCCCGAATCGCGAGCCGCTCTGCTTACCATCGAGTTCGCGAAGCCCAACCTCGACTATCGCACCGCCGTCACCGCCGCGATCCACCTCGTCGAGGCGCGACGTCCTGGCGTCCTGTACGACGTGGTCGCCGTGGTCCCTGATACCGCCGGCGCGGCGGCGGGTCGGTCCCGCGCCGCCGAGGTGATGACCGCCATCGAGGCCGCCGGCGTCAACCCAGCCCGCATCCAGCTTGGCCTGACCCTGGAATCCGCTCGCAAAATTCCCCAGGTCCGTGTCTACCTCCGTTAGAACCGGTTTCCTGGGGTCTCGCGCCGAGGGTCTGTGTCTGGTCCTGTTCACCGCCTGCAGCTGGGGTGCCAGTTGGCCACAGACCAAGTTCCTTCTGGGCGAGTTGCCGCCGTTCACCATGCGCGCATTCTGCGGCGGTTGCGGCTGCCTGTTCGCCTTCGCGGTCGCCTCGGTGCGGCGGGAGCGGCTGCTGCCGCCGCGCGGCCAGTGGGGCCGGCTGTTCCTGTTCGCGATGCTCAACTACGGCCTGTTCATCGTGCTGAGCACGGAGACCCAGGTCTACCTCCCCGCCTCCGAGGCCGTGGTCATCACCTACACCCTGCCGATCTGGGCTTCATTGCTGGCCTGGCCGCTGCTGGGCGAGCGGCCGTCATGGCGGCAATTCCTGGCGTTGCTACTGGCTATCGGTGGAGTGGTGCTGCTGGTCGGGGTCGGCTCGGTGGAGACGAGATGGGAGCAGTTGCCCGGCGTGCTGATGGGCCTTGTGGCGGCGGTGTTGTTCGGCCTCGGCACGGTGCTGGCGAAGCGCACGCCGCTGGCGTTGCCGCCGGCCAC
>CALFNB010000636.1 GCA_937902425.1 uncultured Acetobacteraceae bacterium | reverse complement strand
AGAGCATGCGACTGAAAATCGCAGTGTCGGTGGTTCGATTCCGCCCCTGGGCACCTTATTGAATACATTGGACGCACAGGACACCTCAGACCTCCGAAATTGAGTCCGAAGTTCGCACGTTTTCCAATGCCGGAGGCTTCCGGGGCGGACGCTTCCGGACTTTGCCTGCCTGGTTTCCGGAATTTCTCCCCTGAGGACGGCGGGTATGGCGGTGTTCCGGTTGGGCTTTCCGCCAGAGTCGCCTTTGCGGGCGAACTCCGGGCGCGGGTGTATGCGTCATCTTCAAACGAGCAGTGCTCCGGCGTTCCGATTGTTCGACGCTGTTGTCCGCCAGCCGCCGTCCAAACAATCGCCTCCGGATATTAGCGGAATATCAATCTTTTGGCGGCATCGTCATTTGCGCGGCGGCATGGAGTCTGGATTTGCTTTCTTTGCGTGGATTGGATCTCCCATTGGTCGCTCGCCGCCCTGCCGGAGCGCCCCCGCGGAGGACCGCGGATGATTGAGTACGTGGTTCGATCCGGCCCGATTTGGCGGGTTGTGGACGGCTCGACGTGGCTTGGTGACGGTCGATGATCGGAAGGCGACAATCGTAAACGTCAGAAATGGCAAACAGGTTGAAAAATAAGTTCGTCGGCCGGTTTGACGTCGCCATTCGGGCCGTGGCCACGCGAGGTTCAATGATGATCAGAAACAACACGACAATCGCCGCGACTGAGCCGCCTTGAAGACCGGAAAGGCGCTGTGGGTGTCGGGCGCGACACCTGGATCCGAGACGGATGATGGGCCTTGGGAGAGTGAGCGAGAAGCGGCCTCGCCTGGTGACCATTCCGCCGATTTCATCTCGGCCTTGTTCTCGGGTGGAGACAGCCGAATTGCCGCCGATCCCCGTACTGGTCTGAATAAGTATCTCTGCCCGGTGGTGCCGGCACCGAATCTTATATGCGTGTCGTCATGCACCGCGTCGCCAATTTCGGTTCAAGGATTCGATAGAGCCGCCGCGGCGTTTTCGGATATCATGCGGGCGGCAACGCCAGTACGGCGCGCGCGCCGACTCGCGGCTCTGACCGATCAAATCAAACAGCGGCTGCTTCAGTATTTCGGGGCTGGCGCACTGGCGCGAGTGATCCTCTGTCCGTCCGGCACCGACGCCATGTTGACGACAGCGATGCTCATGGCCGCGGAACGACCGGGCGAGCCGCTAACCGCGATCCTGCCGTCGGCATCGGAAACCGGCACGGGTGTGCCTTTGGCGGTCGTATGTCGCACGTTCGACGGACCGGACAGCGGGACGCCACTGATCGGAGGTGCCGGGACAACGGTGGAAATCCCGCTTCGGTCGGCGGACGCTTCGCCGCTGCCCGAAAATGCGGTGAACGACGCCTTCGCCGCCGCCGCGGCGGTCGCGAAAGGTGGTGTCGTTGTCTATCTCACGCACGGCACCAAGACGGGGTTGATCGCGCCGGTTTCACCGCCCCACGGCGTGGACGTCGTCGTCGACGCTTGCCAGGCTCGTATCGAACCGGAGACCGTCGCGGCATATTTGAGACGGGGCTGGCCCGTCGTTGTGACGGGATCGAAATTCTTTGGCGGTCCGGCGTTCTCTGGCGCCATCTTGTTCCCATTGGCACAATTGCCCGCGGTAGTGCCCCACCCCCGGCGTTCCGCTCCGCGAGAGGCAGCTGGTTTGGGTACTGCCCTTCGCTGGACGGCCGCGCTGGCCACGATCGATGCTTTCCAGTCTCTGGCCGCGGGGATGGCGGCAACGCTTGCCGATCGGGCCGCGGCCATTGAGCGGGCGATTGCTTCCAATCCCCGGCTCGTGCCGGTCGGCGGCCTTCGGGCGGGCGGCCCTGGGTGGGCTGGGGTGCCTGGTATTTTCACGTTCGCGGTGCGTGATCCGGTTGATCGCGGGCGCTTGCTGTCGGCGGCGGAACTGCGATTGCTTCATGAACGCCTTGCGCACATGGGAGTATTGCTCGGTCAACCGGTCGGCCTTGGGTCGTTCGGCGGGCTGCGAATCGCGATCGGCGCAAGAGACCTGTTGGGTTGGCAGGGCGATGGTTGCCTGGCGCGTGTTTTCGCGGCGCTGGAGGAAGCAACTTCTCCATCGCGCCTTGGCGATGGGCGGTAGTCGGTGTGTCCCCGAGCAAGACACTATTCTCTGGCGCCGTCACTTAGAGGCGCCCCATTGCAAGCCGTTCTCTCGATCCGTTCATGGCAGGCGGCGGTTTTGGCGTGAAGAGGTTGTCGCCGCGGCGAGTGAGCCGGTCTGAATTGTGCGCATTGCGTAGTACGGCTGACCACCCATTCCAACAACGCGCCATGCCAGCGCGGCAACCTCAGGAAACCGTGACATGAAGAACGGCTCCAGCCCCTTGCCGGCTGTGATCAGCGATGAACTGCTCGCGCTTTATGGTGCCGGGAAATGGGCCCAGCTGGTGATCGCCGCCGACAGAGCGACCATACGATATCCCAGACGAGTGTTCGGGTGGCGGGCCGCGGGTAAGGCACTCCTGCGGTTGCACAGGCTGCCAGAGGCGATTGAGCGGCTGTCGCGGGTTGTCAAACTCGCGCCGGGTGAGGCCGACGGGTTCAACGATCTCGGTAGCGCACTGCACGACATTGGCCGCGTGGACGAGGCAGTGGCGAGTTACCGTCGCTCGGTGCAGTTGAACCCGCGTTCGTCCGAGGCGTATTCCAATCTCGGCCGCGTCCTCTGTGATCTTCGCAGGTTCGAGGAGGCTGCCGCATGTTGTCGGAAAGCGATCGATATTAGTCCTGGCTCGGCGATCGCCCACAACAATCTCGGTACCGCGTTGAACGGAAGTGGCCGGCCGGCCGACGCGGAAACCAGTTACCGCCGATCGCTTGCTCTCATGCCGAACTATTTGGAAGCTCTCATCAATCTGGCCAGCACGTTGGGAGACCTGGGTCGTTGGGTTGAGGCGAGGTCAGGCTATCGGCTGGCCGTCCAACTTCATCCGGATTCAGGCATCGCATGCAACGCCCTTGGCCGGTTTCTCAGTCGCCTGTGTGAGGACGATGAGGCGGCGGCGCGCTCCCTGGAACGTGCGATCGCACTCAATGCGGCGGACACCAATACCTATGCCGAGCTTGGCAACATTCTGATGCGCAAGCGGGAGCCCGCCGCCGCGCTGGTCATGTTCCGGCGTGCTCAGGAAGCCCAGCCACTCATTACCTGGCGCGCCAATCAGGAAACGCCTGAGTTTTCGGCGGTTTTCCTGGATACCCCGATGGGTGGATCAACCCCTGTCAACTACCTCGCCGGCAGAGCAAGCTATGATCGCAATTTCCATTGCGTGATCCCGGACACAGCCGCGAACATCGACCTGCTGCGCGGCAAGGCCGATGTTATATTCAACATGATCAGCAATGCGGATGATGGCGAGGAAATTTTGGCTCTGGCCCTTGACCTCGTGGAGCGGCTTGACCGGCCAACGATCAACCATCCGCGTTTGATCATGAATAGTGACCGGGAGAGCATCGCGCGGCTCCTCGCGGAGATTCCTGGTTGCGTTATCCCGAAAACGGTTCGCGTGGCCGGCCCGGTCCTCGCGGAGGCCGCGTTGAACAGGCGATTCGCGGGTTTCCGCTTGCCGCTGCTTGTACGCATCGCCGGCACGCACGGCGGAGACGACTTCGATAAGTTCGCGGATTGGGTCGATATCGCCGATTTCGTGTCACGCAGTCCGGAGGCCAACTATTATGTGATAGAATATCTTGATTCCTGCTCGGAAGATGGCTTCTTCCGCAAATACCGGGTCATTTTCATCGACGGTGAAATCCTGCCCTACCACCTCGCCATTCACGATGATTGGAAAGTGCACCATTTCCGCACCGACATGGCGAACCACGCCTGGATGAGACGGGAAGAAGAGCGCTTTCTCGAAAACATGGGTGGCGTGTTCAACGCGGCACAACAGGACGCTCTCCGGGCGATCGCGAGCGCGACCGGCCTCGATTACGGCGGCGTTGACTGTGGACTCGATCGCGCCGGTCGGATCGTTGTGTTCGAGGCCAACGCCTCGATGCTGGTGCACAACGAAACGAACGAGGAATTCACGTACAAGAATCCGTACGTCGCCAGGATCAAGACCGCATTCGATGCGATGCTGTCCCGGCGTCGCATCAGCGGCCAGAAGGGCGACCGGCGCGATTTGGCGGCGGCGGCGAATTCTCGCGGGCGTACGCAACCTGGTTAACCCGGGATTCACCACCTACCGGGTAAGGACAGGTCACGGTCGACCATATCGCCTCGGCCGAGGAGACCGATGGTATGCCGGAGTCCGGTTTTTCCACCTCGCTTGACCCCGTCGACTGGGGTGACCTTCGGCGGGACGGTCACCGCATGCTGGACGACATGTTCGACCATATGGAAACGTTGCGGAAACAGCCTGTCTGGCGCGCTCCCCCTCCCGACAGGTTATCCGGAATTTGCGAAGCGCTGCCGCGAGAGCCCATGCCACTTGCCGACGTGCACGCGCAATTCATGCGCTCGATCCTACCATATTCCAGCGGGAACGCGCATCCGGGGTTCATGGGGTGGGTGCAGGGCGGCGGTACGCCTGTCGGCATGCTGGCGGAAATGCTCGCAGCCGGGATGAACGCGAATTTGGGCGGTCGCGATCATATGGCGATCGAAGTCGAGCGTCAGATGGTGGCGTGGACTCGCGACCTCTTCGGCTTTCCGGGTTCCGCCAGTGGTCTCTTTGTAACCGGCACCTCGGCGGCCAACTTCATCGGCGTGCTCGCCGCGCGCACGCGGGCGGCTGGCCCGTCGGTGCGATGCCGTGGCCTCGCCGCGACGGGACGGCACCTGACTGCTTATGCCTCCGCGGCGGTGCACGGCTGTGTCTCGCGCGCGATGGAAATGGCCGGACTTGGACGGGACCAGCTTCGCGTTATCCCGGTGGACGCGGATCACCGCATCCGAATCGACGCCCTCACGCGGGCGATCACCAGCGATCGAGCCAATGGGTTGGAACCCTTCCTGCTGATCGGTACCGCGGGAACGGTTGACGTGGGCGCCATCGACGATCTCTCTGCTCTCGCCGATCTCGCCGAGGCCGAGCAACTCCATTTCCATATTGACGGCGCCTTCGGGGCTCTGGCCATGCTCGCGCCCGAACTCGCGCCGCGACTCGCTGGTATCGAGCGGGCGGACTCGCTGGCGTTCGATTGGCACAAATGGGGCCAGGTTCCCTACGATGCCGGCTTCCTGCTGGTACGCGACGGTGAATGGCTCCGCCAGACGTTCGCCGCCGACGCCGCCTATCTGCGCCGTGCCGAGCGGGGCCTGGCTGGCGGCGATTGGTGGCCTTGCGACCATGGGCCCGATCTTTCACGCGGTTTCCGGGCGCTGAAAACCTGGTTCACCTTAAAGACCTACGGGGCCGATGCGATCGGCCGCGCCATCGCCGAGACGGTATCGTTGGCCAGAATGTTGGCCGCGCGCGTGGCGACCGAACCGGAGTTGGAGTTGCTGGGACCGGTACCGCTCAATATCGTATGTTTCGGCTACCGGAGCGCGGACGCCGACCGGCTGAACGCCTCCATCGTGGCGGATCTGCATGAAGCGGGCCGCGTCGCGCCATCCCTGACCACTGTCGGCGGACGCACGGCGATCCGCGCCGCCATCGTCAATCACCGGACCGCGGCCGAGGACGTGGATGCGCTGGTCGAGTCGGTGCTCGCGCTTGGCCGCGCGGCCAGGTCTCGTCTGGCCGCATGAGGCGTCCGTGAACCAAAGCGTGCCGTGGAAAGGACCGGGCACCGCCAGCCCAGGTCCATGAACCCCACTGGTATTTAACCGCCGCGTCGCGCGGTTCGCGAATTCCCGAGGCCCATGGGGCAGACATTGTTGAAACGATCACTCGCGTGGATGCCACGAATGAGAAGTTTACCTGGTGAATCCGACGTTGGTCCCGAGGAAGCCTCGGCCTCCTCTGGTTCAGCCGAACCCGTCGCCCCGTGGCTCGATCGATTGTTGAGCAATTCGCCTTCGGAGCAAGACACGCCTTGGCACACTGAGGAAGTTCAGCCGCGCCTCAGGGATACTCCGTTCGGTGAGGTTCTGTCCGCCATCGAACGGGCCCCGCCGCATCCCGGCCGGTCCGCGGCGATCGCGCTATATCAGCGATGGATCGAGGCGAATAACGACACATCGCCACTGCTGTACGCGGCGTGGTTCAATATTGGCGTGCTGTTCGCTCAGGAAGGCGACAACGGCAATGCCGCCATCGCCTACGGCAACGCGTTGACAATGCGACCGGATTTGCATTGCGCGGCGATCAACCTTGGCCTGGTGCTCGAAACGAGCGGTCATCCGGAGCAGGCGTTGGCTACCTGGCAGCGCGCGACACAGCCGGACCCGGTGCGCGTTGCCCTGGAAATCCAGCAGGGCCGCCTGCTTGAGAAACTTGGTCGTTTCGAAGAGGCCGAGAGGGTGCTGCATCGGGTATTGCTCACCGATCCCGCACAGCCGGACGTCGTGCATCATTGGGTGCATCTCCGCCAGAAGAGCTGCCGCTGGCCGGTCGCATCCCCGAACGTCCCTGGCATTCCACCCGCGGAGTTGGTGCGAAATTCCGGCCCACTCAGCATCCTGGCGCTCACCGACGATATCGATCTGCAACGTGACGCCGCGGCCGCATGGATCGCCCGCAAGACCGTGCCGGCGCCGCGGCGACTCGCGCCCACTGGGCCTTATCAGCACGATCGCATCAGAATTGGCTACATGTCATCCGACTTCTGCAGCCATGCCATGTGCTACCTCATTACAGAGTTGTTCGAGCGCCATGACCGCCGCCGTTTCCAGGTCTTCGGCTACTGCTCAAGCCGGGATGACGGCAGTCAGTTGCGCGAACGGGTGCTCGCCGCCTTTGACCATTACCGCCCAATCCGCGCACTCTCGGACGAGCAGGCGGCACAGATCATTCGCGACGACGAGATTGATGTGTTGATCGAGCTCAACGGAATAACCGACGGAAGCCGCTTGCCGGTTTTGCGCTGGAGACCGGCGCCCATTCAGGCAACGTATCTCGGTTTCATCGGTCCGGTCCCGTTGCCCGAACTCGACTACCTGCTGTGCGACAACGTGGTCATTCCGCCGGAACACGAAGCGTCATATCAACCTGCACCGCTGGCGATCGCCCGGATCTACCAGGCCAACGACAGCAAGCGTACAATTGGTCCGGCGACATCACGCGCCGAGGCCGGATTACCGGAAGATCGTTTCGTATTCTGTTGCTTTTCGCGGCATTACAAAATAACCGAGGAATTGTTCACCGGGTGGATGTCGATCCTCCGACAGGCAGACCGGTCGGTACTGTGGCTCGCGGGGGACAACGCGTATTCAAAGGCAAACCTGCTCGCGGCGGCCCAACGCGGCGGTATCGCCGAGGAACGGCTTATCTTCTCAGATCGCGTCGGCCCTGATCTTTATCTTAGCCGCCTCGGCCTGGCCGACCTGTTTCTCGACACATTTCCCTATAACGCCGGTACGGTCGCCAGCGATGCCATCCGCATGCGATTGCCCTTGGTCACACTGTGCGGGAAGGCATTTGCCTCGCGTATGGCGGCGAGCCTGTTGCACGCGGTAGGCGCGCCTCGGGGCATCACCACCAGCATGACGAAATATGTCGAAACCGCTGTTCAGCTCGCGAACGATCCGACGTATTACGCGAAATACCGGGCCTTGTTCACCACCGAGGCCTGGCAGCGGACGATCGGCGACATCGCCAGTTTCACAGCGGAATTTGAAGACACATGGTGCCGGATGATTGCTGCGATGCGTGGCACCTGACGGCGCCGGTAGTCCCGGTTTTTCAACACGGCTCGCGACGGCGAAGGGCTGGCGAAATTTTGAGTTCGCGCGCCGCGTGTGATTTAGCCTGAGCTTCCCTTTGTGCGATACTTCAACCCATTGAAAAGACTCGAATCACACCCTGACCTCTCAAACGTAGCCATGTAATGTAAATTTTGAGACTTGTACCAGACGGCCGCCCATGGCTACATCCCGCCATGTATATCGAATCCGTCCCCAACCGTAACTCGCCCCCGGCCATCCTCCCGCGCGAAAGCTACTGGGAAGACGGCCAGGTCCGTAAGCGCACGCTCTGCAATCTATCCGATTGGCCCACCGCCCACATCGAGCGCCTGCGCGGCGTGCTCAAGGGCGGCACGGTGATCGTCCCGGATCGCGACGCCTTCGCTGTCACCCCGCTCCCTGCCGCACGGCCATGCCGCTCTGGCTGTCGACACCGCACGAAAATCGGCTTCGACGGCATCCTCGGTCCCGAAGCGAACCGCTGTAGCGATCTCCCGGCTCAAAACTGGCCGCCGCGAGGGCACTTTTACCCGAGACCGCCAGCTCCAGCCTGGGGACGATCCCCGACCTTGGCGAGGTCGACGAGGATG
This sequence comes from uncultured Acetobacteraceae bacterium, assembly GCA_937902425.1. Taxonomy (GTDB): domain Bacteria; phylum Pseudomonadota; class Alphaproteobacteria; order Acetobacterales; family Acetobacteraceae; genus Rhodopila. The sequence goes on along the minus strand of CALFNB010000636.1, from coordinate 2,678 downwards.
AACTCTACAGCGCACTCGACTGGCTGGCCGAACGCCAGCCCGCCATCGAGACGGCGCTGGCCAAACGCCACCTGAAAACCGGCACGCTGGTGCTCTATGACGTCTCCTCCAGTTTCAGGGAGGGAGGCTGCTGCTCCCTGGCCCACCGCGGCTACATCCGGGACGGATGCAAGGGCACGTTACAGATCGTCTGCGGCCTGCTCTGCGCGCCCGACGGCTGTCCGGTCGCGATCGAGGTGTTCGATGGTAATACTGGTGATCCGAAGACATTCGCCGTCCAGGTCCAGAAGCTGAAACAGCGCTTCGGCCTCGATCACGTCGTGCTGGTCGGTGACCGCGGCATGATCACCCAGGCCCGCCTCACAGAGGACGTCAAAACATCCGGGTTGGACTGGGTCACCGCCTTGCGCGGTCCGGCGATCAAGAAGCTGATGAAGGGCGAGGCCTTGCAGTTGTCGCTGTTCGACCAGCGCGACATGGCCAGTATCAGCAGCCCTGACTTCCCCGGCGAGCGTCTGATCGTTTGCCGTAATCCCGATCTGGCCGCTAAACGCGCCCACAAGCGCCAGGAATTGCTGGACGCCATCGAACGCGATCTGGCGCGTATCCAGGCCGCCGTCGCGCGCGAGCGGAACCCACCGCGCGGCACCGCCGAGATCGCGCTCGCCGTGACCGAAAAGCATAAGATACGCAAACACTTCGATCTCGTCATCGTCGACACGAGTTTCAGCTTCTTGCGCAAGGCCGATGCCATCGCCGCCGAAGCCGCCACGGATAGCATATATATAGTGCGCACCGCCCTCGCCGCCGAGGTCCTCGACGACGCGGCCACCGTGCGAAGCTATAGATCCCTGTCCCAGGTGGAGCGTGCCTTCCGCCGTATCAAAACGGTCGACCTTCAGGTTCGCCCGGTGCATCACTGGCTCGCCGGACGGGTCCGCGCCCATGTCTTCCTGTGCATACTCGATATACTATCTGCAATGGCACATGCGCCAAAAACTGGCGCCGCTGCTGTTCGACGACACCGACAAGGACGCCGCCGAAGCGTTACGAGAGAGTGTCGTGGCCAAGGCCTGACGCTCACCGGGGGTGGTCCGCAAGCAGACCACCGGCGTCATCCCGGATGGCTCTCCGGTGCACAGCCTCCAGACACTGCTCGCCGACCTCGCGACATTCGCGCACAACACCATCATCGTCGCGATCACGCCGGGTCATCCGCTGAGCGTGCTGACCAGGCCGACCCAGGTCCAGCGGAAGGCATTCGAGTTGCTGGAGGTCGCGTTGTAGCCGGTAACATGAGGTTGGAACTGACGATCATCGTTGCTTGTCAGTGGTTTATGTTTTTCGAAAGAGGGAAGTTTGGGTTAAAAATCGCGGTGCGGATCAAGGAAACCGCGACCCGGGTCCGATTGGCATTTGCCGCCAACTGTCCGGATGCCGACCTGATCCGGTCGCTGACCCCGCGCCCGACGTGATGGACAGGGCGATTGCCCGAGACAAATCCCTTCGGATCACCACCCAAACGCCTCGCGGGTATAATCTGAAACGCGGTCCAGCCAGCAGGTGGGACCGCGGGCGCATGTTTGTTGTTAAGTCCAAATATAATCATCGCCGTCAGCACGGTGAATAAGATGGGTCAGGGCGGTTTCTCAAGTAGTTACAATTGTATTCATCCCGCATGTTCAGCTGGAACGGTTGGCAGCCCGAAAGTATCGTTCCACGCTGGTTACTGTCCAATCGGAGGGTGGGTGCAGGTCACGAGTTCCTGACCGGGGGTTAGAATTCGGTGGCATTCTTAAATCTCTCTCGGGACATATTCCCCGCAGCTGGCTGCGTTCTTCTGATCTGCTTCCTTTCTACCACCAATACCCCGCAGCTTGCTGCGGGGATTTTTTATTCGCCACTTTTTTGCCCATTCGTTGGATTCCTTTTCATACGTCAATTTTATCAATGAGGCTGGTTCTGTTTACTTCTCCTTAACCCATTTCCGGCAATCTCCTTCTCAGGCAAAAAATCTTGCCGTCTGTAACTCACGAAATCGCGGAGTTCTTCAGATGGCATTGTCCAATTACACGCTTGTATCCCGTGAAAACGCTTCGACAAAAAACTGTCGTCTTGTATGCAACCCGACGGCAGGTAGATCCTCATGACAACATCAAATTACACGCCCGCGCAGATCGCGGGTATGAGCACCAGCGTAATCGCGGCGCTCTCCACCGACATCATTCAGGGTTTCACCTCCACGCAGGTGGCGGCGCTGTCGGCGGCGCAGGCCAGGGCGCTGACGGCGGATGAACTCTCGGCGCTGACCACGGCGAACGTGGTCGGGCTGAGCACGGCGGCGGTGGCGGCGCTGGGTTCCGACCAGCTGGCGGCGCTGGCGACGGCCGCGGTGGGCAAGCTGGGTTCGGCGCAGATCGGCGCGCTGAGCGTGGCCGCCATCCCCGGTCTGAGCGCGGCCGAGGTGGCGGCGCAGATCGGCTCGTTCAAACCGGCGCAGATCGCGGCGGTGGGCACCGACGCGATCTCCGGTCTGAGCACGGCGCAGGTGACCGCGCTGTCGACCGCGACGGTGGCGGCGCTGAGCACGGCGCAGGTGGCGCAGGGTCTGACCGCGACCCAGGTGGCGGTGCTGAGCTCCGGCCAGGTGGCGGCGCTGTCGGCGGCGCAGGCCAAGG
>CALFNB010000635.1 GCA_937902425.1 uncultured Acetobacteraceae bacterium | reverse complement strand
GATACGGCGCGCCCGCGGAGATTACCGGGATGCGCTCGCGTTCGCGGACGATTTTGCGGCATTGGCAAAGACATCGGGCGATCAGGCGGATGTCGTGCTTGCCGACAGGATCCGTGGACTGACGTACCATTATCTGGGCGACCAGACCGCCGCGGGACAGGCGCTTGAGCGGGTGCGTACGATCGTGCGGCAGACTGGAACCGCCACCGATACGGATTTTCAGCTGAGCTCGGAAGTGGCGGTCCCGGCATTGCTGGCACGGATCCTGTGGTTGCGAGGTTTTCCCGATCAGGCGATGGCGGCGCTGCAAGAGGCGATCGACGCGTCGCGGCGCGCTGATCATTGGTTTTCGCTGTACTATACGGTCTGTCTTGCCGGTTGTCCGCTGACGCTGTGGATCGGTGACCTGGCGCAAACACAGGCGTATCTGGACATGACGGTCAACAGTGCCGCGAACGACCGGTGGAAAGGGTGCTGGGCGTTGATGTTGCGGCTTCGGAATGGTGGGGCGCGGGACCGGTTGGTCGCGTCCTTCCTGGAACCGCGCCTGGACCTGTCGACCGCCTCGAACATATTGCCGATGGCGTCGCTGCCGGTCATTCCGGTGCCGCGGCCTGATGAAGACATCGGCGAAGCCCAGTGGAACTTGCCCGAAGTGCTGCGTGTCAATGCGGAGCTGCTGTTGTGGCATGGCGGGCCGGATGCCGTGGCGGCGGCGGAAGCGCAGTTGCTTCGCTCGCTCGGCGTGGCACGGCGGCAGGCCGTCCTGTCATGGGAGCTGCGCACGGCGGCGAGCCTGGCGCGGCTATGGCACCGCGGCGGGCGCGTGGCCGCGGCGCGGGACCTGCTGGCCGCGACCGTCGACCGGTTCACCGAAGGCTTTCGCACCAGTGATGTCGTGACGGCTCGGCGGCTCATCGCAGAATGGTCATGAGCCCGATGAGCCACGGGCACCACCCCCTCACAATTTATCCCAACGCCTCACGCGACGCAGGCCAATCGATCTGACAGCTGTGTCTTGGGCGCCGCTCGAGGTGGCGGCTCGTCCTGCCCTGAACGGCGGGAAGCGACCGGCGGGTTCGATCCAAGGCACACCGCCGCGTCGTGACCGGACATGGAAGTCGGAAGCTTTCAAGGTCGGGGAACCAAGGAGATGGTCATGAGTATCCCCGTTGTTTTGATTACCGGTGGATTGACGGGCATCGGGCGTGCCGCCGCCGTCGCCTTTGCCAGGAAGGGTGCGAAGGTCGTCGTCGCTGGCCGGCGTGATGAGCCCGGCAAGGCGCTCGTCAAGGAACTTCGCGCTTTCGGTTCTGAGGTCGAATTCATCAATGCCGACGTCCGCCAGGAGGACGACGTCCGCAATACCGCGTGGACGTAATCGAAGAGCGTGAGGTCTGACTCGGACCTAACTCGCACCCCGAACACCGATGGAGACTTCCATGCCCAAGACCACGCCGGAGCAGAACAAGGCGCTCGTCCTCGAAGCCTTCGACACGCTTTTTAACAAACGGGACTACGCCGCCGCCGAGCGCTTCTGGTCGGATCGCTACATCCAGCACAGCGCCCACATCGCGCCTGGCCGCGGCGGGCTGTTCAACCTGGTCCGCACGCTGCCCGACACGTCGCGTTACGAGAACCAGGTGATCGTCGCTGAAGGCGACTACGTGATCGCGCACGGCCGCTTCTCCGGCAACGGGCGCCCCGCCGCCTGGATCGCCGCCGACATCGTGCGGTTCGAGGACGGTAAGCTCGCCGAGCACTGGGACGTGCTGCAGGACGAGGCGACCCAGGCGCAATCCGTCAGCGGCCTGCCGATGTTCGGCGACCGTTTCCCCGCCTGAGCCTGCCGAGATCCTCACCACCGTCATCGGTCAGCACCAGCGTTGAGCCGAATGACGGGTGTCCAGGCGCTCCGCGCCAAACCGGATTTTCGTAAACCACGACAAGCAGTCATAGCCCCGTTGGGGTTGACCCTTGGAGCACGGCTGCATGGGACACTTTCTCCGTGCCATTAGGGTTGCTTCCGGCATTCTGGAACGCTAACGTTCCGAAAGGGTCTAGACCCTTTCGGAACAGACCCTTTCGGAACAAAATGGCCTTCTACGGCTACGCACGCGTCAGTACTCTCGATCAGGATCTCACGATCCAGCGTGCATCCTGCCCGATTTGGTCGCCCGCGGAGAGCTTCGACCGCTCCGCAACCCGACGATCGTGGACGATGAGAGCTGAAATGCAGTTTTGGTTCTTTTGCTACCTGACCCCCAAGTACTGAGGGTGAACGCTGAATTATTGCTTTGGCATGGTGGGGTGGAGGCCGCGTCGGCCGCCGAGGCGCAACTGCTTCGTTCACTCGACCTGGCGCGGCGGCAGTCCGTCCTCTCATGGGAATTGCGCACCGCCACGGGCCTGGCGCGCCTATGGCGCCGCGGCGGGCGCGTGGCCGAGGCACGCGACCTGCTCGCGTCGACAAACGACCGATTCACCGAAGGGTTCGCCACCGGCGATGTCGTGATGGCCCGGCGACTGATCACTGAATGGTCGTGAGTCCGGTGCATCGCTAACGCCCCTCACAACATCTCCCAACGGCTCACACGACATAGGCCAATCGATCTGGAAGCATGTGTCTCGGCGGCCCGTCGAGGAACCAAGGAGATGATCATGAGTATCCCTGTTGTTTTGATTACCGGTGGCTTAACCGGCCGGAACTAACCAACTGGCCTCCTGGTACGCATAACGGGACAGAACGCGAACA
>CALFNB010000634.1 GCA_937902425.1 uncultured Acetobacteraceae bacterium | reverse complement strand
TGTCGATGCCGCGGAGGCGTTGTCGCTTGGCCTGGTCAACTCGGTCGTTCCGGACGGAGAATTGATGGCGAAGGCTGAGGAACTGGCCGCCGATCTCGCCTCCGGTCCGACCTTCGCGTTTGGCATGGCGAAGAAGATGTTCGCCATGGCCAACAGCACTTATGAAGACTTTCTCGACCTCGAAAGCCTGGTTCAACCGCAGTTGGGTCAGACCGACGACCATCGCGAAGGCGTTGCCGCGTTCAAGGAAAAACGCCAGCCGAAGTTCAAGGGGCGCTGACCCGCACGACCGGGGAGGGGATGCTTTCGATCATCACGTTGATGCAGGCGGGTTTGCCGCTTGCCATCGCGCGCTCGATCGCTCTGGGCAGATCGGCGATGTTTTCGACCAGTTCGCCATGGCCGCCGATCGCGGATACAACGCGGTCATAACGAGTGGGATCGAGTTCGCAACCAAATGTGCGGTTTGGGCCGTAGTCGCGAACCTGCAGGTTGTACTCGGCGTTCCAGCGGCAATCCGTGCCGACGATGGCGATGAACGGCAGGTTGCATCGCACCGCCGTTTCAAACTCCGCCATGTGGAAGCCGAAGGTGCCATCGCCGAGAACCGCGAACACGGGGGCTTTGCGCTCGACGACCCGGGATGCGCCGGCCATCGGGAGCGAGGAACCGATCGACCCCGCCACGCCGTTGATCATCCGCCGGTCGTTGCGCAAAATCGCCTGACCCCATTGCGCGAATTCGCCACCATCGCAGATCAGGATGGTATCCGGGTCCTTTTCCACGTAGCGCTTCAACGCCTGGAACAATTCCGCGGGGTGCAGTTTGCCCACGGTTTTGGATTTCAGGTCGGCCCAGGAGGTGGGACGATCGCTCATCAACGCGCGTGCTTCGGCGAACCAGGTGGAATCGCGCGCTGTGCCGACCCGAAGCAAAGTTTCCGCCGCCGCCCGCGTATCGGCCACACAGCCGAACGCCAGGCGAGGACCGAGTTCCCTGGCGGCACGTTCGACAAGAGCGCCCTCGGGGTCGATCGAAATGAACCGGCAGGCCGGATCGATGGGAGGGCCGCCAAACTTAAGAGTGAAGTCGAACGCCTTGCCAAGGAGAATGATCAGATCGGTGCGGCGGGCGACCTCGGCGAACGCGCCCAGGGTCGCGTCGTTGAAGCCGCGCGGACTTTCCATGATGCAGGTGGGGATCGCCAGCGTGGATTCGATCCGCGCCAGCAATGCGCGTCCGGAGCGATTGGCCAGATGCGGACCCGCGACCAGCAGCGGTCGTTGCGCGGTGCCGATGATGGAGAATATCGCCTGCGCGGCCGCATCGTGCAGCGCGATCGGCGGATCTTTGAAATCTCTGTCAGTGGGCCAGACAACCGCGGTTTCCGGTACCGTCGCGTCCAGCACGTCGGACGGCAAACTTAAATGCACGGGTCCCGGACGGCCGGATGCCGCGATGCGGATGGCCTTCGCCACATCCATGCCGACGGTCGCGGTGTTGGTCGCCATCCAGGACGCCTTGGTCACCGGCGCGGCCATCTCGACCTGGTTTAATTCCTGAAATCCGCCGCGTCCCAATTGGTCCGTTTCGGTGTGCCCCGACAGCAGCACCATCGGCGACTCCTGGCCCTGGGCGGTGAACAAAGCCCCGACCGCGTTCGCGTGGCCGGGACCGCCGGTGACCCACGCGATGCCTGGCTTGCCGGTCAGGCGGCCGTACGCGTCCGCCATGTGCACCGACGCGGCTTCATGCCGGACATGCGCCAGTTCCAGCTTGCTGTCGATCGCGGCGTCGAACAGCGACATGATGTGGTTGCCGGAAAGCGTGAAGATGGTCGTATAGCCGGCCCGCTCCAACGTCTTGATGACGATGTCGGCGCCACGCAATGTCGATGTCATTGGGCAATGTTCCAAAAACAAAAGGCGGAGAGCCGAAGCCCTCCGCCGTTGTCAGGCTCAGATCGGATCCCAGGCGTAAACGTCGCGGGTCCGTTCCAGCGGAGTAAAGGCCTTCTCCACCGCCGGCAGCCAATGTTCAGCCAGCTTCTGGGGATTCCAGCCGTCCGGCCGCGCCATGATGCGGATCGGGCGAGGCTGGTTGTAAAGATAGATTTCGTTGCCGCGCACGCCGAAGATCTGCCCCGAAACGTTCGCCGCGGCGTCGGTGCCCAGGAACGCGATCAACTGCGCGATGTGGTCGGGACGGGTGCGTTCCGCGCGCGACTTCAACTGCTCCTCGGTCTGGCCGGGAACCGTTTCGATCATGCGGCTGAACGCGTGCGGCCCAATGCAGTTCGAGCGGATGTGGTAACGTTGCATATCCATCGCGATGTTGCGCGACAGGCCGGCGATGCCAAGCTTCGCGGCGCCGTAGTTCACCTGACCCACGCTGCCGATCAGACCGGAGGTGGAGGTGATGTGCACGAAACAGCCGCTCTCCTGCTTACGGAAATGCGTGACGGCGGCACGGCTGACGTAGAAGGCGCCATAGAGATGCACCTTGATCACGGCATCGAATTCTTCCGGCGACATATAGTGGAACATGCGGTCGCGCAGAATGCCCGCGTTGTTCACCACCATATCAATCCGCCCGAACGTATCGACCGCCTGCTTCACCATCGCCTGGGCGTCATCCCAGCTGGCGACGCTGCCACCGTTCGCCACCGCGCGGCCGGCGCCATTGGCCTGAGTGATCTCGGCGACGACGCGATGCGCCGGCCCCTCATCGTGGCCCTCACCGGTGACGCTCGCACCGACGTCGTTGACCACGACCTGCGCGCCATTGGCGGCGAGGGCGATCGCGGTCGCGCGTCCAATTCCACCACCGGCACCGGTGACGACGGCAACCTTGCCATCCAACATTCCCATTGCATTTCCTCCTCGAAAATCGGAACCGGCACAGAATGCGTCAGGATGGGGCCGGTGTCATCCTCCCCCTTAGAGGCCCAAGGCGTGCAGGAAGTAATGGATCGCCTGAGACATGGTTCCCGGCGTTTGGATCGAGGCGAAATGCCCTGTGTTCAACTCCAGAAATTCGGCGCCGGGGATTTGCTTTGCCATCGGTTCGATCACCGCTGGGGCGCGCAGCATATCATGCCGGCCAGCGGTGACCAGAGTGGGACACGCGATCTTCGCCAGTTCGCCGGTGATGTCCTCGGCGGCGAGCATGCGGTTGATGGCGGCGAAACTTTGGGGATCGTTGGCCAACCAGCGTGCGCGGAACTGGCGAAACACGTCGGCATCGTGGCGTACAATCGGCGGATAGGAGTTCGCGAGGCTGGTCTCCACGACGCCGCGCATGCCGCCGGCCTCAACCGCGGCGGCGCGTTCCAGCGTCTGTTGGCGCCGCTCGGCCGAGACCCCGGTCGCCGGACCGTGCAGCACGAGTGCCGCGGCCCGGTCCGGATCGCGTACGGCGAAGTGCACGGCGATCGCGGCGCCAACCGCGATGCCAGCCAGGGCGACCTTGCCGATATGCAGCGCGTCGAGCAGCGCCTTCAGATCGTCCGCCATGTCGTTCCAGGTGACGGTGCCGTTGATCTTCTCCGACAGCCCGGCGCCGCGCGTGTCATAACGCAGCACCTGACGGCCGTTGTTGAGGGCGCCCAGTCCTTGATCCCAACTGTCGAGGGTGCCGCCCATTTCGTGGATCAGCACCAACGTGGTGGGCCCGTCACCGCTGAGTTCGTAGCGCAGCGCTGTGCCGTTGACTTCGATCCAGTTCATGGTGAACGCTCCCTCTTAACCCAGGCGGAACTGTAGTCCGCGCCGCCGCATTCGTGAAGGTCTCCGCCCATGATGATTTTGCATTGGTCGCCTCGTTCTCCCTATGTAAGGAAGGTGATGATCGCGCTGCATGAGATGGGGCTGACGGATCGGATCAGAACCGTTCGCACGATCGTGGGCGGAACGACCCCGCACGCCGAGCTGATGAAGGTCAATCCTCTGGGCAAGATTCCGACCCTGGAGCTGGAAGACGGCACGGTGATTTATGATTCGCCGGTGATCATCGAGTATCTCGACACATTGCATACGGGTGCGAAACTCTATCCAACCGCCTGGCCGGAGCGCCTGACCGCGTTGCGCCGCCACGCTCTGGGTCAGGGTATGCTGGATGCCGCTTTGCCATTGCTGTCGGAGGGCTTCCGCCCGCCGGAACGTCAAAGCGAACCGCATAAAGCATTGTGGCGAGCGAAGCTGCGCGCCAGCGTCGAGGCGCTGGAGCACGAAGCGGCGGCGCTTGGTGCGAGCGGCTTTACGGTGGGGCATCTCGCGATTGGGGTCGCGTTGGCTTATCTGGACTTTCGCTTCGCGGATCTGGTGTGGCGTGAGGCGCATCCGAAGCTCGCCGCATGGCACGAAACGTTCAACGCGCGGCCGTCGGTTGTGGCGAACGCGCCGGTGGATGACCGGTGACTTAAAAGTAGTGCCAGAAGTTTGACGCGCGGGCCTCTTCAGGATTGCCGTCAAACACGATCTGGCCGTTGTTCATGATGATGACGCGGTCAGCGATGGCCATCGCGGCGGCGACGTTCTGTTCGACGAGCACGGCGGTCATCGCGTGCGACTTGCAGACCTCCCGAACCTGCTGAAACATCCGGTCAACCAGGTTCGGTGCGAGTCCGATCGACGGTTCGTCCAACAACAGGCAGCGTGGCGTCCCTAAAATCGCCAGTGACAAGGCCAGCATTTGTTGCTGTCCACCACTCAGACTCCCGGCGCGAGTCGCGCGGCGCTCGTCCAGAATGGGAAACAACCGATAAATGTCGGGAATATCGAAGATCGCACCAGCCGTGACATTGCGCGCCGCGACCACGTCGACGTTTTCCGCCACGCTCAGATCGGGGAAGATACCCCGGCCTTCCGGCAGTAATCGCAATCCGAGAGCGATCCGATCAGCCACCCCCAACCGGTTGATTGGTTTGTCGTCGAACGCGACCTCACCGGACTTCGGTTGCAGCAATCCCATCACGGTTCGTAACGTCGTGGTCTTTCCGGCTCCGTTGTGACCCAGGAACGCCAGGATCTGACCCGGTTCCAGCGCGAACGACACATCGGAGATCACGGTTTTCGCGCCATAGCCCGCGGTTATGCCGGTCAACCGCAACACCATCAGATCACACCGCCGAAATAGATTTCCGCCAGTGCCGGATCGCTGATGATTTGCTCGGGCGTGCCGCGCGCCATCAGGTGCCCTTGATGCAGAAACAGCACCTCATCGGCGATCTGCTGCACCACGCGCGTGTTGTGCTCGACCACCAGGAGTGTCTTGCCCTCGGTTTGCAGGCGTCGCAGCAGGTCCATGATCTGATCCAGCGCGCTGGCGGACAAACCGGAGGCGGGTTCATCCAGCAACAGCAGTTCGGCACCCGTCGCCAGACCGCGTGCCACGGTCAACAGTTTCTGTTCACCGTACGACAGATTGCGCACGAACTCGCCGGCGCGGGCCGCGAGTCCGACATGCTGCAGGATTTGCATGGCTTCCTCGCGGTGCCGGGTCTGCGCGCGCGCGACATGCAGCGGCCGGAAAATCGCCGCCAGAGGTTCCTCGCCGGTCTGTGACGGTAACGCGACGACGACATTGTCGAGGGCGGTCAGGTCGACGAACAGCCGCAGATTCTGAAACGTTCGCGCGATTCCGGCGGCGACAATCGCCTGCGGCTTCATGCCGTCGAGCGGCGTGCCCTGAAACGATACGGTTCCGGCATCAGGGCGAAGAAACCCCGTGATGACGTTGAAGATCGTGGTCTTACCCGCGCCGTTCGGACCGACGAGACAAGTGATGCGGCCTCGCTCCACGGTGAAGCTGCAATCCTGCAGCGCGCGAAGGCCGCCGAAGCTGACCTCCAACCCGGTCGCGCTCAGGTAGTCGCTCATAGTTTTTCACCGGCGAGGCCCTGAGGGCGGAACAGCATGAACGCGATCAGCAACACGCCGTAGATCAACTGCCGGGCCGCGGCCGCGATGGTCGTCGGAATGTCGATCAGGCTCAATACCTGAGGCAGGGCCAACAACAGGAACGGGCCGATGATCGAGCCGGCCAATGTTCGGGCACCTCCCACGACGACCATGGTCAGCAGCAGGATCGATGCGTCGAGATCGAACGAGGATGGATCGATGAAACTCAGGAACGTCGCGTAAAGGCCTCCGGCACTGCCGGCGAACGCTCCCGCCATCGCGGCGGCGGAGACTTTGGCGCGCAATACGTTCTTGCCGGCGGCGGCGACGGCCAGTTCATCTTCCCTTATCGCGCGCAGCAAGCGTCCGAACGGCGCGCGCATGATCAGCCAGAAGGCGAGACATCCCAATATCATCGCGCCGACACAAAGCTCCACCATTTGCGTGGTGCTGTCGAGCGTCTTGCCGAACAAATCGGCGGGTGGGATGCCCGGCAGGCCGTTCGCTCCGCCGGTGCCGAACGTCCAATTGGTGAAGATCGCGGTCGCCAACAACTGGATCCCGAAGGATGTCACCACGAAATAATCGCCCGATACCCGCAATGCCGGCAAGGTCACGAGGACGTTCAGCAGGACGCAAAACACCGCCGCCACGAGCATGGCGGGCAGGAACGAGGTGACCTCGTTCATCAACAGATACGAAACGATATAAGCACCGACGCCGAACACGGCCGCCTGAGAGACCGAGAAAATGCCCGCGATCCCAACCAGCAGGTTGGTGGAAAGGCCGAGCAGCACATAGATCGACGCCAGGGTCGCGTAGCTGAGCCAGAAATCCATGTATCACCGCACCGCGGCGAACAGGCCGGTCGGCCGGAACAGCATGAAGATGACGAATATGAAGAACGTGATGCCGATGCTCCATTCGCCGGGGATGACCAGAAGGGACAGGTTCTGCAACTCGGCGATCGCGACGGCCAGCACGAAGGCGCCGGTGACGCTGCCGACACCGCCGGCGATCATGGCGATGGTGGCGGTCAACAGGGGGGTGACGCCGTTATAGGGTTGCAGCCCGAGATCGACCGGTACCAGCACGCCTGGAACGCTGACCACAGCCGACGCGATCGCCATGACATAGACATGCACGCGACGCGGCCGCAGCCTTGTGATCTCCGCCAGAAACGGGTTCGATGCGACGGCTCGCATCTGTTTCCCCAGGATCGTTCGATGCGCGAACCACATCAGGCCGCCGTAAGCCGCCAGGCTGGCCACGACGATCAGCACCTGGATCACCGTCAGCCGGACACTGCCACCCCCGGCGACGACTTCGGAAGCCCAGGACAGGGAGAATTGCAAGATATTTGGGGAATAGATGGCGGCGATGATGTTTTGCATCACCGCCAGCGTACCCAGCGAGGCGATCAAAATCACGAGATGCGTCGCATGCCGCCGCTCTAACCGCGCGTAAAGCCAGGCCTGGATCAGGGCGCCCGTCGCCGCGCAAACGGCGACAGCGACAACCAGCGCCACGATGAATGGCGTGCCCCGTGTCGTCATCGACCACGCCAGATAACCGCCCAGAGTGAAGACGCCGGCATGGGCGACGTGGAACAATTTCGTCGTGGAGTAGACCAAAGAAAAGGTGACCGCGACCACGCCAAGAGCGCAACCCGTCGCGAGGCCGTTACAAAGCAGCTGGAGGGCGAGCATCGATCAGTCTGTGGACATCTTCTTGATCGTCACATCATTGCCGTTGTGCATCATATTGATGTCCAACGGAACGGTCGCCGTGTTGGTCTTGAATTCGAGCGGAATGAGACCCTGGAATTTGCGGATCTTGAAGATGATGTCGTGCATGTTCTCGCCGGTGATCGGTTGCCCGTCAGTCAGCAGCCGGTCCATCGCCGTCATCAGGATCTGCATCGCGTTATAATATTGGCGGACGAAGAACTCCATTTCCACGCCGAACTTCTGTTTGAACTCGGCGGCGAGTTCGGGTGGTGCCTCGATCCGGATCTGGGTGTGTACGAAGCCCTCGGCCGCGGGATCCTTGATCACGTCGGGATCCTGAAAGAACGTCGTCCCGGCCACGGTGAAATTCAGGCCAAGCTGCTTATACTGCTGCGCCATATTTACCAACGCGGCGGTGATGGATACTAACATCACATCCGGTTTCGCGTCCGCCAGTTTCAACAGTGCGGGCCGGAAGTCGGTCTGGCCGAATTGCGTCGGCTCCTGCGCCACCAAGGTTCCACCAGCCTTGGGATAAGCATCCAGATAGTCGTCACGGCCCGAGATTCCGGCAGCGTCGTTCTCGAACAGAATGACGCCTTTCTTCTTGCCCTCACCGATGACGTATTTCGTAATGACCGCGATCTCATCGCCGATCGTTGGCAACGTGTTGATCAAATAGGGTGATGCGGTCGCCAACTTGTCGGCCTGCGCACCGGCATTGACCATCAGCACCTTTTTCCGCGTCGCCAGCGGTGCCATCGCCAGCGACGGGCCGGAGTAGGCGGTGAAGATCACCTGCAGATGTTGCAAATCGGTCAACTTATTGAAACTCAGAATCGACTGATCCGGTTTCGCCTGATTGTCCTCGAACACACACTCGATCTTGTTGCCGTGCACACCACCTTTGGCATTGGCCTGATCGATCGCGAACTGAATGCCGCGCATCTGCTGCGTGCCGATCAGCGCTCCTGGGCCGGTCAGCGGCAGGATCGCGCCGATCCTGATCGTATCGGCTCGCGCGGCCGCGATCGTGAGCATCGACGCCAGAATGGCGGTCAGACCGATACGTCGCATGGATCGTTTCTCCCATTTATCGCGCGCAGCCTTAGGCGCGGCCCTCCGATGGGTCAAGGTTGCTCCCACTGTTGCCCCCATTGGCGGGTCTGGGTAATTTCGGACCAGTCAGCATGGGAAGCGCGGTTCATGAGTAAGCACGTCGTCGCGACAGTCAGTGAAATTCCGCCCGGACAGCGCAAGCTCGTCACGGTGCGGGGCCGCTCCATCGCTGTCTTCAACCTGGACGGGGAATTCTTCGGATTATTCAACCGCTGCCCGCACCAGGGAGGGCCGATGTGCGAGGGCATTCTGACCGGCCTGATCCAGTCGGATGAACCTGGCCACTATGAATACTCAAGGCCGGGGGAAATCCTGCGCTGTCCGTGGCACGGCTGGGAATTCGACGTCAAAACCGGGCAAAGCTTCTGCGACCCATCGAAAATCAGCGTGCGCAATTACCCGATGGAGGTCGTGCCGGGTCAGATAGTCGTGCAAGGCCCGTACGTCGCGGAGACGCTTCCCGTAACGGTCGAAGAACAATACGTCATCGTCGAGATGGCGTGACGATCGGCGCTCTGGCGTTCAGTTCGTCCTTATCGAAGCCGGCGATCCGCTTATAAGCGGAGGCGGACGCTTCCAGTTCCTGTCGCGTCAGCACGTCTTCAATGCGCGCGAAACCGTCGGGCGCGCGCTCCTGGACCAGTTGCATGACCTGCTCGGGTCCATTGCGGCGATTGGCCAGCACGATGCGCGCGGTCGCCGGACGCCGTTCGGTCTCGTACGCGGCCAACGCCTCCGGCACCGGGCCGCGAGCCTGAATTTCCCGCGTCAGGACTCGCGCGTCGAGGATCGCCTGGGAGGCACCGTTCGAGCCGATCGGATACATCGCGTGCGCGGCGTCACCCAGCAACGTTACGCGGCCGAAGGTCCAGCGGTCCACCGGATCGCGATCGACCATCGGGTATTCAAAGCAACGAGAAGCGCCACGAATCACCTTCGGCACGTCCAGCCAATCGAATCGCCACTTTTCAAACCATGGCAAGAATTCTTCCAACTTTCCTGGGCGGTTCCAGTCCTCGCGTCGCCACGCATGGTCGGGTTCGAATTTCCGCTCGGCGATCCAGTTCAGCACGGGACCGCGACAGGAGATCGGATAGGCAACGAACTTCTGGAATTCGTGACCCGCCATGATCATCGTGCGGCCGTCCAGAAATGTCTGGTCGGTGGTTACACCGCGCCACATGATGGCACCGTTCCAGATCGGCGGGCCTTCGTTCGGGTAAAACACCGACCGGACGGTGGAATGAATGCCATCGGCACCGATCAGCAACGAACCCTCGGCGTCGTCGCGTGTCTCGCCGGTACGGCGATGCACGAAATGCGCGCGCACACCGGTCGCGGTGTCCTCCCACCCGGTCAGTTGATGGCCGGTGAGGACCCGGTCAGCCCCCAACCGCTCGCGCGCCGCCTGCAACAGGATCATCTGCAGTTAGCCGCGATGGATGGAGAACTGCGGCCAATGATAGCCGGCGGCCTCACCGCGCGGTTCAGCCCAGATGCGTTGTCCGTGGCTTGAATAATAGGCCAGTCGCGCGGTCGCCACGGCGGTCGCGGCGAGCTTATCACGCAGTCCGAGTTCAGAGAGTTCACGCACCGCGTGGGGCAGGGTGTTGATGCCGACGCCCAACGGTTCGATCGCATCGACGCTTTCGAAGACGCGGCAATCGACGCCGATCTGGTGCAGACTGAGCGCGGCCGTCAGGCCGGCGATGCCGCCGCCGATGATCAGGACTGGCAAATTCTACTTGACGCCCAGTCCACGCATGAAGCGGTCTTTGATGATGGGCGGGTCGCGTTCGGTGGTGTCTTTGGGTTTCTCGCTGTCGATACGGCAGCCGATCAACCACGGACCGTCTTCTTTCAGCGACAAGGCGATCAGTTCCTCGAACGCGCTTTCATCGGCAGCCCAGACGCTTTGGTGCAGGCCACAGCCGCGGGCGATGGCGACGATATCGGCGCCTTCCTCGGTCAGCGTTTTTTGGCCGCCGGTGATCTGATAGGCGCCATTGTCCATGATGACGATCGCGAGGTTCTTTTGCCCGCGCGCGGCGACGGTCGCCAGCGAACCGAGCTGCATCAGGATCGAGCCGTCACCTTCCAGCGCGATGACCTTGCGCCGAGGCTGCGCCAGCGCCACGCCCATGCCGATCGGCACGGCCAGACCCATCGATCCCAGCATGTAAAAGTTCTGCGGTCGATGCCCCACGGTCCACAGGTCGAAATTGGTGTAGCCGATGCCGCCGACAACCGCTTCCTCGTTGCGCAGCAGTGCCACCATCCGCTTCGTGATATCGAAACGGTTCATCACCTTCGCCTGCTCGCGGCTGACCGGCTGGTTCACCTGAAGTGCCATCTCGCCGCCTCCTTATTTCGCGAAAACTTTGCCGCCGGTCAGCAACGGCGACAGGATGAAACAGCACGGCGCCTGCGTGGCGAACGCCTGCGTGATGCTGCGATCCATGATGAATGCGACATCTTCGACGCGGCTCAGCGTATGGTTCTCGATCAGCAGCGTATCCAGCACCGGGCGCATGGTGCGCGCCACCAGTTGCTGACCGATGTTGAACTCGCCCATGGTGCCGCGTTCGGAGACCATCAACAGCGACGGGATCTGGAACGGCACCGACAGCGACGCCAGAGCGTTCGGCAGCGTGGCGAAGCCGCTTGTCTGCATCAGCAGGATGCCGCGGCGGCCACCCAACCAGGCGCCGGCGTTGATGCCGAGGCCTTCTTCCTCGCGCGCGACGGCGAAGGCGGTGAAGAACGGATCGGCGTGCACCAGGTCGATCAGCGGGCGCAGCACATTGTCCGGCACATAGGTAACGAGATCGACCTTCTGCTGCTTCAGCACGCCGGCCACGATTTCGTACCAGGCTTCCTCAGTTGCCATCTGATCCGGTCCCCTTCCGCCGGTCGTCCCTTCGCACGCCTTGCGTCTCCGGGCAACCGTTCGTAGACAGGCTGCCGTACGAGTTTTCAGGAGAGCCGCCATGTCGGATGCCGACAAGTATGACGTGATCGTCGTGGGCGCGGGCAACGCCGCCCTGTGCGCTGCCCTGTCGGCGCGGGAGCAAGGTGCCCGCGTGCTGGTTCTGGAGAAGGCGAGCGAGGAAGAGCGCGGCGGCAACTCCACCTTCACCGCCGGCGGCTTCCGCTTCGTGCACAACGGCGTCGAAGACCTGCGCAAGGACGTGCTGATGGATCTGTCCGAAAGCGAGACAGAGCAGATGTACATCCCGCCCTTCACGGCGGAGATCTACATGGACGACCTGATGCGCGTCACCGAGAATCTGTCCGAACCGGAACTGGCCGATCTCCTGGTCAACCGGTCGCGCGAGACCGTGGTGTGGATGCGCGAGAAGGGCGTGCGCTGGATTCCCATGTTCAGTCGCCAGTCCTACATGGTGAACGGCAAACAGGTCTTCTTCGGCGGCATGGCCGTCGAGGCGGTGGGCGGCGGCTGGGGCCTTGTCGACTTTCTGTTCCGCTCCGCCGAGCGCAACGGCATCCCGGTGCGCTACAACACCGCGTTGCGCAAGCTGATCGAGAACCGCAAGGGCGAGATCACCGGCGTTACGGTGTTCGGCCCGGACGGTTACGAAGACATCGCGGCGAAATCCGTTGTGCTCGCTTGCGGCGGGTTCCAGGCCAATCCGGAGATGCGCGTGCGTTATTACGGCCCCGGCTGGGAGCTGGCCAAGGTGCGCGGCACACGGCACGACACCGGCGACGGGATCAAGGCCGCGATGGACATCGGCGCCGCCGCGTTCGGTGGCTGGTCCACCTGCCACGCGGTGCAGTGGGACAT
>CALFNB010000633.1 GCA_937902425.1 uncultured Acetobacteraceae bacterium | reverse complement strand
GGAACCTGGCGCCGCCGGCGGCGAAAACCGGTTATGACGCCTTTCCGGTGGCTTGCGGTCCTGACCTTCGTGGTGCTGACCACCGGATGCGAACCAACGGTGCCGGCGGAGGCGCTGTTTGGAACCGATGACGTGCGAATTCCACCGATTCAGGTGCCGAGGGCACGGATGCCGCCCGGCCCGATCCCCGCGGCGTTCAAACTCCCCGCCGGCCAAGGCCCCTTCCCCGCTGTCATCGTGCTGCACGGCTGCGGCGGCCGTGGCGCCGGCCAGTTGCTCTGGGCGCGACGGTTGAACGGCTGGGGCTATGCGGTGTTGATCCCCGACAGCATGACCCCACGCGGCGTCAAACGTGTTTGTGACCCGGCCGAACAATCTTTGGTCACGCCGAGAGACCGGGTAGGCGATCTCGGCTCCGCCGTCGCCTGGCTGCGCTCCCAGCCGGAGATCGATCCTGGCCGTATCGCGGTTCTGGGGCTGTCCCACGGCGGCGCGACCGCCGTCATGGCGACGGATCGCATCTATGACGGGTTCAGGCTGCGCGCCGCCATCAATTATTATGGACCCTGCGTCGATCCCACCGCGCACGGCGATGTGCCTCTGCTTGTCCTCGCCGGCGCGGAGGACGACTGGGGGCACCCGGCCGCGCGCTGCGAGGCCTACGGAATGGCGCTACAGCCGGGTCAGGTGTTCGAAATGCACGTCTATCCAGGCGTTTACCATGCTTTTGACAATCCTTTGATGAAGCGCTCAGTCAGCAACTCCCATGTCATGGAATACAACGAGGCCGCCGCCGAGGACAGCTTCACCCGGGTCCACGCGTTCCTGGATCGCTGGGTCAGGCATTGAGCCCGGACGGAGCACCCGGTTGGTCGTTCATCGGCGCTACTGTCGCGGCCGCTTGCGGAGCACCCCCGGTGGGTCGTTCATCGGCGCTACTGTCGCGGCCTCTTGATGCTGGTAAGCAAATGGGTGATGGCATGACCTTGCCCTCAGCCGACCTGATGCCCTCATCGCGACAGGGTTCAGTCACCGGGCCAGGGATCCAAGGCACCGAGCGCGAGCGTCGCACAAATGGCCGGTTGAAGCCGCGCGTTAACCGGTTCCACTGGTGATCGGCGTCTGCATTGTGAGAGCGGACTGATGGGCCGATGCGTCGGATTGCGATGAACCGCGAAGGTCAATGCTCGCGGAGTGGTGCCAGCGGGCCGTTCGCGGGGACTTCCATTGTCAGGAATTCGCCTTGTCCGCCGCGTTGAGGTCCGCCGGTATCGCCTGCATCGGCATGGCGGTCACCGTCTGCGCGCTATTGTCGTTATTCCAATTGGCGACGCGACTTTCGAGGCTCGCCACCCAACCGGCTACCTCGACCCTCGTCATGTCCGTACCGCGCCTGTTGCCTCAGCCAGCCTCGATTGAGACGCCGCGGACGCAAGCGGTCCAGGTGCCACAAGCCCGGATCCGGACTGTCATGATCCCGCCCATCCCACCGCCGCTCGCCGCGACGGCGTTTGGCGGGCTGCCGGCCGTGGTGGCGCCCGCATCGGCGGGAGGGGCCATCTCACCGCCGCCCATCCTGGTGCGACAACCGCGCATGCCGGCGGGTCCCCTGCCGAGGGATATTGCGATTGCCCGCGGGCAAGGGTCCGTTGCCGGCCGTGATCGGTCTGCATGGCTGCAACGGTCCGTTCATCCGTTCACCCGCTTGCCCGATTGGGCGCACCGCCTGAACGGCTGGGGTTACGCCGTGCTCATGCCTGACAGCATGACGCCGCGCGGCGTGCGGAATGTTTGCGACCCGGCCGACCAGCCCAAGGTCACGGCATGGGACCGTGTCGGCGATGTAGGCGCCGCGGCGGCCTGGCTACGCACCCAGCCCGAGATCGACCCCGCCCGTATCGGTGTCCTCGGTCTGTCGCATGGCGGCGCGACGGCCGCGCTCGCGGTGCAGGCCCCGTATGCCGCGATGCGGCCGCGGGCGGCGGTGGATTACTACGGGCCCTGCTTCGACCCTCGGCTGCATGGCGCGGTGCCGTTGCTGGTGTTGGCTGGCGAGGCCGATGACTGGGGCGATCCGGCGAAGCGCTGTCGAGCCTATGGCAACGAGTTGCGGCCAGGTCAGCCATTTGAAATCCACACCTACCCCGAAGTGTACCACGGTTTCGATGCCGGCCCGACGACCAAAACGGTCTACGACGGCCATATCCTGGAGTACGATCGGGCGGCGGCCGAAGACAGCGTCGCCCGAGTCCGGACGTTTCTGGACCGGCAGCTTAAGAATTGATCCTTGGCACCACCGGGGGCACCACCGGGGGCACCAGGCGTTCGATCGCTTCAAGCAGCGCCGGCAGGTCGTGCGCGATCGCTTCCGCCCCGGCGGCCATGGCGATCGGGCCGTAGCCCCAGGTGACGAACACCGCTTTCACCCCGGCGCCATGGGCGGCGTGCACGTCGTTGGCATGATCGCCGACCATGACCGCGTCGGCCGGATCGCCGCCCGCCAGACGCAGCGTCGCGAGCAAATGCGCCGGGTCGGGCTTGCGTACCGGGAAGCTGTCGCCGCCGCCGATCGCGCTCAGCAAGGACATCAGGTCCAGGCTCTCCAGCAGCTTACGGGCGACGGCCTCGGTCTTATTGGTGCAGACGGCCAATCGCCAACCCTCGGCCACCCGGTCCCGCAAGAACTCGGGGACGCCGGGGTAGGCCCGGCTCGAGTCGGCGAAATGGGCACCGTAATCGCGGCTGAAGTCGGCCATCGCCTGCTCGTCCGGTGTGCCGCCACGCGCGGCGAAAGCGCGGCCGACCAGCACGGTGACGCCGTCGCCGATCATCGACTCGGTTTCCCGCGGACTGAATTCGGCCAGGCCGCGCGATACCATCAACCGGTTCAGCGACCCCGCGAGATCCGGTGCCGTGTCGACCAGCGTTCCGTCGAGATCAAGCAACAGGGTTCGCGCCACCGTGAAGCACTCCGTAATCTGAATTGAACCAATCCCATGCCATGAAGCTTTGACATTCGGGAGTTCCAACCGCTAACCGGTCGGACGCAGCGAAGCAGGCAATCCGTATGCAAGCAACCGCCATTCTCCTCGCCGCCGGTCTGGGCACCCGCATGAAGTCGGCGCTGCCCAAGACGCTGCACAAAATCGCCGGCCGGTCGATGCTGCGCCATCTGATCGCGAGTTGCGAGGCGACGTTCGATCGCGTCGTGGTCGTGCTTGGCCCGGACATGGAACAGGTAGCCAAGGAAGCCGCCCCGCATACCTGCGTCATCCAGCACGAACGACTTGGCACCGGGCACGCGGCGCTCCAGGCGGCGGAGCATTTTGGCTCCGGTGAGGTCGCGGTGCTGTACGCGGATAACCCACTGATCCGGGCGGAGACGTTGCAACGGCTGCTGGAGCGGCGAGGTGCCGGAGACGCGGGACTGGCGCTGCTGGCATTTCGGCCCGCCGATCCGGGCCGTTACGGACGCGTGATCATGCGGGACGCCCATGTGGAACGGATCGTCGAGTGGGCGGACGCCACCGGCTCGGAACGCGCGATCGACCTGTGCAACGCCGGCGTGCTGTGCGCCGACGCCGCCGACATGACGCGCTGGCTGATGGCGGTGCACGCGGACAACACCAAGGGCGAGTATTACCTCACCGATGTGGTCGAAATGGCCCGCGTCGAACAGGTGCGCGTCGCCGCCGTTGAAGCGCCGGCGGCGGAACTCATGGGCGTCAATTCGCGGGTCGAACTGGCGGCGGCGGAGGCGGTGGTGCAAGGCTGGCTCCGCCACGCGGCGATGGAGGCGGGAGTAACGATGATCGACCCGTCCTCGGTGTTTCTGCGCGCCGACACGGCGTTCGAGCCCGATGTCACGATCGAACCCAACGTGGTGTTCGGCGACGGCGTGACGGTGGCGCGTGGCGCGTTGATCCGCGCGTTCAGCCATCTGGACGGTTGCACGGTAGGAACGGATTGCATCGTCGGGCCTTACGCGCGGCTGCGGCCCGGTACGGTGCTGGAACGTGACGTCCACGTCGGCAACTTCGTTGAGGTCAAGGCGACGACGCTTGGCATTGGTGTGAAGGCGAACCATCTGACCTATCTGGGGGATGCCTCGGTCGGCGCCGGAACCAACATCGGCGCCGGAACCATCACCTGCAATTATGACGGCTACGACAAGCACCGCACGACGATCGGCGCGGGGGCCTTCATCGGCTCGGACGTGGCGCTGGTGGCGCCTGTGTCGGTGGGCGACGGCGCGATCGTCGGGGCCGGCAGCGTGATCACGGAAGACGTGGAGCCAGACTCGCTGGCCCTGGCCCGCGGCAGGCAAACGCGAAAATCAAACTGGGCCGCCGAGTTCCGCGCGGCCAAGGACCACGCCGCACGGCAACGCACGGCAAAACCAAAGGACCGAAGCTGATGTGTGGCATTGTCGGGGTGATCGGTGGCCGGGACGCGGCGCCGTTGCTGCTGGACGCACTGCGGCGGCTGGAATACCGCGGCTATGACAGCGCCGGCATCGCGACGCTGGTGAATGGCCATATCGAACGCCGCCGCGCCGAGGGGAAACTGCTCAACCTGGCCGCCGCCTTGGATCGCCGGCCACTCGCCGGGACGACCGGCATCGGTCACACGCGTTGGGCCACGCACGGCCGGCCGACCGAGAACAACGCGCATCCGCATGGCACGTCCCGGGTCTCGGTCGTGCATAACGGCATCATTGAGAACCACGCCGAACTGCGTGACGAACTGGAGGCGGCGGGCCAGGAATTCAGCACCGAGACCGATACCGAAACGGTCGCGCAACTGGTCGACCTCAATCTGAAAAACGGCATGGCACCGGTCGAGGCGGCGGGCGC
>CALFNB010000632.1 GCA_937902425.1 uncultured Acetobacteraceae bacterium | reverse complement strand
CAGAAGGATCAGTGGGATCTGTCGCGGATCGACGAGTTCAGGAGTATTCTCGCGGGTTGGCACGGCGCCATGCCAAATATTGGCATATTGCGTGAGATGATCCAGTTCTGCCGCAGCCATGATGTGACCCTGACGCTGATTCTCGGGTCGTCGCATGCCGATCAACTGGAGATTTACCGCGAGGCGGGGCTCTGGCCATACATCGAGAAGCTGAAGGTGGATCTCGCGCATCTGGTCGCCGAGGCACACAGTGACAGCATCACCGCGTGGGACTTCGTGGAATATGGGCCCTACACGACCGAGACCGTGCCGCCCCCTGGCGACCGGGTCACGCGAATGCGGTGGTTCTGGGAGCCGGTGCATTTTACCCGAGCTCTGGGCGAGGTCATGCTCAACCGTGTTTACCACGGTACGCCCGCCGATTTTGGCGCACCACTGACGGAGGCCACGGTCGATGCCCGCAATCGGCTGGTGCGCGATCAGCAACGCGCTTTTGTTGGCTGGCGCCTCGCCTGTGAGGATGACCGTCTGACGCGGTGCAAGTCCTCCGTGGACATAGTGGCGGCGGGGCAGCGGTGACCGAGTTGCCCGGTCCTGAATGGATGAAGGCTTCATCAGCGTCGGAGTCTCTGGGATGAACATCAGGCTTCGAGGCGCGATCGCAGGTCCGCACGACCGCGTTCTCGTGATAGCGATGCTGGCGATTTGCCTGTTCTTTCTGTCACTGTCCGGTATTTCGCTGTTCACGCTCGACCGAATCAAATATGGCATACGCGCGACCGCCGGCCCAGTAACGTTCGATCTGCTTTGGCATCTGTCGCGGTCCTTGGATTTTGTGTTTCCAGCGCTTGCCGGGCTGGCGGGCGTGAGCATGGTCCTCGTGGAATGGCGTGACCGCGGTTTTAGCCGGCTGATTGGCGGTCGCTTCCCGGCTGGTCTCGTGCCAGTCTCAATATGCGCGCTTGTTTGGTTCGGTCACGCGATTCTCGCGCCGGGATTGATTGTCACCGGAGACGCCGGGACACATGTGGCGAGGGTCAACCATCTCGCCATGGCGATTGAAGATGGTTCATCACTGTTTTGGGATAATTACTTTTTTGGCGGATCGACTCTGCTCCAGTTCACTGGACCGGTTTTCCATTGGATGGCCGCCGGTGTTGAACTGGTTGTTCAGGACCCAACGCAGGCGGTGAAGTACACGGCGTTTCTCGCACGATTGGCCGCCGCGATGTTTATGTACGCATACGCGCGGCGGATCGGAGGCGGCCGACCCGCCGCCATGATCACGGCGCTGTTCTACGCCGGGTCGTATTTCGTCACCTACATGGAGATCATCCGGTCATCCTTTCCCCAATTGGTGAATTTTGCCGCGATGCCGGCAATCTTGTATTTCGCCGAGGGCGTTTTGATTGCCCCGTCGGCTCTGGGGCCGGCCAGCATTGGTCTTGCATTAAGCGCGACGGTTTTTGTTGGATCGCATCAACCCACGGCCGCGATTTTCGCGTTGTTCGCGGCGGCTTATGTTGTAGTCCGGCTGACCATGCTCGGCTGGCCCATGACCGCGCTTCGTGGGCTTCTGGTTGCCGGCATCGGGTCGGCACTGGGTTCGATCTATTTCCTGGCGCCATTCGCACTTGAACGTTCGATGACCGCCGATAACTTCTCCGCCGGTTCTTTGGTCACGCTGGCGTGGCCGCACCTGGCGATGCTACGCAATGTGTTCGTGTGGGGACGCACCGGGCTTGGTGCGGAATACTCAACCTATTTCGGGTTGCCAATGATGCTCTGTGCCGCGAGTGGTGTCTGGGTCATAGCGGTCAGGCGAGACTTAAAGCTACAGGCACTCGCGCGCTTCCTGGTGCTGAATTTGGTGCTCGCCCTTATCACGCTTTTCGTGCGAGGCGCTTATGTCCGCGACGCGACGCTGACATTCTGCTTTCTTTGCGCGGCCGCTGGCGCCGGGCTGCAAATGTTGCTCGCGGCATTTCCGCGCGTCCGGGGATTGCCAGCATTGGTTTTCATTCTGGTCGTGCTCGATGCGGGTCCCTCCGCCATTCAGCCCTGGACGCGGGAGGACCTGCGCCCGTTGGAGCGCGCCGGTCAGCGGCTCGCAGCCGCCACGCCCAACCAGCGGATCCTGGAGATTACCTTCGATGGCGACAAGCCAGTTGCTTCTGTCGAGCCCACGTCCACGCCACTCGCGGAGGCCAGAATCCAGACCCTCAATGGTCCGCACAAGCAGGATGCCACACCCGCGCATAATGCTTTCGCGGCCACGCTGAAGATCGCCGAGGATGATCTGCGGAAGGAGCATGGCCTGACGGCATCCACGGCAACCATGCTCGCGGTCCTTAATGTTGGCTGGTGTGTTGGAGTTGGGGAGCGGGCAATGGGACTGCCCGATTGGATTGCGGCGGATCAAACGGATCCGGTGTTTGGCCGGCTGTCGCGGTTGGCTGGAGCGACGCCGGTGTTGGCCAGCGGTACACTTGAGTTGGAGCGCCGACCGGTATCGTTCGACGCCCCGCCGTTCTGGCAGATCGCGTTCAGCGACGTACACTCCGGAGCGGCGGACGCGAAGCAGGCGATCGTGGAGATCGCGCGCCGTATGGACATTGATCTGAGCGCGCGACGGGCGGCACGTTTCCTCGTGCCGCGGATCCCGGGTGGTGTTGAATGGAACAGCGGTGGCGGGCAGGCTCCTGAGATCATCGTCTCGCACTATACGGTCAGTCCTGGCGGCGTTCGGATTATTTTGGAGGCGGATCATGGCGGGTTCGTCAGGCTGGCCCATCCGCTGACGCCAAATACCCGGGTTACACGCAACGGCGTGATTGTCGCCGCCATTCCCGATGTAGAAGCGCTCGCGGTGCTCCCTGTCCAACCAGGGACAAACGACATCGTGCTGGTCTGGATGCCGTCGGTACTGCGCCAGATCTGCTTTTGGACGAGCACGATCGCGTCGGGGATCATGTTGTGTTTGCTGCTGGCGATGGGTCTGCGTTCGTGGCGCGTCGCCCAGCCCGCCAAGCATTAGGGGCTGATTGGTTCGGTTTGCAGTAGTCATGCTTTCTGACTCTCAGCGATCGCGCTCTGGCGTGGAGGCACGAATGCGTGGTTTCGCCGGGGGATGGTCACCGCGTCGCCGGAGCGGGAGGGACGCGGACTCAATCAACCGGGATTAAGCCGAGGCGATGCCGGAGCGGGCAACGTGG
>CALFNB010000631.1 GCA_937902425.1 uncultured Acetobacteraceae bacterium | reverse complement strand
GCACAAAAATCGCCATGCGAAACAAAAAAACAACACAGCCCGCCCAGTGACTTAACCGCGCGAACCCAAATTTCCCATCTGGTGCGAGGAGAGATCATGTCATAAAGCCAACCATCCCGCCGTCAACTCTTCATTGGCGCCGGAGCCATGGCTTCCGCGGCGGTATTTCCCCCGCTGATGTCCGCCACCGCGCAAGCCCGCACGGCGCCGCAACGGATCACCCGCGAAAACATCGACAGTCTCTCGCCGGATAAACTCGCGACTTATTAGCACGCGGTCGGCTTGCTGCTCGATAGCGCGCGCTCCAATTCCGGTGTGCTGGCGTTGCATCCCGCGTTGCGCCAACTCGCCGATCCGGACGCGACCGTGGCGGCGATGCCGTGGGATCGCGGTCAACTCATGGAGATCGAGGCACGGTTGCGCGCGACCGATCCGGCCCGCACGGCGGAACTGACAATTCCATACTGGGACTTCACCCAACCCCCGTCCGGTCAGGCGTGGCCGGCCGCGTTCGAGCGGTCCGGATCGCCTTTGTTCGTTGGCGCCAACGATACGACAACGCCACGATTTAATCCGGCGTTCTGGTCGTACCACGCGTACATCGATGTCGTACGGCAACAATGGGAACAAACGCACGGCCCGCTCGCGCGTGGCATGGTGGCGCACCTGTGGATCGGCGAACGTACCGTGGAAATCCGCGTCCGGCGCGACCTGATGGCCGCCTGATCCGGTCAGCGGCGAGGCGGGGCCGCCGGTGCGGGCAGCGGCGTGAACAGGCGTTCGGCATCGAGCCGGACGTCGCGAAAGCGTCCGCCGCTGTGCCACGAAATCCACACGGTCGTGTCATACAACGTCGTCAAGGCCTGATCCGGCGGTTTGCCAAATTGGTCCAGAACGCGCGTGTTGACCCGCCATTGGAACCCGTCACCGTCGTCGCCGCGAAAATCCCCCTCGACAGGTCGCGCCTCGCTGAGCGCGAGACGTGAGCGCGCCCGTACCAGGGCTTCCTCAACGCGTGCCGACTCGTGAACGGTGAATATCCCTTCCATCGACGCGGCCGCGAACACGCCCAGTACGAGCATGGCGATCGTCAGTGCGACCAGCACCTCAATCAGCGTAAAGCCAGGTTCCACGCCGCGTCGCATGGGTTGTTCATGTCCCAGGTTCAGACCTCGCTCGCCCCACCTGTCTCGCCACGCCAGTCATGAGCGGTCCAGGAAAAGCAAGTTCAAGATCGAGTCTGCCACAGCCGGTCCGGCACACCGGTCCGGCACGCCAGAGCCTCGGCCGGTTTCACCCTGATTGAAATCCTGATCGTGCTCGCCCTGACCGGGCTCGTTCTCGCCACGCTCGCTCAGGGTATCGCGCTGGCGATGCAGGCACCGCGAACCGAGGCGCGGGCATTGAACCGGCGGGACGAACTCGACGCGGTGGAGCGCACGTTGCGATCGCTGATCGAACGCCTTGATCCCGGCGGGGTCGCGGCGCGTGCGCCGTTGTTCGTGGGCGAGCCGCGGACACTGAGCTTTACGTCCACGCTGCCGATCGCGGCGGCGGGTCAGATCACTCGCCTGGTCGACGTGACCGTGACGAGCGATGCCGCCCACCGCCTCGTGGTATCGTGGGCGCCGCATTTGCCGAACCTGATCGACCCGGAGGCGACCCACGGACAAAGCGTGTTGCTTGATGGGATCGAACGCCTCGAATTCAGCTATTGGCAAGCGGCCGCCGGTTCAGCGAGCGGTGTCTGGGTGTCACGATGGACCGGGTCGGGCCCGCAGGGCTGATCCGCACGCGTATCGTTCTGGGTTCCCGCGGGGACCTATTTTCCCGACATCATCGCCGGACCTGGGCGTGACCGGTGGCGCCCATGAGACACAAGCATAGCCCAGACGAACGCGGGTTCGCGCTGCTGGTCGTGCTCGGCCTGCTGGGTTTGCTCGCGCTTCTGGGCGCGCGATTGACCAGCGCGGCCCGAACCGAAGCCCGGATCGCCTTCGCGCTGCGCGCCTCGGCCGCGGCGGAAGTGGCGGCGGACAGCGCGGTCAACGAGGTCGCGATGCGCCTGTTGCGAGGAACCTGGCCGGTCAGCGGGCTGGCGTGGCGGGTGCCGCCGGAGCCCATTCTGGTCGGCGCCGTAGCGGTCGACGTTCTGGTCACGGACGAAGCGGTGAAGATCAATCCGAACTATGCGAGTTCGCGGTTGCTGCGATCGCTCATGATCCAGGCGGGCGTCGACGAGTCCACCGCGGCGTCGCTGGCTGACGCGATCATCGAGTGGCGGCAGCCGTCCGCGATGTCCTCCGGCGGCGACCGTAAGCGGACACGGTATGAGGCCAGCGGCCTCGCCTATGCACCGTCGGACCGTCCGTTCGACAATCTCGACGAAATAGAACTCGTACTGGGCATGACACCCCGGGTCTTCGCGCTGATCCGTCCGGCGCTGACGGTGTACGACGTGGGGGATGTGAAACTGGATGGCGCGTCGCCCTTGGTGACGGAGGCGGTTCGGTCCGCGCGAGACATCGAACCGGCGGCCGGGACGATTGGTTTCCCCAGTCCCGATCGGGTCGTGCGGATCCGCGCCACCGCGACGGCGCGGCGCGCGCTACACGCGAGACGCGATTGTCCGGTTCAAGGCTCGCCCCCGCGCCTACGAGGCGCCTTACCAGTTCCTGACCTGGGATGTCGGGGCAAGCGAATGACGTCAGGCGGCGACGGATGTTGGCCGCCGCCCGCCCCCCGCGCGGTAACGGCGCAGATAGTCGGGCACGATCTGCTCGACCGCCGTGGGGCTGATGCCCAGATCGCTCAGGCCAGGCGCGTTGGACGCCACGACATTGTCGCGCGCCAGCATCTTGAGCTGGTCCCGGGTCAACAATTTGCCGGGCAGCAGTTCCAGCAGACAGGCCTGCAGGCGGATCAGCGGCACGGGCATGTTGACCAGCGACAGGTCCCGGCCGGTGACTTTCAGGATATAGGCCAGCAGGTCGACGAACAGCCAAACCTTTGGCCCGCCCAGTTGGTAGGTGTTACCGATGGCGTCGTCGGACTGGAGAGCGGCGAGCACCGCGTCCGCCACATCGCCGACGTAGACCGGCTGCATCCGGGTCGCGCCCTCGATGACCGGCATGAACGGCAGCATTCTCGACATGCCGGCGAAGCGGTTGAAGAAGTTGTCCTCGGGTCCGAACACGATCGAGGGGCGCAGGATCGTGGCGCCGGGAAACGCTGCGCGGACGGCCGCCTCGCCATCGCCTTTGGAGGCGGCATAGCGGCTGTCGCCGGCGGGGTCGGCGCCGATGGCGGACAGGTGGACCAGGCGTTTGACGCCCGCGGCGGCGGCGGCTCGGGCGACGCGGGCGGCGGCGTCGACATGGATCGCCTGGAATGACGCGGCGCGGGATTCGGTCAGCACGCCGACCAGGTTAACCACCCAGTCGGCGCCCGCGACCGCGCGTTTCACCGCGGCATCGTCGGTCACCGGGGCGTGCAACGGCACGATCTGGCCGATCCTGCCGGCGGTCTTGAGGAACAGCGCCCGCTCGGTATTACGGACGGCGACCCGGACGGTCTTGCCGGCGCGCGCCAACCGCCGCACCACATAGCGGCCGATGAACCCCGAGCCGCCGAATACCGTCGCCACATCCGTCATCGCAGAATACTCCCGCCCAACGTTCGCGCCCGGAGGGGTTTCACCCGCTCCGCGCGAGGCACGGGTTGTGTCACTGTCTTGTGGTGTGCGCCAAGAGGGGTTCCGCGCAAAAGACAAATCGGTCCAAAAGGGATCGGCAAATCTGGTTCCCGGCGTATTGGTTGATGGCCCCAGAGGACAGGCCTTTTACGGATCGTCCGTCCACGTCAACTTCGGTGGCTTGTGCTCATCTCAGACGTGCTGCTCTCGGCAAACTGGGGCACAGGGTGGCTTGATCTGCTCCGATAAGATCGACCACCCAGGGGACACGTTCAAACGGGACGCGCATGCGAGCCTCCTGTAATGCCTGGAAAACCGCGCCGATCAGCCTGTCTTACCCCAGAGCCACCGCGACGGCGGTTTCAGCGAACAAATCCACGGTACATATCGGTCGCGGCAAAGGAAACCGCTCCCGGCAGATCCGGAGCGCCTTTCGTTCGTCGATAACGGGTGCGATTTGATGCTCGACAGCAAAGGCGATCGTTGCTGCCTCGCCGTCGTCGAGGGTGTCACCGGCGGGACCGACCACGAATTCGCCGAACACGCTCGGTCCCGCGTCGCCGATTGCAACCACGCGGATGTGACCGGCCCGTGCCAATGCTTCAAGCAACTCTGAATCTTGTCGGCCGCTTCGGCGGTCTCGCCGCAATTCCGCGACAACGATCTCCGTGACGACGATCCGCAACGGCAACGCATTCAAGATCTCCGGCGCTCGACCGGTAGCATTCAGATTGATGACAACGCTGGTGTCGAGGACGACGATCGCACTCGTCTCATCCATGAAGGTCGAGGGCTTCATCTGCCTCGACCGGATCGGCGTCGAGAGCATCCAGAATTTTCCTGAGCTCCACCCGGTCGAGACCGAGAAGCCGCGCGAGTTGTCCTTCGCTTAGTAGTTCCCGCTTCCAGGCCTCGGCCGCCAGCACGTTCAGTCGAAGCGAAATCGGCTCCTGCCCGCTGGTCGCGTAAATTTCCTCGAACGCCGCTTCACCGAGCACCTGACGGGTCTGGGCTTCCGTGATGCCCCCATGCCCGTTGAACCAGTCCCAGGTGCCCTCCCTCACGAGTTTAAGCTCCTCCAGGCGCCGGACCATCGCTTCGTGGGATATCGCGAAGGCATAAGCCATCACGATCACGTGCCGCCGGCTCAGATGCGATGATCCCACCGTGATCTGTTGGAACTTCCGCATGACGGACCGCGCCGGCGTGAGGAATGCGCGGGCGAAGGTATCCGCATATCGCCCATCCCTGGCATGGTCAGACGATTCATCCAGCAGTGCTTCGGACTCATCACGCTTTGATATCAAATGACCCAGCTCATGTGCCGCGGCGCAATTGCGACGGCTTCGCGGATGCGTCGCATTGAACAGCATGCACGCACCCACGGCGTCGTCGAATGCGTAAAGTCCTGATATTCGCGAATCCACCGTACGAACGAATACCCGCACACCAAACTCCAGCTCGAGCAGCGTCTCAACGTCCGGAACCGGTCCCCGACCGAGACCGAGCCACTGCCGGACCTCAAACGCGTCTTGTTCCGCCTGGACACGGACATCGCCTGGCAGGATCAGATGTTGTCGCGGATAGTTTCTGACACGATCAATTCCGAGCAAATCTTCCAGCTCAGCCTCGGCGCTCGCCAGATCGGTCAACAGCCGGGCGGCGGCTTCAACGGCAGCGTTAGCAGGCGCCCGCGCGTTTCTGAATTTCGTTGTTAGATCGATGTGAATGGCCTCGCGGCGAAACAACGCGTTGATCGAGGTGCCGTACTGCTTCGTCAGGCACAGCAACTCGTCCATTCGAATCTTTCGCTGGCCTTGTTCAATCGCGATCAGCGTCGTCCGCGCCACGTTCGCGGCCGCCGCCGCCGAGGCTTGCGTGATCCTGGCCGCTTCCCGTGCGAGCCGCAGGCGTTCGCCGACTTCGGCGGGAGAACGGTGGTCAAGCGTCTTGTTCACGCGCGGTGCGCCTCACATGGGTATCAATGCCGGCCGAATTCATGAAACACCCCGATTCGTCGCCGTGAATCGCAGGCGGCGACGGCGTCCGCCGGGCCATCATTCATCACGGAACTCGATGTCAGCCGATCTCGCAGCTTATTCTGACAATGTCAAATTATTAAGTCAAATAGCCCGACAATGTCAGATCGGACCACGCCGTCACCTCATGCCGCGCGCACGCCTGTTGACGGCACCTCAACCGGGCGTTACATCGCGCCCCTCCCGTTTCTCCGCGCCCGTGGCCTGGTCTGGCAGTCGTGGAGAGCCTGTTGCCCAGGTGGCGGAATTGGTAGACGCGCAGGTTTCAGGTACCTGTGGCCGCAAGGTCGTG